>JAFGYE010000078.1 GCA_016936255.1 Marinifilaceae bacterium | reverse complement strand
ATAAGCAGTATAAGGCAGTTTAATCTCAAAAAAACAAAAGATCATGAAAAAGAGGATGTCTACTTTGTTATGAGACATCCTCTTTAATTAGTTTTTTTCGATTCGTAGTTGATGTACAACAAATTTTCCTGTATCATTTTTTAGCAGAAAATTAACCCGGAAGTTTCCCTGGCTAGTTGTTAAACTGCCAATCACATATCGGGCTTCAGGTTTTCCACCTACATGTTTTTTATTGAATCCTGTTGGAGGAAATTCCTTAAAGAATTTAGCCATGATTTGTTTTGCCTGTGATTTACTGTAAATAGCTTCCTTATCCTGTATGGTTAATTGAATACGCTCTCCAAAGAAATTTGACAAGCTCATACTGTTACCTTGCTTAAAAGCATTGATTAATTCTTGAGGTAAATCATCATTATTTTGTGAGATTGCTGATGAGCAACAAACTAAAAGGAAGAATATTCCTGAAAATATGTATTTTATAGATCTCATATGAATAATTTTCAATTTAATATCATATACCTTTACACAAATACTGTGCGAAAAATACATCGCAAGTTAAAAAAAATCTGAATTTCTTTTTCGAAATAAAGAAAGAATTGATTCTTATGATATGTAGAATCAGGCGCATAGATGCTTTCATTGTGTAAGTAATTAATTAAAGTTTGAGTATTATTATAATGAAAGAAAATTAAGGTTTTATTTTGCACAAATTTGTACAAAATAACAAATTGGCTTAGTCTAAAATTGAAAATTAAAAATAAATGAAAATTGTTCTTTTAGTGATTGGAAAGACAGATAAGGATTTTGTAAAAACCGGGATTGAAGAATATCAGAAGCGGTTGGTGCATTATCTTCCTTTCGAGATGAAAATAATTCCAGACATAAAAAACACGAAGAATCTTTCTGAAAATCAGCAGAAACAAAAAGAAGGAGAATTAATTTTAGAAAAGATTAAAGCCGGAGATACATTAATGTTGCTCGATGAGGGAGGAAAAGAGTTTTCGTCTCCGGCATTTTCTAATTTTATAGAACAGAAGATGATCGGTGGAATTAAAAATTTGGTTTTTGTAATTGGCGGTCCTTATGGGTTTTCTGAAGATGTGTATCGGAATGCACAAGGAAAGGTTTCGTTATCGAAAATGACTTTTTCCCACCAAATGATTCGGATGATTTTTACCGAGCAATTGTATCGGGCAATGACAATTATTAAAGGAGAGCCTTATCATCACGTTTGATGCTTTGAACTAATTATGCTAATTTGTGAGAGGTGAGGCATGAATTTTGTATCAGCAATAAAATACTTCAAAACTATCCGAATTGAAAAATAGACTTCTCAAATATATTCCGGCCATTCTTTCGTTGGTGTTTCTTCTGTTGGCAGTTTCTACAGAGTATTATTTTAGGCAAAATGACCGCCTTGTAAATGTGGCTAATCATGCCCGGCAGGTTATTGAGAGAAAAGAACAGTTACTGAAAAAAGATCTCGGTGAACTTCAGAGTGCAATTGCAAAAAAGGATGGAGTACTTCAGAAGTACAATAACTTTTCAGAGTTTGAGAAGGACCTGAAAAAAGATGGATTTGTTCTAATTGCTTATAAACAAGATAGTTTATTGTTCTGGAGCGATAATTCTTTTCTGATACCCGGGAAAAGCTTTCTTGAAAAAGAGAATCCATTGGTTGTTCAGCTGGATGATGGATTCTATTTTATGCAAAAACAGAAGGCGGATTCAATTGATTTGTATGGATTCTTACTTTTAAAAAAGATTTATCCATATCATAATAAATTTCTGAAAGATCATTTTGGACCAGATTTTTTCATCCCCGACTCTTTTGATATTTCCTTAAACCCAAATTCGGGAGTTTCAGTGAGCAGTTCCGATGGCAAATTCATGTTTTCATTATTGGATGATAATGCTGGAATGGGTTCCGGAAGGGGACAAAAAGGAGTGGGTTTATTGTATTTGTTGGCGGTTCTGTCTGGTTTGGTATTCTTCAGTATTTTACTCCGGCAATTCAAAGATCTGAAATTAGGTCTCTCAGCCTTTCTTATTTGGGGAGTAAGTCTGGTACTTATACGATATTTTATGTTGCTGTGGGGATTTCCCGCCGTTTTTTCAAAATTTGAGATTTTTTCTCCTGTTTTGTTTGCGAGTTCATTCTTCTTTCCATCCTTAGGTGATTTTGTAATCAACTCGTTCTTCTTGTTTATTTTCGTTTATACCTATTCAAGGTTTTTAGTCAGCAATCAATTCTTTAAGCCTAAAAATTCATCTCAAGTTTCCAGATGGATTTCTGTGCATTTAATTCTGTTTTATCTGCTGTATTTTACAATCGAGGATCTGTTCGAGAGCTTAATTTTTGACTCCAGTTTTAGCTTGCAGATGTTTGTATTTCAGGATAATGGGATTTATGTTTTCATAGGTTTTGCTATATTGATTTTTTTATTTTATGCTTTGGGGCAAATCGCAAATCTACTGGGAGAAATTGCCCGGGATCATTGGAATTTAAAAACGTATTTACTCGCAGTTATTCCTGTATCCATGGTTTTCAGTTTGGTATTTTATTTTTTTAATCCAGTAAAAACTGATGTTGTTACTCTGGGCTTTCCAATTTTGCTGGTTTTGGTTTTGGGTCTAATTAATTATCAGAAAGAAAAGGGAGGAAGATATTCTTTATATGTGGCTTTGCTTTTAGGTGTTTCAATATTTGTTACCAATAGGATCAATTTTTTCTCCAGTCAAAAGGAAAAACAGGATAGACAAGTAGTGGCAATGAATCTTTCTACAGAATATGATCCAACCTCTGAATTTTTTTTGATGGAAATTCAAGAGAAAATCGATCAGGATTCAATATTAAAAGATTTGTGCAAACGACCTTTTAGAAATGAACCTGAAATAGCAGATTATGTTCAAAATAAATACTTTACAGGATTTTGGGAGCAATATCATCTTCAAGTTACAATTTGCAGCAACATGGATGATTTAAATATTGAGCCCGATAATCAGATCAGAAATTGTTTTGAGTTTTTTGAAGAAATGATTGTCACAACAGGTGAACCTATTCCAAATAGTAATTTTTACTACTTGAATGAGTTTGATGGGATGGTTTCATATTTAGGTGTTATTTCCAATCCATCGTTTGCTTCCGATGAGGTTAAAATTTACCTGCGTCTCGATTCTAAATTTGGCAATGAGGGTTTAGGATATCCGGATTTGTTGTTGGATGAAAAAGTTGATTTGCGTCCGGTAAGTCATAAATATTCTTATGGGAAATATCAGAATGGGAAACTGATTGCTTCCTCCGGAAAATTTAATTATTTCATGAGTGATGCCGGGTTTGGCGTTAGTTCTGCCGATTTTTTCTGGAAACAGATTGATGGGTACGACCATTTGATATATAAGTTTGGTGATAATGCTGTTGTAGTAAGTTGCCCTTCTGTATCATGGTATAACAGAGGGATAACCATTCCGTATGTTTTTGTTCTTTTTTATGTTTTTGGCTTTTGTATTTGGTTGCTTGAAAAAGTTTCTTCTAAATTCAGAATAAATCTAAGTTTTAAATACCGGATTCAATACTCAATTATTGGTTTGCTAATGCTATTCTTCCTTTTGTTGGGTGGCGGCACTGTGTATTACAACATTAACCAGGCTAACGAAGCAAATAGCAGGAGTCTGCAAGAGAAATTGCTTTTGGTTAAACGTGAGGTAATTCAGGATTTGTCGGGAGACAGTTCACGAAAATCAGAGGTGATAACAGATCAATTAAGACAATTGTCAAATTTGATTTTTGCGGATATTCATTTGTACAATTTATCCGGGGAGTTGATTGCAACTTCAAGACCAGAAATATTTGAGAAAAAACTGCAGGGGAAGAGGATGAATTTTGCCGCTTACGATCAACTTTTTTTTAATGAGCGAACTCATTTTATTCATAAAGAACAAATTGGGAAAATGTCTTACTTGTCGGCTTACGAATCTTTGGTTGATGAAAATAATGAAACCATTGCATTTGTAAATCTCCCTTATTTCCTAAAAAGCAAAGAGCTGGAAAAAGAAATGTTTAATTTAATTCTTGCCGGGGTAAATCTTCATGTATTGATGATTTTGCTGGCCATTTTTCTTTCGGTAATTATATCGAATAAAATAACTTATCCGCTTCGTTTAATTCAGAGCAGACTGAAGGCAACACGTTTTGGTTCGTATGGTGAGCAAATTGAATATACTAAAAATGATGAAATAGGTAGTTTGGTGAAGGAATATAATCAAATGCTTATTGAGCTTGAAGAGAGTGCTTCCCGTTTGGCAAAATCGGAACGGGAATCTGCATGGCGGGAAATGGCAAAGCAAATTGCTCATGAAATTAAGAACCCATTAACCCCTATGAAATTAAGTATTCAGTTTCTGCAGAAACGCTTCGAGGACAAAACACCAAATTGGGAAGAGCATTTTAATCGTGTGAGTAAAACATTAATAGAGCAAATTAATGCTTTGTCATCTATTGCTACTGCATTTTCGAATTTTGCAAAGATGCCGGCAGCCAAAAATGAAAATTTAAATTTGGTTGAAATTCTCGAACATACAGTTGATTTGTTTAAGAACGATGATTTTGATTTGAAACTCGATTTGAATTCCATTGAGAATGCAAGTGTTTTTGTTGACAAAGAACAGTTTGTCCGCGTTTTTGTGAATTTAATTAACAATGCGATTCAATCTATCCCGGAAGAAAACCTGGCTCAGGTTGTAATTGAGTTAGAGGATATAGATTCTGATTATCAGGTAAGTGTAATTGATAATGGTTCCGGAATTAACCCGGAGATTAAAGAGAGGTTGTTTTCACCTAACTTTACAACAAAATCGAGTGGTATGGGATTGGGTTTATCAATTGTTAAAAATATTGTTGAGAATGCTAACGGAAGCATTTGGGTTGAATCGGAGAGGCATATTGGATCTTGTTTTATTGTTCGGATTCCTAAAAGAAAAGAGATATAAGATGATTGTAAAAATACTGGTAGATAATACCGCGAAAGATGGTTTTGAGGCAGTTCATGGTTTTTCGGCTGTGATTGAGGCCGATGAGAAAATTTTATTTGATGTTGGACCAAATTCCCTTTTTATCGAGAATGCGGGAAAAATGGGTGTTGATTTGGATGAAATCAATACTCTGGTTTTGAGTCATGGTCATTGGGATCATGGTGATGGTTTGCAGTTTGTGTCAGGGAAACGTTTGATTACACATCCCGATTCATTTTCTCTTCGTTTTCGAAAGGAAAGCAAGACTACTGTTGGCCTAAAAATGACAAGAAAAGAGATTGCCGAACAATTCGAATTAAAGGAATCAAAATTGCCGGTTTGGATCAGTGAGAAAATGGTTTATCTGGGTGAAATTCCACGATTAAATGATTTTGAATCCCAATCAACAACTTTCCTTTTGGAAGACGGATCGCCGGATTTTGTTGCTGATGATTCTGCACTTGCCATTAAGAGCGAAAAAGGATTAATAGTCATCAGCGGGTGTGCGCACGCCGGCATTTGCAATACGGTGGCTTACGCAAAAGAGGTTTGTGGGGAGGATAAGGTTTATGCGGTGTTGGGAGGTTTTCATTTAAAGAAACTGGATGAAGTTTTTCAGAAAACCGCAGGCTTTTTTCAGGAAGAGAAATTGGAAATATTAGGAGCAACACATTGCACAAGCTTTCTTGTTCAGGATGAGTTTAAAAAATATTTTAAAACGATAAATTTAGAAGCCGGAGTTGAGGTAGAATTGTAACTATTTTACCTCGTCCATAGAAATAAGATTGTGCAAAATTGCATATACCGTTAATCCGGATACAGATTTAATACCCAATTTTTGTGTGATGTTTTTACGGTGAGTGACCACGGTATGAATGCTGATGAATAATTGATCGGCAATTTCTTTGTTGGTTAATCCAAGAGCAATATGTTTTAAGATATTTTTCTCACGGGAACTAATTGTTTCTGAATTTTTATCAGGAAATGAACTTTTGTTATTTTTATTTAGAATTTCCTGCATCATATCAAGAATGGTATTTTGCCCATCCATATAATTGATATAACCATCTGCCTTTAAGTCATTTTTAAGGTTTTTCTTGTTCGATAACAAGATCAGAGAGAGTTTATTTTCATTGAAAAATTCCCTCTTTGCATCCAGACAATCACCGGGCAGCATGTCTGGATTAATAATGAGAATATCCGGTTTTCTTTTGTGCACAATTCCGCATACATCCTCTTTATTATCGATGAGCTGAATCACCTCAGAATTCTCCAGATTTTGAAGAATTGACCGGAGTCCTTTTCGGATCATGCACGAATTATCAGCAATAAGAATCGTAGATCTTGCCATAGTTAGAATTTAAATAAGATTGCAGATCGATTTTTCCATTAAGATAACTTTAGGAGTTAGTACCTTATCCTCAATTCTGGAATGATAGTTCAAATCTTCCTCTAATTTGAACAGATCCTGTATAATTGTATGGTAAAGTGTGCTGTTTGCCGGAGGCGTAAGATATTTGATCATGATGGTTTTTAAATCCATCAGTTTTTCTTCTACATCATTATGCCCTTCCTCGTATTTTTCAATGGAAAATGATTCGAAAATTTCACGGTTTCTCTCTGTAAAATTCTGATTTTTAATGATTTCCTCAACGGCTAAAACATATGGGAAAACAACATTTTCCTCATGCATAATGTGTTCTGTCAGCTCAGATTTATATCCCTCAAAGAAGTTTCTGATCAGCAGAATGTATTTCTGATCTTCAGTGTCTTCCGATTGCAGAGAGATAATTTTCTGTTCAATCTCTGATAATTTATCATTTAAATAACTTGAATGAGTCATTTTAAGATAGTTGACAATGTCCTTAACCGGAATAGTTTGAAGCTCTTCTTTTGGGAAGTAGTCTTTATCGTGATATGCGTTTACAAGCTGTAAAAAGAAGTTTATGTCGACCTCGTTTTCCCTGCAAACATCAGCAACGGTTTTGTCCCCAAATCCCAAATTGATTCCAAAACGGTGAATGACTGGAATGAGCATATAATTCAATTGAATTACATCAGCCAGCTTCATATCCTTTTTAATACGCATAGCTTGTTTTTTAATTAATCTAAATTAATAAAAAGTGTGGAATATTCGCAAAAAACGCATGAAGAATGCCGCTGGAAACCGAAACCAAATGGAGGAATAACACTAAAAATTATCTTATGGCAAAAGATTTTTTGAATACCATTTGGTTTCAGTTGTCGCCGGCATGTTTTATCTGTACAAAATTAGCGATCCCTAATTTGCTGGCAATACCTATTTATAGGGATATTATTTCTCGAAGTGGATGTTTTCCTTGATATAAAGTATACGGGATTTGGCATATTCATATTTAGGATCGTCTATGTCGGAGGTTTGCTGGAGGAATTTGGTGTAATAATCCAGTGCTTTGTCTTGATTTTCCCCATACTCTTCGTAGGTTGTTGCAATTTCGTAAAGAATATCTGGGTTCGTGTTATCTATTTCAAGAAGATTCAGATAGGATGCTGTCGCTTTTTTAAATTGTCTGGTTGCTCCGTACGATTTTGCCAAATACAAATGCATTGAGGCCTCAATAGGTGAAGTGATATAAAAAAGAGCATCTTCCAAAAATTGAATCCCTTTCTCGTGTTGATTCAATCGGGCATAACAAATTCCTGTATGGAAATTAATCATTGGGTCTTTTTCATAGGTAGGGCCACAACTTGTAAAAGCAGTTAATGCATCTTCATATTGCCGGGTTTGCATGTAGCAAATTCCCAGTTGTCTGTGTTCGGCATCAGTTAGGTTGTTGGATGCTTTAAGATCTTTTAAAATTGTTAAGGCATTGTCGTACCATTCCAATCCAATTAAAACCTGAGCCTTTTTCTTTAGCAGTATGGTGTTGTCTGGATAGGTTGCCAATCCCTTTGAGCAGTATTCCAATGCTTGCTGATAAGCGGTCATTTCATAAAGTTGTTGGATAATATGAACCAATACAGATAAGTCATCAGGGTTGAGTTCGTATGAAATCAGATAAGAAGACAAAGATCCTGTGAAATTCTGCATTCGGCCTTTTAAATTTCCTATTTGTTTGTAGATGAACGGATTTAATGAATCTGTTTGGATGATTTGCTTATAGATATCCAAACTTTTTTTGAGTTTATTTTGACTGGAAAGGGTTTTGGCTAAAAGTAAGTTGACTTGGTAATCGGAGGAATCGATTGAATGCAAATTGGAAAGATATTTCTCTGCTCCGGGATAATTTCCTAATGAGTACAGACAGGAACTTAAATTCAAGAGTATTGTTTTTGAATTTTTATTTAAAGAGTTGGCTTTTTGATAATTGATGATAGCTAACTTGTCTTTGTTAAGATTTTGAAAGGCTTTGCCAAGTTGAAAATACAAGAGACTGTTTAAGCTGTCTTTTTTTATCATTTGCTCAAGCATTGGAATTGCTTTGGTGTATTGTTCCGAATACAAGAGTTGGTCTACTTTTGCAACTTTCTGAGAAAAACTTGCAGGAATGCTTGTTACAACGCTTAGCAATAGAAGAAGAAGAAAATGTTTCATGTCTTGGGTTTATGATTAGGATTTAAATATAACTAAAATTTTAGTTATCAAAAATTATTTTTCCTTCAAGACAAAAAAAACCGACTCAGAAAAACTGAATCGGTTAATGATTGTTCTGTGTGCAGAACTTATTTTTTTCTCACAAAAATTTGAATCGGTACACCGGTAAACGACCAGTTTTTGCGGATCTGATTCTCAAGATATCTTTTGTAAGGATCTTTAATATATTGAGGCAAATTGCAATAGAATGCAAATGTTGGAGCGTGAGTTGGTAATTGTGTTACATATTTGATTTTAATAAACTTTCCTTTCAACGCAGGAGGATTAAGAGCTGCAATTACTTTTTGCATCACATTGTTTAGTTCCGATGTTGGTATTTTACGAATACGATTCTCATAAACCTCAAGCGCCGATTCCAAAACTTGAATTAATCGTTGTTTTGTAATGGCAGAGGTGAAAATAATTGGAACATCTTTAAATGGTGCAATTCGATTTCTAATTTCTTCTTCGAATTCTTTCATGGTATTGGTTTCTTTATCCACCAAATCCCATTTGTTAATCATGATTACAACTCCTTTGCGATTGTTGAGAATAATGTCAAGAATACTTAAATCCTGAGCTTCTACACCACGTGTTGCATCTAAAATCAATACACAAACATCAGCGCTTTCAATTGTTCTGATTGATCGCATTACCGAATAGAATTCAAGATCTTCGTGCACTTTTGGTTTCTTGCGAACTCCGGCAGTATCTACCATGATAAAATCATGACCGAATTTCTGAAATCGGGTATGAATTGAATCTCTTGTTGTTCCTGCAACATCAGTCACAATATTTCGGTCGATTCCAACCAAAGCGTTCACCGTTGATGATTTTCCTACGTTTGGACGACCAACAAATGCTATTCTTGGCAAACCTTCATCATCGTCGTTTGGTTTGATCTCAAAATCATTTACTACAGCATCCAGTAAATCTCCTGTTCCCGATCCATTAACGGCTGAAATTGGAAAAACCTCTCCTTCCATTCCAATAGAATAGAATTCGTTGGCAGCAAAAATTAAATCCGAATTATCCGCTTTATTTGCAACCAAATAAACTTTCTTTTTGGTGCGTCGAAGTATTCCTGCTACAGCCGAATCTAAATCTGTGATTCCGTGCTGCACATCTAAAACGAAAAGAATAGAATCGGCTTCCTCAATGGCAATCATCACCTGTTTGCGGATTTCCTCTTCAAAAATATCCTCAGAATTGGTAGCGTAACCGCCGGTATCAATAATAGAGAATTCTATACCATTCCATTCAGATTTACCGTAATTACGATCACGGGTAACACCAGCAGTTTCGTTTACGATTGCTTTTCTAGTACCCGATAATCGATTAAAAAGTGTAGATTTTCCAACATTTGGTCTTCCTACGATTGCAACTATATTGCTCATTATTTTATTTTTCTAACGTAATCTCTGCGTGTAATTCTTATTCAATTGATTAAAATCCTAAAGATTTCTCCGATTTGTCAATACAGTTTTGAACTTATTGATTGTACCCGAAATCTTTTAAATGAGAGTCTTTGCTTCTCCAGTCTTTTGCAACCTTAACGTATAGTTTTAAGAACACTTTTTTCCCAAAGAATTTTTCCATGTCCAGTCGGGCTTCAGTTCCAACTTTCTTCAGTGCTTTGCCCTGGTGTCCAATGATGATTCCTTTTTGAGAAGTTCGTTCAACATTAATTACTGCCATAATGTTGATTATTTTAGGCTCATCCTTGAATTCTTCAACGGCAACCTCTACCGAATATGGAATTTCTTTGTCGTAGTTAGTCAGTATTTTCTCTCTGATAATTTCATTTACAAAAAAACGGGATGGTTTATCAGTTAGTTCGTCTTTTGCGAAAAAAGGAGGACCTTCAGGCAATAATTCCAAAATGCGGTTAAACAAATTCGGAACGTTAAAATTCTCTGTTGCCGACATTGGGAATATTTCAGCTTTAGGAAGTGTTACTTTCCATCTATCTACCAGTTTATTTAATTTTTCCTGATCAGATAAATCAATCTTGTTGATCAGCAAAAGAACCGGGATGTCAGAATTTTGTACCTTCTTAAGGAATTCTTCGTTTTTATCGATGGTTTCAATAACGTCGGTAACATATAAAATAACGTCAGCATCAACCAATGCCGAAGTTGAAAATTTCATCATCGACTCCTGAAGTTTGTAGTTTGGCTGCAAAACTCCTGGTGTATCAGAGTATACAATTTGAAAATCATCACCATTAACAATTCCTTTAATCCGGTGACGCGTAGTTTGTGATTTCGACGTAATAATTGAGATGCGTTCCCCAACCAAATTATTCATTAAGGTTGATTTCCCAACGTTGGGATTTCCAATAATATTTACAAAACCTGATTTATGAGGCATATGTACTCCAATTTAGTGATTTAAAAATTTTTGCAAAGATAGTACAATTAATACCATTTACGAAAATGTCTGCCACTCATTAAGATGGAATAAAGAACTTGTTGGAGTTTTTTTTATAGAAATACCAATATGTAATGGTTTAAAAGTCCTAATTAGAAGCGTTAGTGTGGCTTAAATTTTAATGTTTTGAATTTACAGTGTGTTGTAAAGACTGTTTGTGTGATTTGTTTTTATTTTCTAAAATTATATATTTGTAGTAGAATAAGGGATGAAAACTTTGTTCTAAATATTTTATTGTTTCTTCAGGGCAGGGTGAAATTCCCGACCGGCGGTGATAGTCCGCGAATCTTTAACGAGATTGAACTGGTGTGATTCCAGTACCGACAGTACAGTCTGGATGGGAGAAGAAAAACAATTGATCAATTTGATTGATTTCATGTCAATGGAAATTATTTCCGTTCGGCTATACCTATAATAGATGCCCTGAATAGTTTAATGAACTGTTCAGGGCTTTTTGTTTTTATGCAGATGAGCAAAGAATATCAATACATGCAGAGAGCTTTTGAATTGGCTAAAAAGGGAATAGGAAGAGTAAATCCTAATCCTTTGGTTGGTGCTGTTATTGTTCGTGATAATAAAATTATTGGCGAGGGATATCATGAGTTCTTTGGTGGTCCGCATGCCGAGGTAAATGCATTTCGATCTGCAACAGAATCTGTTGAAGGGGCAACAATGTATGTGACTTTAGAGCCATGTTCCCATTATGGTAAAACACCGCCTTGTGCCGAAGCAATTGTGAAAAATAGAATTGGGAAAGTGGTGATTGGGATGTTGGATCCGAACCCATTGGTGGCGGGAAAAGGAGTAAAATTACTTGAGGATAACGGAATTGAGGTTGAATACGGCTATTTGTGCGAAGAATTAAGTCAGATGAACCGTGTTTTTCTGAAATTTATTCAAAATAAAATTCCCTATGTGGTGATGAAAACAGCCATGACTCTGGATGGGAAAATTGCCAGTGAAACGGGTGATTCCCGTTGGGTTTCCAACGAAAAATCACGGGCACGGGTTCATCATTTAAGAAATGAACTGGCAGGAATCATGATTGGTGTTGATACGGTGATTGCCGATGATCCGATGCTGACGACCAGATTGGGAAAAGGAGAAGGACGAAATCCGGTAAGGATAGTGGTAGACAGTAGTGCCCGGATTCCTTTGGAATCAAAAATATTGAATACGGGTGTTCAGGCCAAAACAATTGTTGCTGTAACAGATAAAGTTGACTCTGTAAAGATTGCACAAATTGAAGACTTAGGAAATTCCGTGATCATTGCAAAATCCAGAAACGGAAGAGTTGATCTTGCAGATTTAATGGTGAAGCTTGGAAGTGAGGGCATTGATGGAATTTTACTGGAAGGAGGAGCAACGCTTAACTTTTCGGCTTTGGAAGCAGGCATTGTTGATGAGGTAATGTCGTTTATTGCGCCTAAAATTATTGGTGGTGCCAATTCTAAATCACCCGTTGGCGGCGAAGGAATCAAATTCATGAAAGATGCTATCGAATTGGAGAATATTATAATAGGTCAGCTTGGAAATGATCTGATGCTGACAGGGAAAATAAAAAAAGTGTAGCAGATAGTGGATGCTTTGTAATTTGATAGCTGTTTACCAATAACTGATAATTGAAAAAATGTTTACAGGTTTAATTGAAGAAATAGGAAGCATTAAGTCCATTCAAAGTGGGGGCAAGTCAATTCGATTGACTGTTTCGGCCCGTAAAATTATGGATGATGTGAAGCAGGGTGATAGTATTGCAACCAATGGAATTTGTTTGACAGTGGTTAGCTTTAATTCTACCGGTTTTTCGGCAGATGTTATGCCGGAGACAATGAGCCGAACAAATTTCGGATTGTTGGGAGCGGGAAGCCGCGTGAATTTAGAGCGGGCTCTTCGAGTTGGCGACCGGATGGGTGGTCATATGGTAAGTGGACATATCGATGGTTTGGGCGAAGTTGTAGGCAGGGAGCAAGATGATAATGCCATTTGGGTTAGCATTGCGGCACCTGGTAATATATTGAAATATATTGTGGAGAAAGGTTCTGTTGCCATTGATGGTATCAGTTTGACTGTGGCTTATGTAGATGAGAAAATTTTTAAAGTTTCAATTATTCCGCTTACACAGGAAGATACAACTTTAACTTCTAAGAAAAAGGGAGAAAAAGTAAATTTGGAATGCGATATGACTGCGAAGTATATTGAAAAATTCATGCTTCATAGAGATGAGGAAAGTGCTCAGGTGGAGAAATCGGATATTTCGATGAATTTCCTGAAAGAGAATGGGTTTGCATAAAAAGTAAAATTGGAAACAAAACAACAATACATAAAACTATGAAATTTCATACAATTGAAGAAGCGATTGAAGACATCAAATTAGGGAAGATGATTGTGGTGGTTGACGATGAAGATCGTGAAAATGAGGGTGATTTGCTGATGGCGGCGGAAATGGTTACTCCTGAGGCAATCAATTTTATGGCCCGACAGGCTGGAGGATTGATTTGTATGCCAATTGTTAAGGAGCGTTTGGATGAGTTGAATATCGATATGATGGTGTACCATAATACTGATGCAAAGCAAACGGCCTTTACCGTAAGTATTGATGCTGCAGATTGTTCAACCGGTATTTCTGCTCACGAACGTGCGCATACAATACAAAAAGTGTTTGATAAGAATGCCAAACCGGAAGATTTTACCCGTCCGGGACATATTTTTCCTTTGGTAGCGCGTAAAAATGGAGTTCTGGTTCGTGCAGGACACACCGAAGCGGCTGTTGATCTGGCAAGAATGGCTGGATTGTATCCGGCAGGCGTAATTTGTGAAATTATGAATGAGGATGGAACCATGGCCCGTGTTCCTCAGCTCAGAGAATACATCAAAAAGCATGATTTAAAAATGATTACGATTGCTGATTTGATTGAGTATCGCAGACAAACAGAGAGTGTAATCGAAAAAGTAACTGAAACAGCAATGCCAACAAAACATGGCGAATTTAGAGCTCATGGTTTTGTCAATAAAATTACCGGTGAGCATCATGTTGCTTTGGTAAAAGGAGATATTGATACTTCTGAACCAGTGTTGGTTCGGGTGCATTCTGAATGTTTAACCGGTGATGCGTTTGGTTCTATGCGTTGCGACTGCGGCGATCAGCTGCAGGAAGCTTTGCGGAGAATCGAAGAGGCTGGCAGAGGTGTGTTGTTATATATGCGTCAGGAAGGCAGAGGTATTGGTTTAATCAATAAATTGAAGGCTTATCAACTTCAGGATATGGGGATGGATACTGTTGAGGCAAACCTGGCATTGGGATTTAAAGCCGATTTGCGTGATTATGGTATTGGTGCTGCTATTTTAGCCGAATTGGGAGTTAAAGATTTGATTTTAATGACTAATAACCCACTGAAAGTTGCTGGTTTAAAAGGTTATGGATTGAAAATTGTTGCTCGCGAAGAGATTGAAATGACTTGTAATGAAAAAAATGAATTCTATATGCAGACCAAAATGAATAAAATGGGTCATCTATTGCATCAGGATGTAAAGTGGAATTTGCAAAATGATGATAAAAGTATAAAATAAGTAAATGTGTCAATGAGTGAATGGGGTAACAAATATTACTTTTTTGGATTAGAAGAGTAATCTCAAAACTGAAATCTCATTTCTCACATCTTAAAATCAAATAAAATGAATGTAATTGAAGGTAAGCTTATTGCTAAAGATTTAAAATTCGGTATTGTTGCCGGTCGTTTTAACGAATTTATTGGAGGTAAATTGTTGGCAGGTGCTTTGGATGCTATCAATCGTCATGGAGCTTCTACTGATGATGTTGATGTTGCCTGGGTTCCCGGAGCATTTGAGATTCCATTGATTGCTAAGAAGATGGCAAAAAGTGGTAAATACGATGCGGTTATTTGTTTGGGTGCTGTAATTAAAGGCTCTACTCCTCATTTTGAGTATGTGTCGGGCGAAGTTACCAAAGGAGTTGCGAGTGTTTCTTTAGATTTGGAAGTACCAGTTATTTTTGGTGTTTTAACTACCGATTCTATTGAGCAGGCAATTGAACGTGCTGGAACAAAGGCTGGAAACAAAGGATTTGAAGCGGCGGTATCAGCTATTGAGATGGCTAATTTGTTGAAGCAATTTTAAGAATACAATATGTCAAAAAAATCCCGACATCACTGTCGGGATTTTTTTATGTGGTATATTCGGTAACTGCTTACTTTGGTTAATATATTTTAAGCATGTTTACCTCTTTTTCGCTTAGGAATCTCCATTTTCCCCTGGGAATATTTTTCTTCGTAATTCCTGCAAAAAGTACGCGATCCAATTTTTCGATCTCGTAACCCAGATGTTCAAAAATGCGTCGCACAATTCTGTTTCGGCCCGAATGAATTTCTATTCCAACTTGAGTTTTATCGGTATCACTGGCAAAACTAATGGCATCAGCTTTAATTTCTCCGTCTTCTAATTCCAATCCGGTTAGTACCTGATCTAATTCTTCTTGAGAAATTGCTCTGTCAAGAAATACATGGTAAATCTTTTTCTTGTTGTAGCTTGGATGAGTAAGACGTTTTGTTAAATCGCCATCGTTGGTGAAAATTAAAACTCCGGTAGTCATACGATCCAGTCTTCCTACAGGATAAACTCTTTCAGGACATGCATGACTAATTAAATCCATAACCGTTTTTCGTCCCAGTGGATCATCAAGGGTAGTTACAAAATCTTTGGGTTTGTTTAAAACCAAATAGACTTTTGCTTCGGCCTCCAATTGTTTGCCATCCATGCAAACTACATCATTAATATTTACTTTGGAGCCAACCTCTTTAACAATTTCGCCGTTAACGGTTATTCTGCCTTCTTCAATTCGTTGGTCGGCAGCTCTTCTTGAGCATGCTCCGGTGTTCGAAATGTATTTGTTAAGCCTAAGTATTCCATCTTCAGGACCTGATAGTTTAGCAAAAGCCAATTGTTTTTTCTTGCTGTAATGCTTTTTTTGAAGCGTTTCTTTATCAGGTTTGTTTTTAAAACGATCGTAAGGTTTTGTGCTCAAATCCTGATCTTCATCAAAATCGTCTGCAAATCTTTTTTTGTTTTCTGTAAATTCTGATCTTTCTCCTCCTCTGTTTGAGCGGTCAGAATCTCTTCGGGTTCTGAAGTTTGAGTCTTCAGATCTGTGTCTTCTTTTGTCAGAGTCTCTTTCAGATCTGTTATCGTCAGATCTTCTTGGTGATCTTGATCTGTAATCAGAACTTTGGGAGCTTCTGTCAGAATTTTCTGATCTGCCACTATAGCTTCGGTCTTGTGATCCTGAATCCCGGCCAAATTTACGGCTTGAGTCTTCAGATCTGTATCTTCTTCTTTCAGAGTCTTTTTCAGATCTGTTGTCGTCAGATCTTCTTGGCGAACTTGATCTTGAATCAGAACCTCGGGAAGTTCTGTTGGAATCATTGTTACGTCTGTCAGAATTTTCTGATCTGCCACCTGTATTTCGATTTCGTGAATCTGAATCCCAGCCAAATTTACGGTTTGGTTCTTCCGATCCGGATCTTCTTCTGTCGGAACTTCTTTCCGAACGGTCACCATCAGATCTTCTTGATGATTGTGGTCTTGCGTTATCTCTTTGAAAAGGTTTTTCTGAATTATCTCTTCGTTGTCGGGGATATTCTGATTCCCCCTGATTGTTGCGTGATTCTGAATCCTTTTTGAATCGAGGATTTGCACCACCAGGTTTTCTATCGTTTTCTGTTTTTGATCTAAAAGAAGATTTTTCTTTTCTATCTTTCCCGTATTTTTTTTCTTCCATTTTTGAGTAAATGATCATTGTTCTGAACCCGCAAAGGTACTAATAATCAAAGAATATATTAATTCCATCAGTTAAAAAAGTGAAATAAAGAAAATCAATTTCGATTTTGCTTTTTTACTCTTGATCGAAATTATAAATTTGTCATACAGATTTTGAACAGAATGTTTGTTCAGAATCTTTTTTATGAATCGATAAACATTAAAATTCAATAAATAGTATGGCATTAATTAAATCAATTTCCGGAATCAGAGGAACGATTGGCGGTAAAGTTGGAGATGGATTAAGTCCTCTTGATGTTGTGAAATTTTCTGCAGCATATGGTACTTGGGTATCACGAAGAAACAACGGACAGAAAGTAAAAGTAGTTGTTGGGCGAGATGCCCGGATTTCAGGCGAAATGGTCGACATGCTTGTGGTTGGAACTCTCTTGGGGCTGGGAATTGATGTTGTGGAAATTGGCATGGCAACTACACCAACCACCGAAATTGCAGTTACCGAAGAAAAGGCTCAGGGAGGTATTATTTTAACTGCCAGTCACAATCCTAAACAATGGAATGCGTTAAAATTGTTGGATGAAAAAGGTGAGTTTTTAAACGATATCGATGGTAAAATAGTTCTTTCTATTGCAGACAATGAAGATTTTTTATTTGCAGATGTTGATGATTTAGGTCAGCTTTCTCATATAAATGATTATACCCAAAAGCATATTGATCATGTTTTAGCACTTAAATTGGTTGATGCTGAGGCAATTAAAAAAGCCAATTTTACGGTTGCTGTTGATGCAGTAAATTCGGTTGGTGGTATTGTAATTCCTCAATTGTTAAAAGCTTTAGGTGTTGAAAATGTTGTAGAATTGTATTGCAAACCCAACGGACAGTTTCCTCACAATCCAGAGCCACTTCCAGAGCATTTAACTGAAATTGCTTCAGTAATGAAGGAAGGCAAGGCTGATTTAGGGTTTGTAGTTGATCCGGACGTGGATCGTTTGGCAATTGTGAATGAAGATGGAAGTATGTTTGGTGAAGAATATACCTTGGTGGCATGCGCTGATTATGTGTTGGCAAATACACCGGGAAATACTGTATCTAATCTTTCATCAACCCGTGCTTTGCGCGATGTTACAGAGAAACATGGAGGAACATACGAAGCTTCGGCTGTTGGCGAGGTGAATGTTGTTACCAAAATGAAAGAAAATAATGCCATAATTGGTGGTGAGGGTAATGGAGGTATTATTTACCCTGAAAGTCATTATGGCAGAGATGCTTTGGTTGGGGTTGCTTTGATTTTGACGCACATGGCAAAAACAAAGAAAAAGGCTTCGGAGTTAAGAGCAAGTTATCCGAATTATTTTATCTCAAAAAATAAAATTCAGTTAACTCCCGAAATTGATGTTGATGAGGTTTTAGTTGCCATGAAAGAAAAATACAGGAATGAGAAAGTGAACGACATTGATGGTGTTAAAATTGATTTTGCATCGGAATGGGTTCATCTTCGAAAATCAAATACTGAACCAATTATCCGAATTTATTCGGAGAGTGAAAATGAGGATTCTGCAAATCAATTGGCAGAAAAAATTATTTCAGAGATTGAAGAAATCATCAAATAGGATTTTTTTTTTTTGGAGAAGTGCAGGATATTAATTTTCCTGCGCTTTTTTTTTTGATAAAAGAAAATTTTCCGTAATCGTTTGCATTTCTTCGATCTTATAAAATTAAAGCTTTTTTGGAATGATTTAATCAGATTTCTTCCGATTTAATTTTATCTCGGAACTTCTATTCTCCTTGCTAAATGTGGCTTCTGATAATAAGATCTGTTTGTCGTTATTGAGCAGAAGAGCCTGTATGGGTGTTTATACCCAGTTTTGAAATAGTTAAATATGTCAGAAGTTAGATAATTGTTATCTAATTTTCATATATTTAAGTGAGACTGTTGAAAAGCAGGTCTTTTTCTGAATTATTTTCTGGCATTGTGTATATATTTGCTAGCCAATAAAGAAAAAATTCTCCATTGATACGAATATAAATAGATATAATCAAAGATTAAAGCCTTATGAAAATTACCGTTGTAGGTGCAGGAAATGTTGGCGCAACTTGTGCAAATTGCATTGCCCAAAAGGAATTAGCAAACGAAGTAATTATTGTTGACATTAAAGATGGATTGTCAGAAGGAAAAGCATTGGATATGTGGCAAACAGCTCCGATTAATTATTACGATACAAGAGTTAAAGGAGTAACTAATGATTATGCAGCAACTGCTGGATCAGAGGTTGTTGTTATTACATCAGGACTTCCTCGTAAACCTGGGATGAGTCGTGATGACTTAATCGCTACCAATGCAGGTATTGTAAAATCGGTTACTGAAAATGTAATTGCACATTCTCCTGACGCTATCATCATTATTGTGTCAAATCCTTTAGATGTTATGACTTATGCTGCTTTTTTAACAGCTAAAAAAGCATCTAACAAAGTATTTGGTATGGCTGGTGTATTGGATACAGCCCGTTACCGTGCTTTTCTTGCTGAAGAATTAAATGTTTCTCCTAAGGATATTCAGGCATTGTTGATGGGTGGACACGGAGATACTATGGTTCCACTTCCTCGTTATACTACTGTGGCAGGTATTCCTGTAACAGATTTGATCGAAGAAGATAAATTGAATGCTATTATCGAAAGAACTAAATTTGGTGGTGGCGAGCTTGTAAACTTGATGGGAACTTCAGCTTGGTATGCTCCAGGTGCTGCGGCGGCTCAAATGGTTGAGGCTATTGTTCGTGACCAAAAAAGAATTTTCCCGGTATGTGCTCTGTTGAACGGAGAATACGGAATGAAAGATATTTTCTTGGGAGTACCAGTTGTTTTAGGTAAAAACGGTATCGAGAAAGTAATTGAAGTGAAATTAAACACCGAGGAAATGGAATTGTTGAAAGGATCAGCAGAGGCCGTTAAATCTGTAATGAAAGTGTTAGACGAAATGAACATTCTATCTTAATCAGAAGATTTTATTTTTCAAAATATTGAGGTTGTCTCCATGTGAGACAACCTTTTTTTGTTTATAAAATCAAACAAAAATAAATTTTACCTTAAATTCTAAATAATATCATCTGTAAATCAGGAATTATAAAATTTTTGCATGTATTATTATTTTGTTAATGTTTAAGGGTTTTATGTGATTTATGATACAAATTTCTGTTCTTTTGGTATATTTGCTATCCTTTGTTCTGAAAGCCCATGAAAATTGAGATCCCAATAGAGATAATCGAACTTGAAACCGAGAGTTTTCATCTTTTGATCAGATGTAAAGTAAACAATACTCATGAAGGAGATTTGGTAATTGATACCGGTGCTTCAAAAACGGTTTTAGATCGGAATTTCGTTCCTGCTTACACTCTCTCAGAGTATCAAACCTCGGAAATTAAGTCTCGGGGTCTGGGTGAAGGAAGTTTAAATACCGAAATGGTTAAGATAGATTCATTCCAATTAGGAGATCTTCTTGTAAATGATTTTCATTGTGCACTTATTGATTTGGGAGGAATAAACGAGATGTACATGGAGCACTGTCAGCGGGAAATTTGCGGATTGCTTGGCAGCGACTTTCTTTTAAAACACGGGGCAGTTATCGATTATGGGAGGCAAATTCTGGAATTGAAAATTATTTAAATCTCATGTCTTTCACTAAAGACGTAAAGTCGGTTAAAGACCTGAGATTATTGAACAAAGGAATTTGAAAAAAATTAATATATTTGTGCGTTAATTTGCGGTTAAGAATATAATATACCACATAAATAAGAATTAAATAAACCTAAACACATGCGAAATAAAGGAGCGATTCGTCTACTCGCTATACTCTTTGCGTTAGTGAGTTTGTATCAATTGACATTTACTTACGTTACCAAATCAGTTGAAAAGGAAGCTCAAGAGTTCGGAGCCGGCGATATTAAGAAGGAACAAGCTTATCTTGACTCTATTAGGGGTGAAGGAGTTTACAATTTTCTTTGGATTAAAGATTATACTTACAAAGAGTGTAAGGAATTGGAGATGAACCTTGGTCTTGACCTTAAGGGAGGTATGAATGTTACCATGGAGGTTTCTGTAATTGATATTATTCAGGCTATGGCCAATAATAGCAAGGATGAAACTTTTGTAGCAGCCATAGCAAAAGCCAAAGCGATGCAAAAGGATAGTCAGAAAGAATTTGTTGTTCTTTTTGGTGAAGCATTCGAATCAATCAATCCAAATGCTCAGTTGTCTTCTCCTGATATCTTCGGAACTTTAGAGTTGAAAGATAAAATTCCTTTTGGAGCTTCTAATGCTGAGGTGTTAAAAGTGATTAAACAAGAGGCTGATGCCGCGATTGACAATACCTTTAACATCCTTCGTTCCCGTATTGACCGTTTTGGTGTTGCTCAACCAAATATACAAAAAGCTGATGTTTCGGGACGTATCATTATTGAACTTCCAGGTATTAAAGATGCCGCTCGTGTACGTAAGTTACTACAAGGAACTGCAAGTCTTGAATTCTGGGAAACTTATAGTGCTAATGAAGTTGCTCCGTATTTAAATGCAGCAAACGAAAAATTAGCGGCTATCAATACAGTAGCCGAGCCTGCTGAAGCAGCTAAAGAAGTAGTTGCAGAAGAGGTGAAGGAAGAGGCAAAAGATGAAGATGTTGCTCTTTTGGACAAAATCGAAGAAACAGCTAAAGATTCGACTGCCGACCTTAATGCAAAAGAAATTGCAAAGAAATACCCATTGTTTTCTGTTTTGAATCCTACACAAAGAGGATCTTCGAAAGCAGTTGTTGGTATGTCTCACATTAAAGATACTGCAAGAGTAAATCAAATTTTGGCAATGCCAGCTGTCCAATCAGTAATGCCGCGTAATCTGAAATTTTTCTGGGGTGTTAAATCTATTGATGAAGGCGGTAATGTATTCGAATTGTTCGCTATTAAAGTAACCAGCCGTGATGGAAAAGCTCCGTTAGATGGCGATGCAGTTACTTCTGCTCGTGAGCAAATTGATCAAAACAAAGCACAAGCTGAAGTTTCGATGAGTATGAGTGGTGAAGGAGCAAAAGTTTGGGCTCGTTTAACCAAAGATAACATTGACCGTGCAATCGCAATTGTTTTGGACGGATATGTTTATTCTGCTCCAAATGTAATTAGTGAAATTAAAGGTGGTCAGTCCAGTATTAGTGGTAATTTTACTATTGCTGAGGCGAAAGATCTTGCGAACATATTAAAGTCAGGTAAGTTGCCTGCTCCTGCTCATATTATTGCTGATGAAGTTGTTGGACCATCTTTGGGACAGGAATCTATTCAAAAAGGGATGTGGTCATTTATCATTGCTTTTGTTTTGGTATTGCTTTATATGTTTTTCTTCTATAGTAAAGGTGCAGGTCTTACTGCAAACATTGCTTTGATTGCCAACTTGTTCTTTATTTTTGGAGTACTGGCTTCATTGGGTGCAGTGTTGACTTTACCTGGTATTGCCGGTATTGTATTAACAATCGGTATGTCAGTTGATGCGAACGTACTGATTTATGAGCGTATTCAGGAAGAGCTGAAAGGTGGAAAAGGATTGAGTCTTGCTATCTCTGATGGATACAAGAATGCATATTCTGCGATTATTGATGGTAACATCACAACCCTTTTAACTGGTATTATTCTTTATCTTTTTGGTGAAGGTCCAATTAAAGGTTTTGCAACCACTTTGGTTATCGGTATTTTCTCATCTTTATTTGCTGCAATTTTTATTACCCGATTAATTATTGAAGGTTCTCTAAAACGTAACCGTAACATTACTTTTACAACTAAGTTTACTGATAATTGGTTGCGAAATGCACACATTAAATTTCTTGAGAAAAGAAAGGTATTCTATGTGATTTCAGGTATTGCGATCCTTGTTAGTATTGGTTCTCTTGCTACAAGAGGTTTGAATCAAGGTATCGATTTTACCGGAGGAAGAACATATGTTGTTGCTTTCGATCAGGATGTTTCAGTTGAAGATATTTCTAAGTCGTTGGAAACTGTTTACGGACATGCTCCTGAAGTAAAAACTTTTGGTGGTGATTCTCAAGTGAAAATATCTACAAAATATAAAATTGAGGAAGCAGGAAATGAAGTTGATGATGAAGTAGAAGAATTGCTTTATACAGGATTAAAACCATATTTAAATGGTGCTACTAAGGCTGATTTCCTTGAAAACAATAGAAAAATGTCACAAAAAGTTGGGCCTACTATTGCTGATGATATTCGTCAGTCTGCAGTTTGGTCAATTTTATTTGCTTTGATCGTGATTTTCCTTTACATCATGGTTCGTTTCTCGAACTGGCAGTATGGTTTAGGTGCAATTGTAGCTTTGGCTCACGATTCAATCATTGTGTTGGGTATCTTCTCATTGTGCTATGGATGGTTGCCATTCTCACTTGAAGTGGATCAGGCATTTATTGCAGCAATACTTACTGTAGTTGGTTACTCCATTAATGATACCGTGGTTGTATTTGACCGTATTCGTGAATACATTGGATTACATCCAAAACGCGATCGTGTTGAGGTTGTGGATAGTGCTTTGAATAGTACATTACGTCGTACTTTTAGTACTTCATTATCTACTATGGTTGTTTTGTTAGCCATCTTCCTTTTTGGAGGAACTTCAATTCAAGGATTTACATTCGCATTGTTAGTTGGTGTTTTGGTAGGTACCTATTCTTCACTTTTCATTGCAACACCAATTTCTTACGATACAAGTTTACGTGTATCTAAAGTGATTGCCAGAAAGAAATAGTTAGAAAATAATTATAAAATTATCCCCCGAATCATAAGATTCGGGGGATTTTTTTTGCTTAGCTTTAAATCGAACTGCAATCTATATTCATGATTTAAAATTTCTTCGGTATCTTTGTTTAAAATATTTAAAAAATGGATCGTATTCTTTTATTTATTAGTGGCGGTGAAATCGTTGTTGTGCTGGTTGTTGTTCTGTTATTGTTCGGTTCGAAGAAAATTCCTGAATTGGCTCAAGGTTTGGGGAAAGGAATGAAAGAATTCAAGCGGGCGACGGAAGATATTAAAACCGAAATTAGAAAGGAAACAGAAGTTCTTGATCATATCAAGGAATTTAAGGATGACCTGACTAAGAAGTTATAATCCTATTATTTTAGGTTTAATCATTCCACCAATATACAGCGTGGAATTTTTTTTTATTTCAATGGACTATTTATATCTCTTTATAGGTTTCGTTATCCTTTTATATAGCGGAGATTTGTTGGTGAAAGGTGGTGTGGCATTATCTTCTCATTTTAAGGTGTCGACTCTTGTTGTAGGAGTAACGGTAGTTTCGTTTGGAACATCTGCACCCGAACTGTTTGTGAGTTTGGATGCCGCTCTTCATGGAAGTCCGGATATAGCTATTGGTAATGTGATTGGCTCAAACATTGCAAATATCGCTCTTGTACTTGGTTTTACCGCGGTATTAATGCCTTTGCCTGTTCGAAGTAATTCTATAAAATTCGATTGGCCCTTTATGATGGGCGCATCAATTCTGTTTTATATTTTCATTTTGAATCAGCAATTGGAGTATTACGAAGGAATTATTTTCGTAATTCTTTTGATCGTTTTCATGGTCTGGACTATTTGGAAATCAAGAAAGGACAGCAGGGGTTTGTCTTCCGAGTTTAAAACAGCAAAACATTCAATATTTGCTGCAATATTTCTAATTATTGCTTCGTCGGTTGGCTTGTATTTTGGAGCTAATATTTTGGTTGGCAGTGCAAAAAATATTGCACTCGATTTTGGAGTAAGTGAACGGGTAGTGGGGTTAACCTTGGTAGCTTTTGGTACATCGGTTCCCGAATTGGCGACTTCTGCTGTTGCGGCATATAAAAAGGAAATGGATATTTCTATTGGAAATATTATTGGCTCTAATATATTCAATATTTTTGGTGTGTTGGGAGTTACATCTATTATTAAAAATGTTTTTGTTAGTCAGCCAATCATATCTTTTGATGTACTCATCATGTTAGGTGTATCTTTTCTTTTGTTTTTGCTGATTTTACCTTTGCACAAAGGGAAACTTCATCGTTGGAAAGGATTTTTACTGCTTACAGTTTATCTGATTTATGTATATTTGGTTTTCACGAAGTAATTCATCTGTATGATAACTGCTGATCAAATCAAAAAAAGTTTTGGAACGGTTAATGTTCTTAAAGGAATCGATCTAAATATTACAAAAGGAGAAATTGTTTCTGTTGTTGGCGCCAGTGGTGCGGGCAAAACTACACTTTTGCAAATACTCGGGACATTGGACAGACCCGATTCAGGAAAAGTGTTTTATGATGGTGTTGATATTACTTCATACAATGAGAAAGAATTATCTGCATTTCGAAATTCGAACATTGGCTTTGTATTCCAGTTTCATCATTTGCTTCCTGAATTTACAGCTTTAGAGAATGTTTGCATTCCTGCCTATATTGCCAAAAAATCGAGATCTGAAGCCATTACGAAGGCAAAGGAATTGCTTGAAATGCTGAATTTGGGTCATAGAATGGATCATAAACCTTCCGAACTTTCGGGTGGTGAGAAGCAACGGGTTGCAGTAGCAAGAGCTCTGATTAATGATCCAATTGTAATTTTGGCTGATGAACCTTCCGGTAATTTAGATTCTAAAACGCGTCAGGAGCTTCACGAATTATTTTTCACCTTGCGTGACCGTTTCAATCAAACATTTGTGATTGTAACCCACGATACGGAATTGGCGGATATGTCCGATCGAAAAATTAGTATTTCAGATGGATTGATCGATGGGAATGACTAATTTTTCATTTGCAGATTTAAAGGAATTTTTGGATGAGAAATACGATTTATTCAATCGGGAATCTTTCATTAGCACCGATCCCATACAAATACCACGATCTTTTTCGAAAAAAGAAGATGTTGAAATAGCCGGTTTCTTAAGTGCAAGTATTGCCTGGGGACAAAGACCTACAATTATTCGCAATGCAAAATGGTTGGTCGAAAGAATGGATCACCAACCTCATGAATTTATTCTGAACGCATCAAATCTTGATTTTGAAGTTTTTAAGGATTTTAAACATCGCACGTTTAATGGTGATGATTGCATCTTTTTTCTGAAATCATTGCAAAATATCTATAAAAACTACGGTGGATTGGAAGATATTTTTGCGAAGGGAGCAAATGATTCAGGTACTGTAAAAGGTGCATTGGCCTATTTTAGAGACGTATTTTTTGAAGCTGAGCATTTGGACAGAAGTCAGAAACACATCTCGAATGTTTTGAAAAAATCCTCAGCCAAGCGATTGAATATGTATTTGAGGTGGATGGTGCGGAAAGATGACCGGGGAGTAGATTTTGGTTTGTGGAATCAACTTTCATCGGCAGACTTGTATTTGCCTTTGGATGTACATACCGGAAATGTTGGACGTAAACTGGGTTTGCTAACCAGGAAACAAAACGATTGGCAGGCTGTTGAAGAAATAACCGAAAACCTTAGGAAATTCGATCCCAAAGATCCTGTGAAATATGACTATGCCTTATTTGGTTTGGGTGCTTTTGAGAAATTTTAAGAAGAATGGCAAATAATTATTTTGAGTTCAAGCAGTTTCGGGTCGATCAGGATGGCTCTGCAATGAAGGTTGGAACCGATGGAGTCCTTTTAGGTGCTTGGGCGGATATTTCCAAAGCCAATCGAATTTTGGATATTGGAACCGGAACAGGATTGATTGCAATTATGATGGCTCAAAGAAGCGATTCGGGAGCTAAAATTGATGCCGTTGAGATTGAATCGGTCTCTTATCAACAAGCTGTGAATAACTTTGCAAATTGCCCTTGGACTTCAAAATTGAATGCATTTCATCTTTCATTTCAGAAATTTTGCCAAGCTGCAACAGTCAAGTATGATTTGATCGTAAGCAATCCACCTTATTTTATAAATGGTTTAAAAGCAAAAGGTGAATCACGAACACAGGCTCGTCATGCAGATGATTTGCCTTTTGAGGATTTATTGAAGGGAGCCATAAGCTTATTATCCGAATCAGGAGTCTTATCTGTTATCCTTCCTGTTGACGAAGGGGAATATTTTCAGAAATTGGCTGGATTAACCGGTTTTTATTTAAAAAGAAAGATTTCAGTTCTGCCTAATCCAGAAAAACCTGCTAAACGTTATTTGTTCGAGTTTTGTTTGCAAAAATGCGAAGCTCAATTCGCTGAATTAATAGTGGAAAATGGACAGAGACACGTCTATTCTCCTGAATATATAAATCTGACAAAAGACTTTTATTTGAAATTTTAAGCTACTGTTCCGACTCCGTTGATAGTTTAAATTTCACCCACCATTCCGCGAGTTCATAAGGGTTTTGATTGGTGCCGGCTTTTAATTTTTCCATGCGTTTATTAATGTATTCTTTACTGCTTAAAGCGGAATAATATTCCTCATTTGCTTCATTAATACTTGCAACTCCAATGCCTATTATTTCATTGCCAGACAAGCCTTTTGAGTAAAACTCACTCATTGGTATTCGAAGGTGATAACTAAATAAAACTTCATTTTTAGAACTTAGTTTTACTTGATAAGTATCGTCTTCCTGAAGTGTACTTATCGAAAGGGTCTCATTTTTTTTTGCGTTAACAACCTCGTAAAGCTGAAAACGATCTAAAAATTCCTCATTTAACTCAGTGGGTGAAAATTGGGCTAAATATTTTTCAAATTTTTCCTCTGAAAAAGGAAGATCTGCGGGCATTGGAAAGTTAATCGCATATTTATTTTTGAATTTACCTTCAGTATCAAACCAAACGCTAAGTCCTAAATTGTATATTTTCCTCAGTGTATTTGCAGAATTTGTTTCAAGAATAGCATCTATATATTGCTCATTGTTAAAAACTTTAATACTTATTTGGTCTTCGGCATTGTAATAATTTGCTTCAGTCGTTGAATATATTTCGGAATTGAAATTTCTCTCATTCTGCCAATAGGTTGATATTTGATTTTTTACTGCACAAGAATTGAACGAGAAAAGACTTACTAAAAAAGCAAATTGAAATATTCGGGACATGTGTTTTTATATAATTAATGCAGATCAAAAATATAAAAAAGAGAATGATCTTAGTTGAAAAGCTTAACTAATTATGCTGAAGTGCTTACAAAATAATTTCTTCTTCGATAAATTTTATGCCTAAATTTTCCAGTTCGTTAAGAATTGGCTGATACAATTCAGGCGAAGTAGGAATATGAACTCCTTTCAGATGAATCTTATCTTTGGCCAATAGTTTTGTTGCTATCGCTAAAGGGGTTCCTACGGTATACGACATGGCAGTGTGTTCACGGTCGGTTCCTTCATAAGTCATCGAAGAAGTGATTCTTTTTTGTGTGCCATTGATCTCAAAATCAAATAGGTGCTGCATAACCAGTAAATCTTTGTCTGAAGGTTCAAGAGCCCATTTTTGTTCCAGAATTTTTTGAAGGATCATGGCTGGAGTTGCATTTTTTAAACCAACAAGTTCATCAGAGAATAAGCCGAGCCATTTTAGTTTTGTCATTACTACAGAGTTCACATTGATGTTTGTGAAATTGGCTAAGTTTTCCTCTGCGGATTTTTCACTGTCGGGCAGGAAGCTCAATAAATAGTCTAGATAAGTAAGTTTATGTGAGTCCTTCATTATGTAGGTGTCGTCGGTACAGCCCATTTGAACCAAAACATCCCAGGCCTCTGAATAACCAGGCCTTCGCATGGTTCCCCGCATAATAGTAGGTATGTCATTCAGTCCGTATAATTCACAATATTGAAGCGAATCTCTGTTTGGATAAACCTCAAAATCGCCATAACCTGATATTTTAGTTTTGGTAAGAGTAGAGAATAATTTGTGGTAGGGAATGTATTTGTAATGACCATTTTCTTTAAACTGTGCTGTTCCTTGTCCCGCCACAACTACGTTTCTGGGATTCCATGAAAATTTATAATTCCAGGGATTGTTGTCACAGTCGGGAGCAACCAAACCACCGCAAAATGACTTAAAGGCTTTAATTTTTCCACCACGTTCTTTAATCTGATCAATAATTTTCATGGCCGACATATGATCCAATCCAGGGTCAACACCGAGTTCATTCAGGAAACACAGCCCTTTTTCCCTGGCTTCTTCATCCAATTCCATCATTTCAGACGAAACATATGATGGAGTTAGCAGGTGTTTTCTGTGGTGCAAGCACTCCTTCGCAACAATCATGTGCATAGAAGCCGGAACCATACTCACAACGATATCTGCCGCCGAAATTTCTTCTGCTCTTTGTTCTAAATCTTTTAAATTAAACCGGAGGGCTATACCATTGGGATGGTTCTTGATTTTGTTTTGGGCAGATTCTAACGACATGTCGCCAACTGTAATTTTCCAATTGTTTTTTTCAGAGTGATTTAATAAATATTGTATTAAACTGGTTGATGATAGACCTGCGCCAATAATTAGAATATTTTTCATTTGAGTGTCGTTGGTTTGTGTGTTCTGCGTCTTATAAATTTATAATAAAGCGACTAAAAAAACGATAAAAAAGTCTATTGTTTTTTGTGAATGAATTTATGAATGTGAATTGTAAGTTTGAGGTTTAAAATAGACCGTCATTTGCAAGTGGCTGATTTAAAGGTGTAAATGCTTTTTTTATGGAGATTAAGAAATGGATGGAATCGAAAATTAAGAAATTTGATATTATTTTTATTTTCTGATCTATAAATCGGAATGAGTATATTTGTTCGTGATAAATAAAAAATTGAGTAACCTCTAAATATTTTAACTCTTTGGTACAAGCTAGAAAAGCCGTTGAAACCCCATTGATGAAGCAGTATTATCAGATGAAGGATAAACATCCTGATGCTATTTTGCTGTTTAGGGTTGGTGATTTTTACGAAACATTTTCTGATGATGCAATTCGTACTTCTGAAATTTTAGGCATTACCTTAACTAAACGTGCAAACGGATCGGCATCCTACGTTGAGCTGGCGGGATTTCCACATCATTCTATAGATACTTATCTGCCTAAATTGGTACGGGCAGGCATGCGTGTGGCCATATGTGAGCAATTGGAAGATCCAAAGAAAACCAAAACTTTGGTTAAACGTGGTATTGTAGAACTGGTAACGCCTGGAGTATCCTATAATGACAACGTTTTGGAGCATCGGGAGAATAATTTTCTTGCCTGTATTCATATGGAGAAAAATTCAGCCGGGATCGCATTTTTAGATGCCTCAACGGGTGAGTTTCTAACCGCCGAAGGCAGTTTTGAGTATATCGATAAATTATTGGGCAATTTTCAGCCAAAAGAGGTTTTGTATCAGAGAGGTAAAGAGAAAATCTTTCATGAATTATTTGGTGGCAAGTTTTATACTTTCACCATGGATGACTGGGTTTTTACCGAAAGTGCGGCTAAGGACAGATTGCTTCGTCATTTTGAGACAAGTTCGTTGAAAGGATTTGGAGTTCAGACGCTGCGCAATGGAATCATTGCTTCGGGTGCCGTTTTGCATTATCTGGATATCACAAAACACAGTCAGGCAGCTCATGTAACTCAGCTTTCGCGGATAGAGGAAGACAAATACGTGTGGCTGGATAAATTTACAGTTCGGAATTTAGAGCTGTTTGGAGCCTTAAACGATGGTGCAAGTACGCTTTCGGGTGTAATGGATAAAACCTTATCGCCAATGGGAGCACGCCTTTTAAAAAGGTGGATTGCTCTTCCCTTAAAGGATTCGGCGAGTATTAATGATCGTCTTAGTGTCGTGAATCATTTTTACAATAATGAAAAGGCATCACATATCATAGGGGATGAAATTCAGCAGATTGGAGATTTGGAGCGGATTATTTCCAAGGTTGCTGTGGGCAGAGTTAGTCCGCGGGAAGTTGTTCAGCTAAAAAATGCTCTTGCTGCCATTGAACCTATTCGGAATTATTGTTTGAGTAGTGGTAATGACGGATTATTAAAAATAGGAGATCAATTAAATCCCTGTGTTTCGGTTCGGGAAAAGATCGAAAAAGAAATTCATGCTGATCCGCCAAACATGGTTAGCAAAGGCGGTGTAATTGCTGATGGAGTTTGCGAAGAGCTGGATGATTTGAGGAAGATATCTTTCTCGGGTAAAGATTATTTACTGCAAATGCAGATGCGTGAGATTGAGAGAACAGGTATAACTTCTCTTAAAATTGCGTTTAATAATGTGTTTGGATACTATATTGAGGTAAGAAACACTCATAAAGATAAAGTCCCTGAGGAATGGATCAGAAAGCAAACCTTAGTTAGTGCTGAGCGTTACATTACACAGGAATTAAAGGATTACGAAGAAAAAATATTGGGAGCCGAAGAAAAAATACTGGCTTTGGAAACCCGTTTGTATAACGAACTGGTTCTGGGTATTGCAGATTATATTTCTACCATTCAGTTAAACGCGGCCATGATAGCGCGATTGGATTGTTTGCTGTCTTTTGCGAAACTGGCAAAAGAGAACCATTACAATTGTCCGGGCATTAACGATTCTCAGGTAATTGATATCAAGCAGGGAAGACATCCTGTTATTGAAAAGCAACTGCCAATCGACGAAAAATACATTGCCAATGATGTTTATCTGGACAATGAATCGCAACAGGTAATTATTATTACAGGGCCAAATATGGCGGGTAAGTCGGCTCTGCTCCGACAAACTGCACTAATTGTTTTAATGGCGCAAATTGGGAGTTTTGTGCCGGCTAAGGAAGCAAATATTGGTTGTGTTGATAAGATTTTCACCCGTGTGGGTGCTTCGGATAACATTTCATTGGGTGAATCTACTTTTATGGTGGAAATGAATGAAGCTGCCAGTATTCTTAACAACCTTTCATCAAGGAGTTTGATTTTGTTTGATGAATTGGGACGGGGTACAAGCACTTATGACGGGATTTCTATCGCCTGGTCGATTGTGGAATACATTCACGAGAATAGTAACAGCAGAGCCAAAACATTATTTGCAACGCACTACCATGAGCTTAACGAGATGGAGAAATCATTCTCCCGAGTGAAGAATTTCAATGTTTCGGTGAAAGAAGTCAACAATAAGGTTATTTTCCTGAGAAAATTAGTTTCCGGAGGATCCAATCACAGCTTTGGTATTCATGTGGCACGTATGGCCGGAATGCCCAAATCCGTTGTGAAACGAGCTGATGAAATATTACTTCAGCTGGAAGGAAAACAAAATGGAGAATCGCTCGCCAAACCTGTAGGTGAAATCGCTCAACAGCGGGAAGGTTATCAAATGAGCTTTTTTCAACTCGACGATCCGGTACTCCTGCAAATTAGAAACGAAATTTCGGATCTGGATATTAATAATCTGACACCAATTGAGGCTCTAAATAAGTTGAATGAGATAAAAAAGATATCTGGATTGTAAAAAAAAGATAAAAAATGTGAGTGTCCCATATACAAAGGCTTTTGATGTGTAGTGCCTGAATTTCAAGGAGTCAGATTCAGGATGCTTGTAATGTCTTTTATGATGATTGAAAAAAAATGAATCAAAAGGTTTTTTTCCTTTGCAGAATCAAAAAATACGCATATATTTGCATCGCAATTGAGAGAACAACGGTTCACTTTTAAAGGCACAATGCGAGAATAGCTCAGTTGGTAGAGCACAACCTTGCCAAGGTTGGGGTCGCGAGTTCGAGTCTCGTTTCTCGCTCAAAATCCGAAAGGATGCCCAGGTGGTGGAATTGGTAGACACGCTGGACTTAAAATCCAGTGGCTTCACGGCCGTGCGGGTTCAAGTCCCGCCCCGGGTACAATAACCCTCTTAAACAGCAATGTTTAGGAGGGTTTTGTTTTTTTGGGGAATGAATGGGGGAACGTTTTTTTTCGTTTAAATAATTAGTTGATTGGTAAAATAAAGTAAAATTGAGAGCCTTCTCCCTTTACTGATTCAACCCTTATTTTGCCGCCAAGTATTCTGACGTATTCTTTAACGATAGTTAAACCTAAGCCAGATCCTTCATAGATTAATTCTTTTCCATTATCAATACGGTAAAAATGCTCAAAAATAAGTTCGTGGTTATCCCTGGAAATGCCGATGCCGGTATCTTTAATGTAGAATTGAATTTCGTTCGTTTTGGTTTTAAAATTAAATCCAAACTCTACACTTCCTTGGTTTGTATATTTAATGGCATTTGAAATCAACTTACTAAGTATTACTTGAATTTTTTCTTTATCCGAGAAAATGATTATTTCTTTCGACTCATGATTTTTTTCAAATGAAAATTCAATGCCTTTTGCATTAGCTTCAGGTTTATACAGAACATATATATCTTCAATTACATCCTTAACATTAACGTCTTCAATATAGATATCCAGACAATTAGAATCCAACTTTGACATTTGAATAAGTTCATCTATTGTGTTTAGCATTCTAATAGAGCTTTGTTGAATAGCGTCAATGTATTTCAGATGATCTTCTTTTGATAATACAGAATCTTCAAGCAATTCGGAAAACCCAAGAATACTATTCATTGGTGTTCGAATTTCATGGTTCATATTTGTTAAAAAAGCCGATTTTAATTTGCTGGCTTCTTCGGCTTCCTGCGTTGCCTTAATTAACTTCATTTGAGTCAGTTTAAAATCTGTTATATTATCAACATAACCATCGTATCTAAAGATTCTGCCCTTAGCATCCCGTACTGCACGAGCACCTTCTCTTACATAAATAATACCACCGTCTTTTGTGTACCATTCAGATTGAAAATTAATTATTTCACCTTTTTCTTTTAGTACCTTTTTGAAAATTTCTCTCTTATTATTGTCTACATAACATTCTTTTGATAGATCTTTCTTTGATAAATCTTTCAATGAATCATATTTCAACATTTTTAAAATTGCTTGATTTGCGTAGATTATTTGTCCTTCTGGCGTTGTTTGATACAAACCCACCAAAGAATTTTTCACCAGATCCAAATAGAGACTGTTATTTTCCCAGGTTCTGTTTTTTAGAATCCGGGATATGGAAAAAATTCCACTTAATGGTTTAGATAAAACCTTCTTTATAGATCTTATTATCATTGTCATAATCTAATTTACAAATAAATTCTTATTTATCAAGCTCATTTCCACTATTGTAAAACAAACATGTTTGCAATAAAATTATTTTATCAGGTTAAATCTTTAATGAGTCTGTTTAATTCTATGATATGCCTTTTACTTTGTTTCAATATCAGTAAAGATTAAAGAGGGTGAAATATCAGAAAAAGCGTATTGCAGATATCGACCAGAAGACTTCCTTTACTGAAGAAAAGGCCGCTTATTGCAATTGCTTTGTGATGGATTAAAGCAATGCAATGGATACTAACTTGAATGGCTCATTAATTAAAAAATAAAGTATATTCGGGCTCGTTGGCAAAGGCATTGTAAAATATAGTCATTGCATTTCTTCAATTTAAAAAAACAGTAATGTCAATATTTAATTAGATGAATAATTTTCTTTTAATAATAGTCACAATTGTCTGGGGATCAACATTTTTTATTGTTAAGGGTACGGTTGGTACGGTAAATGAATACTTCATTGTTTTTGGAAGGATGTTACTGGCGGCAATTCCTATGTTATTTTTAGTAATATTAAAAAACAGGAAAAGCTTGGTAAACAGGCAAGCCATTATTAATGGATCTATTTTAGGTTTTTTACTTGCTGTTACCTATTTATCTCAAACTATTGGATTAAAATATACAAGCAGTGGGCATAGCGCCTTTATTACCGGAGCTGCTGTTATTATTGTTCCTGTAATTCTGTTGACTATCTATAGAGCCAAGTTTCAGAGAAGCGATCTTTTTTCCATCTTGGTTGTGGTTATCGGTTTGTTTTTATTGACTTATGATTTTGATACGAAATTTAATAATGGCGATATCATTACGTTGATTACGGCTGTTTCCGCGGCTTTCCATATTGTTCTTTCAGGTCGCTTTGTGAAAAATACAGAGACTTTACCGTTAATTAGCTATCAGTTTATTTCGGGTAGTGTTTTCAGCTTAATTGGTGTGTTGGCAGTAGGTTTTGATATTGGCAGTCTTTCTTCTGAATCTATAACTGCTATTGTTTATTTAGGAATTATCGGAACTTTATTCTGTTACTTTGTGTCCGTTTGGGTTCAGAAATATGTCAGTTCCGTGAAGGTGGCACTCATTTTTTCATTGGAACCTGTATTTGGTGCTTTATTTGGTTATCTGGCTTTAAGCGAATCATTAAATGGCAAGGAAGCCTTTGGAATGTTTTTGATCTTATTAGGGGTAGTTCTTTATCAAATATTGACAAGTGATACACAAAATTCCTTGTCCAAAGAGCAAAAAGAGGATCAGTTTTTTGCGCCCCGGTAAATTGGATATTTTGTTGGATTATCTCATTTGAATATTTTTAATTTAATTTTTAAAAAAGATATACCCATTTAGAGAAGTGGCAATGAATAACCATAATAAATATGGGAGTAGTAAAGCGGATTTAAGTTTCAATTCCGGCCAGTAATGGAGTAATATAAATCCGATAAGTAAAGTAAGACTGCAAATGAGAAATAGTCCGGCAAAAACATTGTGGTAATGGAAGAAAGTTGGACTCCATCCTACATTTAAGATCCATTGAAGGACGTACAATACAATGAGGAGATTCTTGTTTTTGGTGCTTGGCCATAGATACGCCATGTAAATACTAAAACAAATCATGATTATGGTCCATGTGGTTCCAAAAATCCACCCTGGAGGGGTCCATGGAGCTTTGGCAATACCAACATACCAATCGGATGGAACTCCTTTGCTTGTAAAAATTCCTGCTATTGCAAGTGCTGTAAAATTGAGTATAAGGAATATTAATAATCTGTAAATCATCCTGTTCGGTTTAATTTATTCTACGATCTTGCTCAGTTTTTTGAGCGATCTAAAGTTTTGTATTATCAAATAGCCACGTAAGCCGATTAAATTTATTTCTTCATCTTTTGGCAAGATTAATTTATTTGGCCTGCAGGTGTTTAATTATTTCACATCTTCTATGCTTGGCGCTTTCCACTTCACGCTTTCTACTTTTCTGCCTGAGGCAATATTTATAGCCATGGAGTTTCTGTATTTGTCGTAAATCATTACAAAAGTCATAATTAAACTGGTTCCAATAATTACACAAAGTAATATTCCAGGCTCAAATCCTTCAATTTGGGCTTCGACAGGTATGCTGTAAAATAAAAGTACGGTAATTAAGCCACGGGGAGCAACAAACAATTGCGGTATAATATCTTTTCCGGAAAAAATGCGAAGTATCAGGTACCGTATCGTATATATCGAAACCAAAATCAGAAAGCTTATTATGGTCACGTTCAGACTTAGCAAAGAGGAAACTGCTATGGAAAGTCCAAAAATAACAAAGAAAAAGGTTCTGACAACAAAGGCTGTTTCTGCTGTAATTGTATGCAATTCATGATAGATATGATGTGCTTTATCGAAATCAATTAGTTTTGAGAGTTTACCTTTGAAAAAAAGTTTCATATTCGCAATCACCAATCCGAATATAAGAATGATAATAAGCGAAGAAAGGTGCATTTTTTTGCCTAACGCATATAGCAGCAGAAGTACTGCTATCAGTAAAAATAGTTTTACCTGACTTTTGATGCGTTGAAAAATTAAAATGATTGCATAGCTGGCGACCAATGAAATCACAATGGTGAGCAGGATGTTTCCTGCAAAACCGGTTACTCCGCTATCTTCGGTAGGATTTAATTTTCCGGTTAAAAAATAGAACATCATAATTCCCATGATATCCGAAAAGGTACTTTCGTAAATATGAAATTCTTTTTTATCCGCATTTAAACCAGATACGCTTGGTATGATAATGGCACTGGACAATATGGACAATGGAGTTGCGTAAAGCCAAGCCGATTGCATGGTCATTTCGGGAATGAAATTGTAAAGGATCAAAACAACTGCCCATGTTGATAAAATAAGGCCGGTTAAAGCAACAGCAAATGATTTTAGAATGGGGAATAGTTTATCTCTTTTCAGTTCCAGTTCGAGAGCAGCTTCCAGTACAATCATAATTAACCCGACAATTCCCAAAACTTCAAGAATAGGAAAGAAATTTAATGATTCTGCATTGAAATATTTTAGTATGTATTGCAAACCAACCCCCAGTACGATGAGCATCAGTACGGCAGGAATATTTGTTTTTTTAGATAATTCATTGAACAAAAAAGATAAAATTATGATTATTGATACTTCGATAATCAAATTGTAGGATGAAATGATTTCCATAGTTGTTACTTAAAATTGTTGGTTACACTTGTTTCAATCTGTATTTCATGTAAAAAGGCAGTTAAATCTTCGGCAACTGCACCATTTTCGAGAGTATACTGAAATTTATATACCTGAGGAATTTCACTGTTTTTTATGGTGGGTTTTTGTCCGAAATCTAAAATTGGGTTGTCGAAAATCAGATTTAAAACCTGTTCTTTTGTTAATTGTGTGTGCAGGTAAAGAGTTTGCCTTAATTTGGTATTTACATTTGAGTTGATCGCAAATCCTAAATTTTCAATTTCTGTGTAATTAATAAATCGTTCTCCATATTCGGCGTTGATGATTAAGCCGAAGGCTTGCAGACTCTTTACTTCTCCTTTAAAATCTGCTATTGTGATAAATGCATCTTTGCTTACCAAGGGATTTGCCCTGAAAAAAATTCCGCTAACGTAGTTTTTGATGTAGTAGAAACCAAAAAGACTTACAAAAATCAATAGAATACTGTGTGTGATGTAATTGATCGATATAAAATCGAGCAAAAATAAAGATATTGCAAGAGGTTTATAAAACAGTTGCCCTTTTTTTAAAAAGCTTATTATTTTTTTGTTGGTTACGTTCTTTTTCGCAAACCTCTCTCCGATGTATGTTATTAGTTGTAACATCCAATAGATGACGATCAGCAGAACAAGCAGTCCTACTAAACCGCTCCATGTGTATAGTGTTTCGATATTTTCCATTTAGTTGAGTGCTCCTCTGTATTTTAGAATTTCACGAATGTTGTGGTACAATACTTGATTTAAAATGAGATTTCCCTCCGGATTTCGTAGAAATACTTTGGTATTTGTTAAACGTTTTAATCCTGATTTGTATGAGATGTTGTATCGATTGCCCAAAAAGTTTTTCAATACAATTTCGTTAATGTGTTTGTATAATAATACATATTTAAGAACAATAACTTCTTCGGGAGTGAAAAAATCTTCAAATTCATACTCCTTTTCCTGAAAAACGACTTTGTGGTCATCAGCAGTAGTAATTGCATAGGTCCACGCCTGTAATACTTCACCCATATTATAGTCGTAGTTTTTACACAGTTTTTGGACATAAAGCTCGAGTTGTTTGCCGGGCAGGGGAAGCCCTTTTTCTGTCACCAGGCTTTGGTGCGAAGCTCCATGCCTCAATAAGATGGCTTTGTGTATTTCATCAGTCTTTGCTTTGTTAACATCAATAATGGCGCTAAACGAATTGGAAAATGGAAGTCTTTTATCCAAATGAAACTGCATAGCATTTGAGGTAGTCATGATAACGAAAACCTGATCAGATTCTGATTCGATAAATTCAATGGCAGCTCTTGCATTATCCAGCAAACTGTGATTTTTGTCTCTCCAGAGTTCCAGATTATCAATTACCAGTAAAGGACGCGAATTATAGGTGTGTTTCTTAATGTGCTGAAGTGCCTCTGCAAGATTTTTTGTGGTTGTGAATTTTCTTCCTTCAATGGAAATAGTACTGTCTGTTTCGAGAACAATACTTTGTTTGTCAAAATAGTCTTTTGCGGCACTTTCAATAAATGTGGATTTTCCACTTAAATTATTTCCCACAACAAGTACGGCTTTGTTATGCCCTTTTTTCCAAAGATTTAAGGTTTCCTGTAGTTTTTGTTTTTCGGTTTCCCGCGGAACAAGGAATAAATCTCCAATAAAATTCTTATTTAAAAAAAGAGTATCGTAATGAACGTTTGCCGCTTTAAATGTCCTATATTCAATGCATTTTGATGATGCCTCTAATTTCTTAAAAGGATTATCAGCTGTGCTGATTTCATATTTTGTGCTGAAAAATGAGAAGATGTTTTGAATTTTTCTTTCTATGTCGGTTAAGAATTTATTTTTTGAAGATGTGAGCTGAGTTATTGATGATTGCAAAGAAACTTTTAAAAAATCTTCCGTGTCATAAATATTTGTCACTAAGAATTCGCTGTTTAAATTTTCCTGAACCTGATTGATTATTTTTCTCTGTAACATTTCATTCGTGCTTACCGAACGCAACAGATTTTGTATGCTTTGAATCTGAGAAGGCAGGGTTTCAAGGGTATTGTTGTTTTTTAGTAAGGTTAAACTGCTCTTTAAATTTAGTAGACTGTGCTTATGAAAAGCCAGCAGGTTCGTCCTGTTTTGCCACAGTTCAATCATATTGGGGAGCAGCATGTAGTTCAGCCACTTTTTAGCCGATTTATTAAAGTCTATTTTTTTAATGTGCAGCAAACCATCTTCACTCGCAACAGGAATGCTGTTTTCTTCGAGAGAGGCAATTTTTAATTCAATATCAAAGGCATAATTTTCTTGCCCGGCATTTGCTGCCTCCAAATCATCCAGAATATCTTCAATTAACGAAATGGTGTCCGCAGTTTTAAATATTTCATCCAAATTCTGAACAGAATCTATCACTTTGCTTATGGTTTGTTTAGAATTTTCGAGCTCACTGATAAGTGTTGTGCAAATGTTTTGGGTATGATTTTTAATATCATTAAATACAAGGATGATATTGGATAAAGTCTGAGATGATTTATCAATTTCGTTGGCTTGATTTTGCACTGTTAGAAATTGATTCTTGTAAACTTCCCAGGGATTTTGCTGGTGTTTGGTTTCGGAAACAAGTTTCTTTCTTTTTTTATCGGTTTGTTGAATCGGATCGAATTCTGCAGTGATTTTCTGCACAAAGGAATTGATTGCTTTTTTTAAAATTGCTTTGGATTCTTTTAGGTGATGCTGAACAGCCTTATCATCGACAAGAGATTCTTGCTTCTTATTTTTTGAAATATGAAGTTGTAACAACACATCGCGATGTATCAGCATGGTGTCCTTAAACGACTCCGGCAAAAGATAATTCAGAATATATGTTGTTGTGAAATCAATATTTTTATCGGTTCGTACTTTGTTATATTCCTGATTGCCAATAGAAATAAATAAATTGCTGGCTTCAATAAATTCTTTTAGAATAAGTTGAGAAAGGCTTTCTGTTGTTATACTTTGTTCCAATAGGCTCAGATAGTGCTCTAAATGTTTCTTTAAAACCTCTAAAGCAGTTACGGAATTGATTGTTATATTTTTTTCTTTGTCAGACTTCATGTGTTTCGAATCTTTATTATTCATAGCAAACCTATGCAATATAAGAATTCCAAGTTCAGGATTTTGAATTTTTTAAATACTTTTTATGATGACTTGCAAATGAAAAGAAAGAATGAGTTGACATGTTGATAGCATTGTAGAATGAGGATTTAAAATAAAATTAACATCATTTTAGTGATTGATTTAAGTCTGTATTTGAATAGACAGGCATTTATTATTACTTTTCGATTAAATAAAAAAAATCCAAATGTTCCGAAATATTTTATTGCTTCTTTTCTTAATGTCAAGTCTGGCACTAAGTGCACAAAAGGTTGATTTGCTTTACTTCACAGATGCCCACCGGATTTTTCCGGTGGATGATGTAGACGGAGGACGAGGTGGTGTTGCCCGCTTAAAAACTATTGCTGATGAGGTGAAATCTCATAATCCAAATACACTGGTCATTCATGGAGGTGATTTGTGTGGAGGTGTTCTGTTTGGAGGAATGTACAAAGGAGAACCAATGATTGAAGCTTTTAATGAGATTCCCGTTGATATCTGCAATTTCGGCCAGCATGAATTTGATTTTGGTGCACAACATACTATTCAGCTTTTATCCAAATCTAAATCGCAGTGGTTTAGTTCCAACCTCAAAAACAGAGATGGTGATGTGTTTGGGAATCTGCCTGCTTTTTTAGTGAAAAAGATTGGTGGTTTATGGATCGGATTTATCGGCCTGACCGATGCCATGAATACAAGTATTCATGATGATTTGGTTGTTCAGGAGGATTTATTTGTTGCGGTATCGGTGCTTTTGCCTAAGATGGGAAATGTAGATTTCCGGATACTGATTACCCAAACAAATTTGGAGACCAATCGGAAGTTGTTGGAACGGTTTCCTGAAATTGATTTGATTTTAACCGAAGAACAGTTCGAGCACGAAAGCAATATTTTTTACAAAGGCAGTGTCCCGATTGTTTCTACTGCAGGAAATATGAGTTCTGTTGCCAAGCTGAGCCTGGAAAAGAATCAAAAACCACTGGTTGAAATTATTCCTTTAACTGCTGAAGTGCCTTCAGAGAAGTATCTGAGAGATATGGAGCTGTATTACAAAAAGGATATGGAATTGCAGTTGGCCGAAAAAATTGGTTGGTTGGAAGTTCCTCTTCGTTTTAGAGATGGGATCATTGGTGAAAGCCTGGCCGGAAATTTAATTGCTGATGCTTTTCGTGACTGGCACAATTCCAATGTAGGAATTATTAACGGAGGAGGAATAAGAGCTGATGTGCCAATGGGAGATTTTACTTTAAAATCTGTTCGCTCACTGCTTCCTTTTGGAAATAGAATTTGTCAAATACTAATGAAGGGGAAGGAATTGAAGCGGTTCTTAAAAGAGAACATTGCAGATAAAAGTGGTCAGTTGCTTCAGGTTTCAGGAATCCAATATAAATATTCAGCGGCCGATAATGAGATAATTGTTGAGAGGGATGGGAAAGAGTTGAACGATGAGGAATTGTTAACGGTTTCCTTGAACAACTATTGTTTGGGCAAATTAACCGGAGAGTTTGAAGTTTTGATTGATGAATTGAATCCCAAGGCAATTGAGGATTTTGAAGTGCTAAAAGCCTACTGTAAAAAATTAAAGACAGTAAAGCCGGTTTTGGAGGGGCGGATTGTATTTCTTGGAAAGTAAAAAATATACCGAAAGAACCATATTTATAATTCAACCGGTATATTTTAGTCCATATTCAAAATTGTTGCGCTATTTACAACCCGCAAATTATATGGGTGTAATTCAACTACATCAAGCTAATTGCCAGAGTAAGATAAAAACTACGCCCGGGAGCATAAATTTCCTTGCTGCTGCCTTTTACCGACCTGTTTAAATGCTCGTAGTAAGTTTCGTCAAAAAGATTTCTTACACCACCAATTAATCTGATTTTATCCGAGAAATTGTAAGATGCTTTAATATCAGCTATAGTAAAAGCAGGTGTTTTGCTTTCTCCGTAATTATTTGATATTCTATTTTGCTTTAAAGCATGTCGAATCATGATTTCCGGATGAAACTTATTCCTGTAAAAGGAAGCTCCCAATGCATATCTGATATCAAGAGGAGGAATTTCAGGCAAGGGCTGATTGAAATCCATATTCTTTCCATAAGTATAGGCAACATTTGCCTTGTGGTAAATGGAAGATGTGATTTTCTGATGCCAGGATAATTCGAAACCCCGTATCACTGCTTTGTTGATGTTGTAATATTGTTTTACACCTGGAGCTGTTGCTAATCTTGGGTTTAAATCGGTTCTGATTTGTGAACTAATGTAATTTCTTAGTATGGATGCAAAAAGGGTGATGTCCAATTCCGATTGATCAGTTTTCCAGGTAAAACTATAGTCTAACTGGTAGTTTACCTCCGATTTCATCTTTGCGTTTCCAATTCTTTCGTACGGGTCAACATCAACTGCTAAATAGTTGATGAAGCGTTCGGTTAAGCTTCCGCTGCGTTCGGCTCTTCCCAGCCACAATCCCATTCTAATCTGTTTCGAGAAATCGTGAGTGGCACCAAAACTTGCCGAAACATTTAGTTTGTCAGATGGATTTTTTGGGTTGGCATTTATAAATTCAGTGGTTATTTCTCTACTCTTGGCACTGTTGTGTTCCAAACGGGTAGAGGCAACAAAATAGACCTCTTGCAATGCAAAATGATATTCTCCAAACAATGCAACTTTTGAAATTTTACTGTCCTGCCAAAGATTATCGAAGAAGGTTGTCCCGCTTTTCGGACCCATCAGCATTTCGCGGGTACGGGTTCCCTCTGCTTCTTCCGCTTTGTAGTCGATACCGGAAAAAAGAGAACTGTTCTTAAACTGAAAACTTGCCTCCGATCGGCCACCATAGTTTTTGGTTTTTGCCAAAGTGATTGCATTCACCGTTCTCGGATTCAAATCTTTTGTCAGGTTATCCATGCTGTGATCAACAAAAGAGCCGTAAAATGAAGTGGATAAAGAGCTAAAGTTCGAGTTCTTAAAGTTGATTTTGTGAGAAAGATTTAGCAACCAGGTATCATCTTCCCGCAAATCCATATTCAGAGCAGGAAAATCTACATCCTTGGCAAAGTTGTTATTTGCCGACAGCTTGATGCTCTGAGAACCGGATAATTTAAAGACGCTGCTCATTCCAATGTTGCGCCGGTTAAATCCGGAAGGTGTTTTGTTGCCGTTTCCATCTTCGTAATCATCACCTTCGCTGTAGGCTCCGTAAATGCCAAAGTTATAGAATTTCCCTTTTGCTCCGGCCATGGCTTCTGTGCGGAAAATATTTCCGTTGCTTTCGTAACTGCCACTTGCCCTGCCAAATGCTTTTGTGGTTTCGCTAAAACTTGCAGGTGCTGATTTAAAATGAATACTGCCACCAAAAGCATTTCCATATCGCAGTGAATGCGGGCCTTTTACAATTTCTACTCGATCGACCATGCTCATCGGAATTTGACTTGCGGGAGGATCCATTCGGTTCGGACAAGCAGCAGTTGCGCTCATCCCATTGTCCATTATCAAATTCAACTGATCGTATTTAAAGCCGCGAAGCACGGGATCGAAACCATAACTTCCGCTTTTTCGGATGCCTCCAATCATGGCACTCTGACTCAAAAAATCACCTGCGTCGTGCGATAGTTTATCGCTGATACGGACTTTCATGATATCACTTTTAGTCGTGCTGTTTGCTCTTGCAATTACTGTTGTTGGGAGTAAAGAGATGTATGATTGGGTGAGAGTTAATACTCCATTTTTTATTGCTTCCTGCAGTCTGTCGCTTGATATTTCAAGTTTGCCGTAGTTTACATGCGAAATTTGAAGTTTTTCTGCAGTTATAAATTTGATTGATATTTCTCCTTCGGGAGTGCTTGTCCCTTTCTGATTCTGATATAGGTAATGGGCATACTGGATTGGCTCTCCGGTTTCAGTATCTTTCAGTATTATAGTTTGTTGTGAATGTGCTTGTATCCAAATGAATAGGAGACAAACGATTAGAATATTTTTCATTCCTGAGTGTTTTAAGTAATGGAATTACCTGACATGATTAGCCCGCTTTGATCGTGTAAAACCAATGCAAGCCTCCCAATAAAGTAAGATTTACAGTGAATTATCAATTTGTGATTGATAATAATTAATTGGTCAAAATTTGATTCTTGGAGGATGAAAAATATCAAAGGAATGTTGAGTGGGATGCAATGGCTCTATGTAAGCTAATTGTTTTGCAGAAGCAAGAATTGCGGGTTCATTCTTGAGTATATTTATGCTTTGAATGAATAATTGATATTCTTTTTCGGTGATCTGTTTATCCTTTGAAGACTCTTCCTTTTCGTGTTCCTGAATTTGTTTTTTTAGATGACATTTTCCGTTACACTTCATTTCAGGTTTGTCTTTATTGGTGCAGATTGACGCAAAAAAATCCTGATTTATTTTAAAGTTCACAGTGATTAATATCACTTCAAAACTTTGAAATGAGAAAGTTAAAAGGAGTAGGTAGGCAAAGATTCTATTCAGGAACATAAATAAAGACAATTGTGTATTAAATATACAAAGCTTTATGTAATATGTAGTTGTTATGGATAGAAAATCAGAGAAGAAGTAATAATATGCCTAAACAAAAAGATATCTTATGGGAGAGTTCTGGAAGCCGAAAATAAAAAAAGCTCATCTGTGGTTCAGATGAGCTTCTTTATTTCTTTTGAAATCCGTTTATAGATTGATCACCTTATCGGCATCAGCCTGAAGGGTGATAATATCAGGCATACTTCCAACGGTTCCTACTTTTATTTGATCAGATAAATTAAAATAATCCAAACAGGTTTTGCAGGCAAGAAGCTGTACTCCTTTTTTGCTGAGATTTTGTAAGGCTTCTAAGGCAGGAGAGTTTTCACAGATTAATTTTACTCCTGCATTGTAAAAAACAATGATTTTGGGTGTTCGCCCATCAGCATCCAGAATTTTAAAATAGTTGGTAATTAATTTCAAAGCCAATTCTTCGCTGCCGGTTCCCATTCCATTCTGAGTAACCTGAATTAATGTATTTCGCTGCATATTATTTTATTTAACGCTGATATAAGGTTCATCTGTATTTGTACGCTCAATCATTTTCCCAATCGGATTTAGATCAAAGCCTTCGCTTTTGGCCAGAGCAACAAACTCGTTGATGTGATTATCGTCTACTGCTACCAAAAGGCCACCGCTTGTCTGCGGATCGCAAAGCAGTGATTTCTGGTCTTCGCTAATCGCTCCAATTAAATGTCCGTACGAAGCCCAGTTTCTTTTGGTTCCGCCAGGAGTACATCCTTGTTTAATTAATTCTTCTACACCCTCAATTTTAGGAACGGCAGCATAATCAATTTCAGCATTTACATTACTGCCTTCGCAGATTTCACCCAAATGACCCAATAAACCAAAACCGGTAACATCAGTCATCGATTTGATATAGGTTTGCTCACCAAAAACGATTCCAGCCTTATTTAGAGTGCACATTAAATCAACAACAATTTTATTGTTTTCGTGTGCTATTAATTTCTTTTTTTCGGCAGTGGTTAGTACTCCAATACCCAATGGTTTTGTAAGGAAAAGCGTGCAGTTTGGAGTTGCAGTGTTGTTTTTCTTTACCCGATCGGCAGCAACAAGTCCGTTTACCGAAAGACCAAAAACAGGATCGCCTATATTGATGGAATGACCACCGGCCAATTGAATTCCAGCATCAGCACAAACATCCCGGGCACCTTCCACTACTTTTTGAGCAATATCGGTTGATAATTTCTCTAAAGGCCAGGCCAAAATTGCCAAAGCCATAATTGGTTTTCCGCCCATAGCGTAGATATCACTGATGGCATTTGTTGCTGCAATTCGACCAAAATCGTAAGGATCATCAACAATTGGAGTAAAAAAATCGGTGGTACTGATTAAAGCTTGTCCATTTCCCAAATCGTAAACTGCTGCGTCATCTTTTGTATCGTTGCCCACCAACATCTTTGGATTGGGAATGGCAGGAGTACTGCTTTTTAGAATGCACTCCAGATCTTTAGGAGATATTTTACAGCCACAGCCTGCTCCAGGACTAAATTGGGTTAATTTTTTTGTTTCCATATTGTTTTTGAATCTAATAAACGGTGCAAAGATATTACTTTTTATGCTTCATTATTGGCAAACAAGATGCTTTATTGTTAGAATGTGGTATATTTTGAAAATGTAGTATTTGTGTTTAGATGAGGTGGTATTGAGTGGACAGAAAAAATCTAACCACAGAGAATACGGAGGTTCAAAGAGTTTTCCTAATTGGATTTCTTCCTGATCAATTAATAATTGTTAATTTTGGTTTTGTCTCAATATAAAATTAGAAACTTGATAACGATTAAAAATAGTTTAAAATCTTTTTCAATAGCCATTCTGGCATTTTTTCTTTCGGCTTGTTCTGCTCCATGTAATTTGCAGAAGGAGAAAAAATCATTTGATCAGATTTCCAAAACTAAATGTGAGACGTTTACCTGCGTTTCGGAAGTGGATACAATGATTCAAAACAAGCTGAAGAAGCAAGGGAAACGGATGCTTCAAATCTATTTGATTCGTCATGCAAAACCCAATGTGAAAAAGAATTGGTTTTATTCTGCTGATGAGGCCATGCAGTATGTGCTTGATTACAATTCGGTGCCAATTATTCCTTTCGATCCTTCTCTTGTGGTGGTAAACCTAAATTCCAATCATATTATTTATTGCTCCAGTTTACCTCGTGCGCAGGAAACGGCATTAAAAATTTTTGGAGATAAATTTCCGGTCGTTTCTGATTCTATATTTCGGGAATTTGAAATCAGAATGATATCGGCGAGTAGCTTTTTGAAAATGCCATTGGGAATTTGGCAGGCTTTTAGTCGGGGCAGTTGGATGCTGGGTTTTAATCATCGGGGCATCGAGAGCCGTAAAGAAGCAAGACTTCGAGCCAGACAAGCATCTGAAAATTTAATTAAAGTTGCTTATGATGAGGAAACCGCCGTTTTAGTTGCCCATGGCATGCTGAATGGTGCAATTGCCAAAGAATTGGAGAAGAAAGGATGGAAGCTGATTCAAAAGCAAGGGCATGTTAATCTTGGTGCTACCATCCTTGTTAAGATTGTGGATTCAAATGATTAAATGATATGGAATTCCACCAACAGCCACCTGTTCCCTGTTTTTACACAACTGTATAATTATTTTTTTCGAATCATCATTAATCCATGACGCATGGGAAGAATCAGATTTTCGACTCTGGGGTCTTCCTGAATAAATTGATTGAAATTTATTATCCCCTGAGTTTGCTGGTCGTTGTTTTCGACTTCTTCAATTACTTTACCATCCCATAAAACATCATCGGCCAAAATAAAACCGCCTTTATTTAGCTTCGGAAATACAGCCTCAAAATATTCGATGTATTGTCGTTTATCGGCATCAATAAAAATGAGATCGAAATTTTCGTCCAATTTTGGAATCATCTCAAGAGCATCTCCAATATGGAGTTGAATGCGATCTTCAAATCCCGATCGCTTAATGTATTTACGGGTAAATTGTTCCAGTTCGTCGTTGCAGTCAATGGTGTGAATGATACAATCATCACTGGTTCCCATAGCCATGCTTATTGCCGAATATCCTGTATAGGTTCCAATCTCTAAAATGCGCAGGGGACGAATCATCTGGCAAGTCATCTTTAAGAATTTTCCCTGAAGATGACCCGACAACATTCTTGGGCGAAGCATTTTAACGTGAGTTTCACGGGAAAGATCCTTCAATACCAAATCTTCTGTTTCAGTATGCTGCAGTATATAATCTTCAAGTTCTTTATTAACTTCTATCATGCTTATTTGTACATCAAAGTGGTTAACAGATCTTTATTTAGAATTTCGTTGGCAACTTCAAGCAATTCTTCCGCTGTAATGCTCTCCACCTTTTGATACAATTCCTCCAATGAGTCAATTCGATTGTACAGCAAAAAGCTTTTACCAATGCTGAGCATTAGGTTTTCATTGTTTTCCGAAGAAATAGCAATCTGACCAATCATCTGATTTTTAGCTCGTTTTAATTGCCCGGAGCCAAGTTTATGGGTACAGAGTAAATCCATCTCTTTGTTGATCAAACTAAGACACTTATCCAAATTGCCTTTGTCGGTACCAAAGTAGATGCTGAAAACACCTGTATCTGCATAAGGCGTGTAATTTGCTTCAATATTATAGGCCAATCCGTGTCGTTCCCGAAGGGTTAAATTCAAACGTGAATTCATGCCCGGGCCACCTAAAATATTGGTGAGCAATGACAATGGAATTCGTTTTTCATCATTTAAGTCATAGGCTATATTCCCCATCACACAATGTCTCTGATAAGTTTTCTTTATCATGGTTTGTGTGCGGGCTTCATACGAATTTGGCTTTTTTCTCTTGGTCGTGCGAATATTCTCAGGTATGTGCCCAAAGTACTTCTCTACCATTTTTACCAATTTGCTGAATTTAATGTTCCCCACCGAACTAATTACCATTTGATCCGTGTGGTAATTGTTCTTAATGAAATTCAATATGTCATCACGTTTGAACTTTTTAACATGTTTTGGAGTTCCCAAAATATTTCGGCCAATCGGATCATTTTTGAATATTAATTCTTCAAAATCATCGAAGATCAATTCCGAAGGAGAATCCTTATACGAATTGATTTCATCCAGAATAACTTCCTTTTCTTTCTCTAATTCCTTTTCAGGGAAAACAGAATTGAAAGTGATATCGCTAATGAGTTCTAAAGCTCTTTTGTAGTCTTTATCGAGGAAAGTAGTGTAAATACAGGTTTCTTCCTTGGTAGTGTATGCGTTTAATTCTCCGCCTACATCTTCCATTCTGCTGAGAATATGGTATGCCTTCCGTTTAGTGGTACCTTTAAATACAACATGCTCTATGTAGTGAGCAATTCCCCATTCCTCCTCTTTTTCATCACGCGAACCAGTATTTAAAATAATTCCGCAGTGTGCAACATTTGCGTTCACGGCATGGTGAATTAGTCGTATACCATTTGATAATGTGTGAGTTTCGAATACCATATATTTTTTTATTAGGTCGCAAAGGTAATAAGAAGTTTAGATTCCTTTAAAATTCCTCTCTAATTTTATTGATTTTATTTGGTGATTTTATTTTTTTGCGTACTTTTGCATCGCTCAAGTAAAGAGGGTACCATAGCTCAGTTGGTAGAGCAATGGACTGAAAATCCATGTGTCCCTGGTTCGATTCCAGGTGGTACCACATCCTTTTTCTTTGAGTACACCAATAGGGTACCATAGCTCAGTTGGTAGAGCAATGGACTGAAAATCCATGTGTCCCTGGTTCGATTCCAGGTGGTACCACGAAAAGAGGGAAAGATGTTAAATCTTTTCCTCTTTTTTGTTTTGGGAAAATAATCAATTTTAGAAAGCATCAATCAGCTCTTCCAATCCTTTTTTCTTGAATTCCCGTTCGTTTGTTGATAAAGCTTTTGCAGCAGTTATAACTGGGAATTTCTCATTCTTAATATATTCCAGCGCAGCATGCAGATTTGATTCATCAATATCCCCAAAGTCATGACTTAAATCGTCAGATATTTCATAGTTAACCGGAATGCCATCAAAATAGCCGCCTTCGTCATTTGCATTGGTGATGGAAAAACTAATTGGCACAATGGCCAAATTCAAAGCTTTCTCCTCAAATACGTACATGCCAACTGGTTTTCCGTGTGTTTTGCTTCCTATCAGAATCACATTTTCTTTGCCCAAGTATGGTTTTAATCCATTAATAACCATCTCGCTTGCCGAAGCAGTTCCGGACGTGGTAATTACGAAGACTCTTTCGAAACCATAGGCTGCATTCTGTTTTACAAATGCATCAGGGAAATTCTCACTTGTTTTTGAATTGTTGTGAAATACTTTTGAGTAAACTTTACCAGCATACGCATTGCCGGTTATTAAATCTGCCAATTGGTTGGATATGTAAGTACTGCCACCTCCGTTGTATCTTAAATCCAATACAAGTTCTTTTGCATTTTGTTCTTTAAAATAGGTGAAGGCTTCGTTTAATTCTTCTTCCGATTTGTTTAAAAAGCTGTCAAATGCCAGATAGGCAACTTGAGTTCCTTCAATCATCGTTCTTTTTAATACTGTATTTTGATCAAGTACCTTTTGAGAAGCGGTGATTTCTTTTTGCTCGCCGGCATTATTTTCAAAAATGAAGGTTCCGCTCGATTTGTCAAGTTCATTTAATATTTGTTCTTCCCTTAGGTTTGAAATTGCCAATTGGTTAATGTTTACCAATTTCCATCCGCGTGTAACTCCTTCTGCAGCCAAAGGTGATTCATCAAATATAAGTTTTACTCTTAAATCATTAATGTTGTCAAATTTGAAGGATAAACCATAACCTGTGTAGGTGCCATTCTCAAAATAAGCTAGTAATTCATCAAGGTTGGCTATATAGCTCCATCGATCTTGATCAGCAAGCAGTGCTTCAAAATAGTCGTTTGCCGATGAGTAATTGGCTGAACTAATATCCGGTAAATCTTCATTCCACAAATACCACTCCTGCATCGTTTTATCAATGATTTCGTAAGCCGATTTATCATTGCCCGATCGTGGCAATATATTATTGTCATCACTACACGATAGAAATAAGGATGCCAGAATTACTACAAGTGAATATTTATTGAGAATTGAGAATTTCATATGATTATAATTTTAAGTTTTTGCCGTATGGTCCCGAAAGTTTTCGGGATTACCAAACTGGACTAATTATTCCTGTGTGTCAATTTATCTTGACAATTAATCAGCTCGATATTCTAATTTATTGAAAAAACAAGACAATTTAAGTTTAACAAAAACCATACCTAAGGTTTCTTTAACGGGTAAAATCGTCATCTATTGTTTAATTTTCAGCAAAATAATCTATAGAATCAATCTAAATAACATTGTGAAAAAATTGATACTTAATCATATTGACATTTTATATCTGCTATTTATACTCGATGTGGCCTGCTTTGTTTTGCGAAGTACAAATTTTCTTTACATTTGTAACACCAAAATAAAGGGTACCATAGCTCAGTTGGTAGAGCAATGGACTGAAAATCCATGTGTCCCTGGTTCGATTCCAGGTGGTACCACAAAAAAAGCCGATCATATGATCGGCTTTTTTTTATGCTTTCGAATGTGGAAATCCATTCGAAATGTTAAAGTTTGAATAAATTTCAAAAAACAAACGTTTTCGATCTAAAATAAAGAAATTCAAGTCTCTAACTAATTTTTTTATTTGAATTAATACGATATTTTTGCAAGACTTAGACCAACTAATAAAGAATTTAAGATATAAAATACTTCAAAATGACAAATAATAAAAAAGCTTTATTGATGATCCTTGACGGATGGGGGATCGGTGATAAATCAAATTCGGATGTAATTTCTTCGGTACCGACTCCATACATGGATAGCCTGTTGGCAAAATACCCAAACTCTCAATTACAGGCAGCAGGTAGATTTGTTGGTTTGCCGGACGGACAAATGGGGAATTCAGAAGTTGGACATTTAAATATCGGTGCCGGTCGTGTTGTTTATCAGGATTTGGTAAAAATAAACATGGCTGTAGAACAGGACACCCTTAAGGAAAATGAGCAGGTTATTAAAGCTTTTACTTATGCCAAAGAGAATGGTAAAAAAGTTCACCTGATTGGATTGATTGGTAATGGTGGTGTTCACTCATTAAGTTCTCATGCAATTGCTCTTTGCGATGCAGCACAAGCTTTTGGATTGAAAGATGTGTTTGTTCATGGATTAACCGATGGACGTGATACTGATCCTAAATCAGGATTAGGATTCGTAAAAGAATTTGTTGAAGCAATTGAAACTACCGGATCAGCAAAATTTGCATCTCTTATTGGCCGTTACTACGGAATGGATAGAGATAGTAACTGGGAACGCGTTAAGCTTGCTTACGATTTATATACTAAAGGTGAAGGTGTATCAGCTTCCAACGTTGTTGCAGCAATGGAAGAATCATATGCAGAAGGTGTTACTGATGAATTTATCAAGCCAATTGTAATGGTTGATGCCACAGGTGCTCCTCTTGCTATTATTGAAAAAGGTGATGTAGTTATCTGTTTTAATTTCCGTACTGATCGTTTGCGTCAAATGACAACTGTGTTCACTCAGGAAGACAAGCGTGAGTTCGGAATGCATACCATGGATGTAGAATGGTATACCATGACTTGCTACAATGCGAACTTTAAGGGAGTGAATGTAATCTATGATAAAGATAACGTTCAAAACACAATGGGTGAGGTTGTATCTAAAGCTGGAAAAAAACAGATTCGTATTGCTGAAACTGAAAAGTATGCTCACGTAACTTTCTTTTTCTCGGGTGGTAGAGAAGCTGAATTTGAAGGCGAAAGAAGATTAATGGTTCCATCTCCAAAAGTGGCAACTTACGATTTACAACCAGAAATGTCTGCTCCGGCAGTTGCCGATATGATTACTGCTGAATTGAATGCTCAATCGGCTGATTTTGTTTGTTTGAATTTCGCCAATGGCGACATGGTTGGTCATACAGGAGTTTATGAAGCAATTTCAAAAGCAGTTCAGGCTGTTGATAAATGTGTTGAGCAGGTTGTTGAGGCAGCAAAAGCAAATGGATATGATGTGATTATTATTGCAGATCATGGAAATGCTGATTTTGCAGTAAATGCCGACGGTTCTCCAAACACTGCACACTCTTTGAATCCGGTTCCTTGTATATGGGTGACTGAGAATTCCAAAGGAATTGAGAATGGTATTCTTGCTGATGTGGCTCCAACTTTATTGGATATCATGGGTATTGAAAAACCTGCAGATATGACTGGTAAATCTTTGATAAAATAGAAGATTGTAACTGAAAATATAAGTTTCCGTATTATCTTTGCCGATAATACGGATTTTTTTTTAATCCACGAAAGTAGAAATTGTAAAAGGATAGCATTGTGTTACAGATAGGAAAAGCCATAGTAAGTTTAGACGTGATTGAAAAGAAATTTATATGTGATATTTCGAAATGTTGCGGGGCTTGTTGTGTAGAGGGAGATTCGGGTGCCCCATTAGAGGAAGAAGAGAAGCTGATTATTGAGGAGATTTATCCTGTTATAGAAGAGTATCTTACCGAAAAAGGCATTGAAGAAATTGAAAAACAAGGTAAGACTGTAATCGATTCGGATGGTGATTTGGTAACACCTATCATTAACAATAAAGAATGTGTTTATACGGTTTTTGAAAATGGATCGGCACAATGTGGTATCGAAAAAGCTTTTTTCGATGGTAAAATAAACTTTCGCAAACCAATTTCATGTCAGTTATACCCGATTCGAATTCAGAAATATGAAGAGTTTGATGCGGTGAATTATAACAAATGGGATATTTGCAAACCTGCCAGAGAATTGGGATTTAAAAATGGAACACCGGTTTATGTTTTCTTAAAAGAACCATTAATCAGAAAATATGGTGAAGAATGGTATAAAGAGCTTCAGTATGCAGCTGAACACATTGATGAAATCATGAAAAAAATGTAGATGACAAAGTACCAAGTGTAAGAGTAAAAGCATCACGAAATTATATTGTAAACAGTAGCCGTTTGGTTGCTGTTTTTTTTTATGCTTTTATGTCTGTTTATTTGATTTGTGATTTGATGGGTGTTGATATTTAGAGGTTGCAAATCTCTATTGGATGAAGACTGAAAGCTAATTTCTAATTGCTATATTTACGTTTCAAATTACTTAAATCCAATAAACACACTATTATGGATAACATTAAAGCATATATTGAAGAGAACAAAGAGAGATTTTTAGAGGAATTGTTTGGACTGATTCGAATTCCATCGATTAGCTCGATTGAAGCAAATAAACCTGAGATGTATAAAGCTGCCGAATACTGGAAGCAGTTAATGCTGAATGCGGGTGCTGATAAGGCGGTGGTAATGGAGACAGAGGGAAATCCTGTTACTTATGGCGAGAAGATTATCGATCCAAAATTGCCGACAGTTATGGTTTACGGACATATGGATGTAATGCCGGTTGATCCAATTAATTTGTGGAATACTGATCCTTTTGAGCCTGTTGTTAAGGATGGTAAAATTTGGGCTCGTGGTGCTGATGATGATAAAGGCCAGGCATTTATGCATGCCAAGGCTTTTGAATATATGGTGAAGAATAATTGTCTTCCTTGTAACGTGAAATTCATGATTGAAGGTGAAGAAGAAGTTGGATCACCTAATCTTCCAAAATTTTGTGAAGAACACAAAGAAATGCTGCAAGCCGATGTGATTTTAGTTTCTGATACAGGAATGATTGCTCCGGACATACCATCTATAACTACAGGTTTACGCGGTTTGATGTATTGGGAAGTTGAAGTGACCGGTCCTAATCGTGATCTTCATTCAGGATTGTTTGGTGGAGCTGTTGCAAATCCAATTAATGTATTGGCTAAAATGATTACTCAGATGGTAGATGATAACGGGCACATTACCATTCCTGGATTTTACGATGATGTAATTGAAGTAACAAAGGACGAAAGAGCAATGATGGCTGAAGCTCCTTTCAATGTTGAGGAGTACAAAAAAGCAATCGACGTAAAAGAACTGGCTGGAGAGAAAGGCTATACTCCTTCTGAACATACAGGAATTCGCCCTTCGTTTGATGTTTGTGGTATTTGGGGAGGATATATTGGCGAAGGTGCCAAAACAGTTCTTCCTTCAAAAGCATATGCAAAAATTTCAACCCGTTTGGTTCCTAATCAAAACTGGGAAAAAATTTCAGTTCTTTTTAAAGAACATTTCGAATCAATTGCTCCGGATTGTGTAAAAGTAGTTGTTACTCCGTTGCATGGTGGGCAAGGATATGTTTGTCCGATTGATTTCCCTGCTTATATTGCGGCTGATAAAGCATATACCGAAGTTTACGGAAAACGACCGGTACCTGTTCGCAGCGGTGGAAGTATTCCAATTATTTCTTCTTTCGAAGAGATTTTAGGAATTAAATCAGTATTAATGGGATTTGGACTGGAAAGTGATGCAATTCATTCTCCAAATGAGAATTTTCCGTTGGAACAATTTTTTAATGGAATCAACACAATTCCATTGTTCTATAAGTATTTTGCCGAATTGAAGAAGTAATATCTTAAAAATTTTCATCCTGTTAGTCACTTAAATGTTTAAATAAATGGGATAAGAATTTGCAATTCAAATATAATTAAGAAGGGTATCCTAGCCAGGATACCTTTTTTTGGGGCAAAAAATATTTTGGTATGATCAGTTTAATACCTGATTGAGATTTGTCTTAATACCTCATTTTTCGGGGGGATAATTATTATTTTATTTCATTGATACTTCGGAATCGTTTAAAATAAAGCTTAAACCTTGAAAATCGGTATTTTTCTGGTTATGTTTGTATTTGGGTTTAATTGTATGCTTTTTTGACGAGATACAGACTATTTGCTGTATATTTCGTAACAGATCATACAAGTTGAAGTAAATTTGTAGTTCATGGATGAAATTTTTGGAAAAATAGGATCAGCTCAAACTCTTAGTCAGAAGATTGAGCGCCGAATAGAAGAGGCTATTCGCCAGAAGAAATTGCTGGTGGGAGCTAAACTTCCATCGGAGCGGGAATTATGCGAGATGTTTGCAGTTAGTCGAACTGCATTACGCGAAGCTTTGCGTAGATTAAGTGCCCGGGGCTTAATTGAAATCAAAAAGGGAAGTGGCATGTATGTTAGTGAATTGAAAATCAAAGATGCCATTGATTCTTTAAATTTGTATTATGATTTAAGTTTTGATAGTAACCTGATTCCTCAGATTATAGAAGTCCGGCGTGTTTTTGAACCGGAAATAGCCCGGATGGCAGCAAATAACAGAAGGGATAAGGATTTGGACTTATTGCTTAAGAATATTGCAGATTTGGAAGATTGCGATCCGGATAACACCCAAATGGAAGCAGATATCATCAATAAATTTCATTTGAATGTTGCTAAGGCCTCCTGTAATCCTATTGTGATTATTACTATGGAGCCAATCTATTCTCTTTTGCCGCGCATGCGAAATTTGATTTATGCCAATGTCGATGGAGAGAAAGATTTCACAATTAAAGCTCATCGTACCATTTATGAGGCTATTCGGGATAAGGATGCTGATAAGGCTTTTGAAGCAATGGTTGGACAAATAAACAGAACCCTTGAGATTTACACACAGTATTTGAAAAAATAAGAACTTGACTAGTCCTAAAAAAACGGAGGTTGATAATTCAATCTCCGTTTTTTTTTTATCGTTTTTGAAACAATATTTATTTGTAAGCCTCAATTGCCTTTTTTACTGAGCCATGTTTTAATAGTAAGCTTTTGGCAACTTCTTTTTCAAGTTTTAATTCTTCCATGATCATTTTGGTTCCTCGTTCAACCAATTTTTTGTTGGTAAGCTGCATGTTTACCATTCTATTGCCCTGAACTCTTCCCAATTTAATCATTAAGCTGGTGGTGATCATGTTTAGAATCATTTTTTGAGCAGTTCCGGCTTTTAATCTGGTACTTCCAGTAACAAATTCGGGTCCTACAATTGCTTCAATTACAATTTCTGCCTCTTGTGAAACGGGAGCTCCCGGATTGCATGTAATACAAGCTGTAAGCAAACCATTTTCGCGGGCTTTTTTTACTCCCCCAATAACATAGGGAGTTGTGCCCGAAGCAGCAATTCCTAATACCGTATCATTTTGATTAAAACCATGTTCCTGTATTTCTTCCCAGGCTTTGTTCCAATCATCTTCAGCCGATTCAACGGCATTTCGCAAGGCCTTTTCTCCTCCTGCAATCAATCCAATTACAATATTCCCCGGAACTCCAAAAGTTGGCGGCAATTCCGAGGCATCCAATACGCCAAGTCGGCCACTTGTTCCGGCACCTATATAAAATAATCTACCTCCGGCTTTAACACGATCAACAAGTAGGGAAACAAATTTCTCGATTTCGGGAATTGTACGATTTACGGCCAAATGAACTTGTCCGTCTTCCTGATTAATTCCAATAAGTAGTTCATTAACCGACATCTTTTCTAGATTCGAAAAGTTAGAGGGTGATTCTGTTATTTTGTTTGAAGTTTTCTGATTACCTGCTTTGTTCATTCTTTTGTTTTTATTTACCAAGATGGTATTGAATCAATCCTTCCAATGGGCTTTGCTCAATTTTTCCAAGACGTAAACCGGTCTCGGTTGCGACCATTTCCAGTTCATTTTTAAAATAATATGCAATACTTCCAATAAAGTGAATGGGTAGGTTGATGTGATTATTGTATTGTTTTATATTTCTTTCGAAAAATTCACCGAAGCTCTTTTTTACAAGTTCTGATATATATAGTGATTGAATGTTCTCAGAAAGAAAGACTGTAAATTGAGCAAGAAAACGGCTGGGAGCTTCCTCTTTGTATACTTTGTTTATGATGTCCGCGTATTCCAGATTGTATTTCTGATAGAATGCACTTTTTATTTCTTCAGGGGCAAGATTTTTGAGAATGTCAGCCAATAATTTTTTCCCCATAACAGCTCCGCTGCCTTCGTCACCCAATATGTATCCCAAGGGAGGAACGTTGTGTTCAATGTTTTCCCCATCGTATAAGCAAGAATTGGATCCCGTTCCGATGATACATGCTATGCCCTTCTCTTTTCCGCAAACCGATCGTGCAGCGGCTAAAACGTCGCTGTTAATTTCGCAATTGGCATCTGGAAATATTTGTAGTAAGGAGTCTTTAATGATTTGTTTTTTGTCATCAACAGCACAACCAGCACCGTAAAAAAAGATTTGGGTAACCGAACCAAAATCATCAAGTGAGCTAATTATTTTAATTATCGAATTTGTATTTTGATGGTATGGATTGATTCCCAAAGTTTGTTGGCGTTTCATAACGCCTTTACTTCCGAGAAGAACCCAGTCTGTTTTGGTTGATCCGCTCTCTGCAATTAATATCATAGTTTTGTTTTTATAACATGTATGATGAATGTTAATTTAAAATGAATTTACAAATAATTAAATTAATATTGAATTTGTATTCTTCCATTTTTATTCCTGCTACATTCCTTAATATCCTTATTGTACGGGTGAATTTATTTTCACGTTACAAATATATAAAAATTAAACTTTTGGAAAAAGTATTATATAACATGTATGACCAATTTTGGAAAATATAATTTTCTGTTCTATTTTTGATCCGAAAGTAATTTAAATCAGGAGATAGCAAAATGGAGAATCAGATACTGCAATTTAGAGAAGAGCTTGATGAAGCCAAGTTGTATTACCAACCTTCAGATGAGTTCGACAGAACAGTGAAAACCCGGTACGAGAAAATGCCGGCAGATATTTTTTCAACTGCTGAAAAGGCGGCTAAATGGGTTGCCGGCGAAATTGCAAATGAAATTAAGCAAAAACAAAAGCTTGGTGAAAAGTGTGTTTTGGGATTAGCTACTGGTGCAACCCCATTGGGGGTGTATTCCGAATTGATTCGTTTGCACAAAGAGGAAGGTTTATCATTCCTGAATGTGATTACTTTTAATTTGGATGAGTATTATCCGATGCTGAAACTGAGTGCGCAAAGCTATAATCATTACATGAATGATGTTTTGTTTAATCATATCGATATTCCTAAAAATCAAATTCATGTTCCAAATGGTGAGGTAAGCAAGATTACAATTACCGGATACTGTAAGGAATATGAAAAGATAATTGATTCGTTTGGAGGATTGGATTTGCAAATACTTGGAATTGGTCGTACAGGGCACATTGGGTTTAATGAACCAGGTTCGCAACTGGATTCGATAACCCGATTGATTATGCTTGACTCTTTGACCAGACGAGATGCAGCCAAAGACTTTAATGGATTAAACAATGTACCTAAGGCGGCCATAACAATGGGTGTTGGAACCATATTTAAAGCCAAAAGGGTTATTTTAATGGCTTGGGGCGAAGGAAAAGCGGCGATTGTAAAAAAAGCATTGGAAGAAAGTCAGTGTGATGCTGTTCCCGCCAGTTATTTGCAACGGCATACCGATGTGAAGTTCGTTTTGGATGTGCCGGCAGCAAGTGAATTGTCAAGAGTAAAAAATCCTTGGTTGGTTGGAAGTATTGAGTGGGATCGGTATTGGATTCGGAAAGCGGCAGTTTGGTTGTGTAATAAATTACAAAAACCAATTTTAAAACTGACTAATCGTGATTATAATGATAATGGATTGAGTGAGTTACTTGCTTTGTATGGCTCGGCTTACGAGGTAAATATTAAGGTGTTTAATGATTTGCAGCACACCATAACCGGTTGGCCTGGAGGAAAGCCAAATGCTGATGATTCTCATCGTCCGGAGAGAGCAGAACCTGCAAGTAAAAGAGTTTTGGTTTTTAGTCCGCACCCTGATGATGATGTAATTTCGATGGGAGGAACTTTGAAACGATTGGTGGATCAAAACCATGAAGTTCATGTTGCATACCAAACTTCAGGAAATATTGCGGTTGCCGATGATGAGGCGGTGAGATATCTTTCTTTTGTAAAAAGTTTTTCGAGAACTCATGATACAAACGAGGGCAATCTTCAGTGTGTGATTGAAGATATTCAAAAATTTCTGTTGGAAAACAAAAAGCCGGGGGGGATAGATACAGCTGAAGTGCGCAATATGAAAGCCTTAATCAGGAGAGGAGAGGCAAAAGCTGCCTGCCGTTTTGTAGGTATTCGATCTAAGAACCTTCATTTTTTGGATCTTCCTTTTTATGAAACGGGTACGGTTAAGAAAAATCCGTTGGGGAAAGAAGATGTTCGTATTCTTGTGAATTTGCTTCGAAAAATAAAGCCGCATCAGATATTTGCTGCGGGTGATTGGTCTGATCCTCATGGAACGCACCGGGTATGTTGGGAAGGAATTTACCAGGCATTAAAAATAGTGAAAGATGAAGAGTGGATGAAGGATTGCTATATATGGTTATACCGTGGAGCTTGGCAGGAGTGGGATTTGGACGAAATCCAAATGGCTGTTCCGGTTAGTCCTGAAGAATTGCAGCACAAACGGAATGCAATATTACGACATCAATCGCAAATGGAAAGTGCTCCCTTTATGGGAAATGATTCCCGCTTATTCTGGCAAAGATCAGAAGAAAGAAATAGGGCTACAGCCGATTTATTTAACAAATTGGGCTTGGCAGAATACGAGGCAATTGAAGCTTTTGTCAGGTTTATTGTTTAGATTTATCTGAGAATTTCCGAATTCGACAGCTTGAATTCGGGCTTCTCTTTAACTGGTTCATTTTAACTGAAAAACAATGATTTCCATGTCTGGATTTTTTATAAATATCCGTTTTCTTAGAATGCTTTGTGTAATCTCTGTATTGTTGTTCTCAAATTTTAATTTGATAGCGGCTAAGAAATCGGACCGACTAACTCGAAAAGCCGATAAAGCGGCACAATTTTTTGTTGAGCAAGCTTCCAAAGATTTTGTTTTCACATTTAAGTACGATAGTTTACAAATAGATTCAGAGCAAGAAGAAATTACATTGTATATGAATCCGGTGTTTTCGTATATTCCGTTTCGTCCGGAATCTGTACAGAGATATAAGAAAGATTTCAAGGAAGATTTGGGTCGGAGATTTAAAAACTATTCCATCCGAATGGAAAGTATGGGACAGGAAATAAGTGATTTAATCCCTAATTTCTATCGGAATGGAATTGTTGAGGCGGATACAAATCGTTTGAATAAGAATCATGAAGTAACGCAAGCTTTGGTGCGAAGAGTAAACACAGGGAACGATGCAAAACTTGGATTGGAAAATAAACACATTGCTTTGTGGCATTCTCATGGATGGTACTATGAAAACACGTTGGACAGATGGGAATGGCAGCGGGCAAGAGTGTACACAACAGTGGAAGATTTGTGGACCATGGAGTTTGTAGTACCATATATTGCTCCTATGCTCGAAAAGGCTGGTGCTAATGTATTGTTTCCTCGCGAAAGAGATGTTCAGAAAAATGAAGTGATAGTAGATGCTGATTGGTCATCGGAAGGATCGGAATATCTTGCAGATGATTCCGTTTGGGAATTGAATTCTCAAGCGGGTTTCGCAAACAAATATCCCTTTTATATTGAAGGAGAAAATCCATTTGAACTGGGAAGCAGCTATCAGACTGAGTCAGGTACTGATGTATCCGCTAAAGTGCAGTACATTCCTTGTTTTCCTGAAAAAGGAGAATATGCAGTATCTGTTTCCTATTCTGATGATGAGGATAATGTGAATGATGCGCACTATATCGTGCATCATGCAGGAGGTAAAACTGAATTTTTGGTGAATCAAAGTATGGGTGGTAAAACCTGGATTTATTTGGGGACTTTTCTTTTTGATAAAGGGAAGAATCCCGAAATGGGAATGGTTGAACTGACTAACGAAAGTAAGGAGCCTGGAAAATGGATTTCGGCTGATGCAATACGATTTGGCGGAGGAATGGGAAACATTGCCCGTGGGAATCCTGAAGAATTGGATGAATTGAAAAAGCAAAGAACAGAGCTTGGTTTTAAATTGGACTCCTGTGTTTGGCAAAAATATACGAGTAATCGGCCAAGATATCAGGAGGCTGCACGTTACTATCTTCAGTATGCAGGCATGCCCGATTCGTTGGTGTACAGCATCAATAAAGATTACGAAGCAGATTACAGCAATCGGGGAAAAGATGCGGCCAAGTTTCGGAAAAAGGAAATTGGCAAAACCGATTACAAGGATGATTACATGAGTCGCGGAGAGTGGGTGGATTATTTGATTGGAAATCCGGCGGGTCCAACAAAAAATCCAACGGTAAAGGGATTAAGGATACCTGTTGATATGGCTCTGGCATTTCATACCGATGCCGGTTTTACGCCAAATGATTCCATTATTGGAAGTTTGGCTATTTACTCTACAACAAGAGATGAGGATTATTTTCCAAACGGACAATCGAAATGGGCAAGCCGCGATTTAACGGATATTATTCAGTCGCAGGTTGTGCAGGATATTCGCAAAAAGTATGAACCTAAATGGACGCGCAGGGGGATGTGGAACAAGCAATACTCAGAAGCGTACCGTCCAAAAGTTCCTACCATGTTGTCTGAATTGTTATCGCACCATAATTTTGCAGATATGTATCAGGGAATGGATCCGAAGTTTAAATTCGATATCAGCAGAGCTTATTACAAAGGGATTTTAAAGTTTCTGTCATCTCAGGATGGACGGGATTATGTGGTGCAGCCTTTGCCGGTTGATCATTACCAAATCAGGGAAACTGAAAAAGGAATTGTTCTTTCATGGAAACCAGTAATAGACCAATTGGAGCCTACGGCAGTTTCTGAATCATACAAAGTTTACACAAGAATTGAAGATGGTGGGTTTGATAACGGAATAGTTGTCCCCAATTCAGAATACATTATTACGAATTGCAAACCGGGTGTGATTTACAGTTTTAAGGTAACTGCTTTGAATAATGGCGGAGAAAGTTTTGATTCGGAAATATTAGCCTATTGCAAATCAGGAAATGGAAAAAAGCCTGTTTTAATTGTAAATGGATTTGATCGTATTTCGGCTCCTCAGGGATTTGATGATGGGAAGTTTGCCGGTTTCGTAGGTTCGGAAGATGAGGGTGTCGCATACAAAAGAAATATTGCCTATGTAGGTGATCAGTACGATTTCGATCGAAAGTCGCAATGGTTGGATGATGATGCATCGGGCCATGGAAGCTCATATGCCGATCAGGAAGAACGAATCATTCCGGGTAATAGTTTCGATTATCCGTTTGTGCACGGACAAGCAGTTCGGGATAATGGTTTTGGGTTTGTGTCGATGAGTGATGAGGCCTTTGAGGAATTGAATTGGGCGGTGCAGAATTATTCTGTGTTGGATTTAATTTTTGGAGAGGAAAAAACGACCAAAAGAATTTACGGCAAAGAGAATAAAGATTTTACAATTTACACGCCTGAAATGAGAGAGGCGATTCGTAAGTATCTAAAAGGGAATAATGCAAAATTAATTATTTCCGGAGCTTATGTGGGAACAGATTTGGAATTGTGCGGCGATACTTTGGCAAAATCTTTTGCGGAGGATGAATTGCATTATCAGTTCAGAACCAATCATGCAAGTAAATTGGGCAGCGTATCGCATACAAACGAAGTGAGAAATAATTTTACAGGAGAATATCAATTTGAAACTGGATATTCACCCGATATATATAAGATTGAAGCACCCGATGCGATTGAACCTAAAGGGGAAGATGCAAAAGTTCTTCTTCGTTATTCAGGAAATAATAAAAGTGCCGGTGTAGTGTATGATGGAAACTATCAATCTGTAATTTTAGGATTTCCATTTGAGACGCTCGAAACAAAAGAGTATAGAAACGAATTGATGAAACAGATGTTTCAATTTTTTAATCAGTAAGAAAATAATAAAAACACAATAATTACTATGAATGAAAAGGTGACATGTTTTATTCCTTTTGGAACAAAGGAAGAGACCGAAATAACAATCAATGAGCTGATAAAATCAGATTTGACAGCTGCGATTTATGTGGTAGGCGGAGATGCAGAACTAGATGCTGAAGGTGTTACTGTTTTAACATCGGAAACCTTATCGCACGGAAAAACGATTCATGCAATTGCTGAGAAAACAGATTCTGAATATGTTTTCATCTATACAAAAACAAGTGCCTTAACTTTGGGTCAATTGGCTTTGGATCGGTTTATGAAAGTAGCCAAGGATACAAATAGTGGTTTGGTGTATTCAAATTATCGTGCCATTAAAGATGGTGTGGTTGAAAATTGTCCTGTAATCGATTATCAGGAAGGAAGTTTGAGAGATGATTTTAATTTTGGATCGGTTCTTTTTTACGATGCGAAAGTGTTAAAAGAAGCCGTGAAAGATGTTGATACTTCTTTTCGTCATGCAGGATTGTATGAATTGCGTTTGGCAATGGCTGCCCGTTCCGAATTCATGAGAATTCCGGAAGTATTGTACACCGAAGAAGAAATGGATACAAGAAAATCGGGAGAGAAAATTTTCGATTACGTTGATCCTAAGAATCGTGCCGTACAAATTGAAATGGAAATTGCCTGCACCGAGCATCTGAAGAGAATCGGAGCTTTTTTAGCGCCAAAATTTGACGATGTTGCCTTTGATGAAGGTAATTTTAAAGTGGAAGCTTCTGTTGTGATTCCGGTTCGTGATCGTGTAAAAACCATCGAGGATGCGATTAAATCGGTATTGGCTCAAAAGGCGGATGTGGATTTCAATTTGATTGTTGTTGACAATTATTCTACAGATGGAACGACTGAAATTATTCAGAAATATGCTGCAGTGGACAATCGGATCATTCACATTATTCCGGAACGAAAAGATTTGGGAATCGGCGGTTGCTGGAATGAGGCAGTAGCTCACGAGTATTGCGGTAAATTTGCCATTCAGTTGGATAGTGATGACTTGTATGCCGATGAAACCACTGTGCAGAAAGTTGTAGATGCATTTTACAGTCAAAACTGTGCTATGGTCGTAGGAACTTATCAGATGGTAAATTTTGCATTGGAAGAAATTCCTCCGGGAATTATTGATCACAAAGAGTGGACTCCGGAAAATGGAAGAAACAATGCGCTTCGTATTAATGGATTGGGAGCTCCCCGTGCATTCTATACTCCGGTATTGCGAAGGAATCCAATTCCAAATGTAAATTACGGTGAGGATTATGCTTTAGGATTAGCAATTTCGCGTAATTATCAGATTGGTAGAATTTACGATCCAATTTATTTGTGTCGTCGGTGGGATGATAATTCGGATGCATCTTTGGATATTGAAAAAATGAATACTCACAATACGTACAAGGATCGTATTCGTACCATCGAATTGAAGGCTAGAAAACTGTTGTGTAAAAAATACATGATTTAGACTCTGTGTAACTAGTGATCTCTGTGGTAAAAAAAGTCTAACCACTGAGAGCACAGAGTTACACAGAGAAAAAAAAGGAATACAGGGGTGATTTGCAAAATGTTAATTTGGTGTAATTTGATCGTGCCAATAGTTTGTTAAATCTTTGTAAATACCTACGATTTAGACTCTGTGAACCTCAGTGTTCTCCGTGGTAAAAAAATAGTTTAATCACAAAAAGCAGGGAGATTCACAGAGAAAAAAAGGAATACAGGTATTATTTTAGTGAGAAACCTGATAAAAAATAAGAAGTATGAAGCAATTTTTTCAAATTTTAGTGGTATTGCTTATTTTTCTAAGCTCTTGTCAAGGAAAAAAAATCCAACAAGAGGTAAAGGACTCTGTTCAATTAAAAGATTCTGTTGATCAGGAAATCTTTAATTCCATTCGGAAAATAGCAGGATCGATGTCGATTGATTCATTACCATTGGATAATCGGGTAGTTGAAGTGGCAAAAATGTTTATGCAAACAGCCTATGTTGGCGGTACTTTGGATGGGGGAGAGAAAGAACAGTTGGTCGTTAATTTCCGGGAGTTGGATTGTACTACTTATCTGGAGAATGTGGTGGCCTTATCAAAAGTACTATCCAACGATTCGCTTACAACTGATGATTTTCTGAAAGAACTTGAAAATCTGCGTTACCGAAATGGCAAACTGACTGATTATTCTTCGCGTCTGCATTATTTCTCCGATTGGATTTATGAAAATGAAAAGAAGGGAATCGTAAAAAACATTACGTCTGAAATTGGTGGTGAAAAGTATAACAAAACAATCAATTTTATGAGTACGCATGTCGATTCTTATTCTGTTTTAAAAGCCGATTCTTCATTGGCAGAAGAGATCCGGAAGACCGAAAATGAAATCAATAAAAGAGAATTGTTCTATATACCGGAAGCAAAAATACAACAGCTTGAGGATAAAATTCATAATGGAGATTTAATTGCTATTACTACTAAAATAGAAGGACTGGATATATCTCATGTGGGAATTGCTATTCATGTGAATAGCCGATTGCATCTGATGCACGCTTCCAGCAAAGCTAAAAAAGTGGTGATTTCAGATATTCCTTTGGCAGAAATGCTCATGCAAAGTAAATATCAATCGGGAATTATGGTGGCCAGGTTGCAGTAAACTATAACCTGACAGAGTCGGAGACCGGTAAGCGTTAAATGATTTAATTTAACAAACAGACTAAAGGAATATATTTTGTCAAGATATTGGGAAACAATGAATGTAAACAGCATAAATAAATTAGAGAATTTATTGGAGGAGAAATCTTCCACACAGATATTAGGTGATTTTCTGAACGATCAGCTTAGAAATTGGCCTTTGGCAACAGGAAATTACAAGGGATTGGAAAAAGTTGAAGAGAAAGAATTTCAATTCGATGGATATAAGATAAAAGTTCAGTTCAATCCTGAAAGAATCAGATCATCAGCCGCGAAAGTAGATCAAAAGAGTATTGAAAATCGTGCTTGTTTTTTGTGCCTCGATAAACTTCCCAAAGAACAAGGTGGTATCGCTCAAGGCGATGATTTTGTGATTTTGGTAAATCCGTTTCCAATTATCCCACAACATTTTACCATTCCAAAAATCGATCATGTCGATCAGAGTTTTGAAGAGAATGTTTCAGGAATGTTGTCTTTGGCTAAAAATATGCAAGGATATACTTTGTTTTATAACGGGCCAAAGTGCGGTGCTTCAGCTCCCGATCATATGCATTTTCAGGCAGGGAACAAAGATTTTATGCCAGTAGAAACAGAGTATGCAGTTTTGAAAAATTTGCAATCGGAGCTTTTGAGCGATTCGAATCAATTTGAGATGCGTGCTTTTCCGAATTATCTTAGGAAAATGATTTCCATAGAGTCGGAAAATGAAAAAGAAATGATGAAGGCTGTTTCTGTTTTTTATCAGACTTTTTCGGGGATGCAACCGGAAGAAAAAGAGCCAATGCTAAATGCAATTTGTTCTTTTTCCGATGGCAAATATAGTATGCATTTGTTTCCACGAAAACTGCATCGTCCATCGCAATATTTTGCTGAAGGTGATCAGCAATTGCTGATAAGTCCTGCATCAGTAGATTTTGGCGGTGTATTTATTACTCCCCGGCGGGAGGATTTTGAGAAAATCACATCGGAGGATATCGTAGATATCTTCAAACAAGTAAGTGTTGACGATGAGTTTTTCGGAACTTTTTGCGAGAAGTTAAGCGCTAAATTAGGAATCTCACTTTAAGGAGGAAAGAAATTGTATACTCCCGTAAAAGACACGGTTTTTTCTAGAGAGAAACTAAAATGTAGGTCTTGGGACTGAAAATGTAACAAAAGGGAGTTTGAATGTAGGTCGAGGGACTCTGAATGTAACAGAAAGTAATTCAAATGTAAGTCGAGGGAATGCAATTGTAGCACGAAGTAATTTAAATGTAAGTTGAGGGACTGTGAATGTAACAGGAAGTAACGCAAATGTAAGCCGAAGGAATGCAATTGTAAAAAAGCCTTTACTTCAAATTAACCTCTAAGTAATTAAAAGAAACATGTCCAATACCATACGACAATATCACGACAACGATTTTGATGAAGTTTTGACTCTTTGTCAAAATACTCACAAGTTCGATTCTTTTACCAAAGAATTACTTCACGAGAAAATCTACGAAGATCCTTTTTTTAATCCTGAAATTATTTGGGTTACCACGGAAGGAAATGCTATTGTTGGATTTTTGATGGGAACCTGCCGAATGGATATTCGGGGAGTGAATTATGGCTACGTAAAACTAATGGCAGTGCAGGAATCTCATCGAAGAAAGGGAATTGCCCGAAGCATGTATGAGTTGCTCGAAAAAGAGTTGTGTTCGCGAAAGGTTGATGTGATGCGTTTGGGTGATGTTCCAATGAATTATTTCATGCCGGGAATCGATCCAAGATACACCCCGGCACTTTGTTTTGCCATGCGAATGGGATTCAATCGATTTATGGACACTTCCAATCTTGCAGTCAATTTATCTGACCGGGAATGGTCTGATGAAAAGAAAATAACGGCTTTAAAATCTGAGAATATTGAAGTTTCCCGTGCAACAAAAGAAGACAAGGATGAATTGATGGATTTTGTGGCTGAAGAATGGAAGCTATGGCAATATGAATTGGAGATGGCCTGCAAATCGAATCCGATTGCCATTCATATTGCAAAGTTGAATGGAAAAATAAAAGCATTCTCGGCACACAGCGCAAATAATAAAGGCTTGCCATGGTTTGGCCCAATGGGAACACATCCCGATTTACGCGGAAAAGGAGTAGGAAAAGTGTTGTTGTATCGCTGCATGGAAGATTTGAAAAATATAGGCTTCAAAACAGCAATTATTCCATGGGTAGGACCAATCGATTTTTACTCTCACCATGCCGGAGCAGTTGTCGATAGAGTATTTTGGCGATACGAAAAGAAGTTAAAATAGATAGGAGTAATAAGATTGGAGAGATGAGATAATAAAAATTGAGTTCTGGATAGCTTGGAGCTGTAAATAGTCTATTGTCTTAGATCTGGGATCTAAAATCTAATAAATATGAACGAACCACAATTACGAATAGGTATCATGTATGAGCCTGAAATTTCATTTACATTAAATGGAATTTACATACTCCAGCAAAATGGAAAAGAATATACAGGAAAGCAAGATGCCTGCTATATCAATGATAAGATAGCTTTTGATGGTCTTGTAGATGAAGAACTGGTTTTTTATCCTAAATATTACGAAGAAGGATCTTTCGATCTGTTTGATGTGACAATTGGAATTAAATTCCATTGGGAACGAAAAGAAAATCAACGATTTAAAGGGGCTTTGCACTTCATTTGCGAGGATGAAAAATTGACTGCCATCAATGTTCTTTCTTTGGAGGATTATTTGGTAAGTGTTATTTCATCTGAAATGAGTGCTACCAGCAGTATAGAATTGTTGAAAGCTCATGCAATTATTTCCCGTTCCTGGCTAATTGCGCAGGTGATAAAAGGAGCTGAATTGCAAAAAACAGAAACTAATTATCAGAGTATAGTTGAAACCGATGAGCAATATATTCGCTGGTACGATCGCGAAGATCATGTGAATTTTGATGTTTGTGCCGATGATCATTGTCAGCGTTATCAAGGCATTACCAAACAATCTACCCAATTGGTAGTTGATGCAATTAATGCAACCCGTGGATTGGTACTTACCAGTGAGGGTGAAGTCTGCGATGCCCGTTTCTCGAAATGTTGCGGCGGCGTTGCAGAGACGTTTGAAAATGTATGGGAACCCAAAAATCATAAATACCTGCAGGCTGTTATCGATAATCCGAAAGTTCCTGCTGGATACGATATGAATCTGGGAAATGAAGCCGCCGCGGTCAAATGGATCCGTACTTCACCTGAAGCATTTTGCAATACCACCAATAAAGAAATTTTGTCGCAGGTTTTGAATGATTACGATCAGGAAACCATGGATTTTTATCGTTGGAAGGTGGAATATACACAAGATGTAATTTCAGAATTAATAGCACGTAAAACGGGTAAAGATTTTGGACAAATTCTGGATTTAATTCCTGTTGAACGAGGTGAGTCAGGTCGTTTAATCAAGTTGAAAATTGTTGGTTCAAAACGAAGTTTGGTGATCGGAAAAGAATTGGAAATCAGAAAAGTACTATCCGAATCACATTTATACAGTTCTGAATTTGTAGTTGACAAAGAAGGAGAAGAGAATGGAGTTCCGGCTAAATTTATTTTGATTGGTGCCGGCTGGGGACATGGGGTTGGTCTTTGTCAGATTGGAGCTGCGGTGATGGGTGCCAAAGGATACAAATACGATGAAATTTTGCTGCATTATTTCCGTGGAGCAGAATTGGAAAAAAGATATTAATTATAGATGTGAGATTTAAAATGTGAGAAAAAGTGAGGTATTCTTTTTTTTGAATGCTGTAAATAGCCTCATATCTAACATCTCAAATCTAAGAAAAATAAGATACGTGAATCGGTATTTTTTGAAGCAGTAAATAATCTCAGTTCTCAAATCTAAACAAAGAAAGAATGTCAAAAACAAAAAACCGTTCACCATGGGCGTGGATTCCATCTCTTTATTTTGCAGAAGGTGTTCCTTACGTTGTGGTGATGACCGTTGCTGTAATCATGTACAAAAAGCTGGGTATTTCGAATACCGATATTGCCTTGTATACTTCCTGGTTGTATTTGCCTTGGGTAATTAAACCTTTTTGGAGTCCGATTGTGGATATCGTAAAAAGTAAACGCTGGTGGATTGTTAGTATGCAATTGTTGATTGGTGCTGGTATGGCGGGTGTTGCGTTTACTGTTCCTACCACATTCTTTTTTCAGTCAACATTGGCCTTTTTCTGGTTGTTGGCTTTTAGTTCGGCAACTCACGATATTGCTGCTGATGGATTTTATATGTATGGAATGGATTCCAATAAGCAGGCCTATTTTATTGGAATCAGAAGTACATTTTACCGCCTGGCGATGATTACCGGACAAGGACTTTTAATTATCCTGGCGGGTTATTTTGAGACCACGAAACTGTTCGGGAATAGCGAAAATAACATTCCATTGGCATGGTCGCTAACCTTTTATATTTTGGCTGCCGGATTCTTGTTGTTTTGTGTTTACCACAAGTTTGCACTTCCATATCCACAAGAAGATGAAGACCGGGAAGTACAAAGCATTTCAGGTGTATTTGCTGATTTTGCCGAGACCTTTAGAACCTTTTTTATGAAAAAGGATATCTGGAAAATCGTAGGATTGCTTTTGGTGTATCGTTTGGGCGAATCACAATTGGTGAAAATGGCATCTCCTTTTCTTCTTGATCCTAAAGAGGTGGGCGGATTGGGTTTAACTACAAGCGATGTTGGATTGGTTTATGGAACCATAGGAATAATTTTCTTAACTCTGGGAGGTTTGCTGGGAGGTTATCTGGCTTCAAAAAACGGATTGAAATACTGGTTTTGGCCGATGGTGATTGCCATTAATCTGCCAAACCTGGTGTATGTTTACCTTTCTTTTGCGTTGCCCGAATCTTTCTTTTTGATTTGTGCCTCGGTGGCAGTTGAGCAATTTGGTTACGGTTTTGGTTTTACAGCTTACATGCTTTATCAGATATACGTATCCGAAGGAAAACACAAAACGGCTCATTTTGCATTTTGCACCGGTTTAATGGCTTTGGGAATGATGTTGCCAGGAATGATTTCCGGTTGGCTGCAGGAGTTGTTGGGTTATCAGCACTTCTTTATTTGGGTGATGATTTGTACCATTCCAAGTTTTATAATGGTGAGATTGATTGATATAGATCCAAAATTTGGTATTAAAACAGGAAACAATGAAAAATAGAATTGCGTTTTTGGGAGATAGCTTAACCGAAGGAGGATGCTGGGAAGAATATTTTCCTGCTTATGAAATCTCCAATTTTGGAATATCAGGAGAGCGGTCTGATGAAATCCTATTTCGATTGGATGAGGTTTTGTTCAAGAAGCCTAAAAAGATTTTTTTGATGATGGGAATTAACGATCTGGGTGAAGGTTTAAGTTCTGAAAAGATTCTTACGAATTATCAAAAAATATTTTCAATAATGAAGGAGCATAAGGACATTGAATTGATCGTTCAAAGTCTTTTGCCTACTAATGATACGATGTTTAAGAGTGCCAATTTTGATGGAATGAAAATTCTGGAGGTCAATTATCATTTAAGAGATTTGTGTGATAAAGAGAAGATAACTTTCGTGGATTTGTACACGGCTTTTTCAACCTATAAATCCCAACTGATAAAAGATTATACCAATGATGGTTTGCATTTGAATGAAGCAGGTTACAGAATATGGCAGAATTGTTTGCAATCTGAAAATCTCATTTAAAAATCTTAAAAAGATGAAAAAAACGGAACGTTTAATGGCTTTGGATGCCTTTCGGGGATTAACCATTGCTGCCATGATTACTGTAAATACTCCTGGGAGTTGGGGACATGTTTATGCTCCATTGCTGCATTCAAAGTGGCATGGCTGTACACCAACCGATTTGGTATTTCCTTTCTTTCTATTTGCTGTTGGTGTTGCTATGTGGTTTGCTTTCGGAAAATTTGATCATAAATTAAGTCCCGAAGCAGGCAGGAAGATTCTGAAGCGGACTGTAATCATTTTTGGGATCGGTTTGTTGTTAAATGCGTTTCCATTTGTTCAGGTTGAATGGGAAAATTTCCGGATAATGGGTGTTTTACAGCGGATTGCTTTGGCCTATGGAATAGGTAGTTTGCTTTGTTTGTTGCTGAGTAAGCTTCGTTTGGTATTTGTTACATTGGCTATTCTTCTGGCATACTGGGGATTGATTTTTTTCCTTGGCGGTGATGATCCGTATAGTTTAGAAGGAAATCCCACAATGGCTTTCGATGCCATGATTCTTGGAGCGAACCATATGTACAAAGGGTTTGGCGTAACTTTTGATCCGGAAGGATTGTTTAGCACTCTTCCTGCAATCGCTACAGTAATCCTCGGATATCTTTCAGGATTTTTAATTGCATCAACCGAGCGTAAAAAATTGGTTGCGAAGTTATTGATGTTTGGCTCTTTAGGTGTGATTGCTGGTTTAATCTGGAACTTGGGATTCCCTATTAATAAACCAATCTGGTCTAGTTCTTATGTGATTTATACAGCAGGCTTGGCACTTTTGGTTTTAGCTGTAATGATTTACCTGATCGATATTTTGGAGTACAAAAAATGGGCTCATCCATTTTTGGTTTTCGGAATGAATCCTTTGTTTATTTATGTTCTTTCAGGAGTTTGGGTAAGAGTGATTATATATCTGGTTCATTTTTCAGATCAGGCAGGAAATTCAACAACCGGATATGTCTGGTTGTATAAAAATGCATTTGCATCCTGGGCAGGAGATATGAATGGATCTTTGTTTTTTGCTCTGGCACATATCGTTGTCTATTGGCTCATCGTGCTGTTTCTCTATCGTCGGAAAATTTTTATTAAAATATAAAAGAAAAGCTTCGGATTTAATCCGAAGCTTTTTTTGAGTCAAATAATTTATTTAGAAATTTGTTTGGTTTAGTTTCTTTTATTGATTTGTTTCGACTGAGTAACATGGGAGCCGAAACGCCCAGTGAAAGTGCCGATAACACAAAAAAGGCTTTCAATCCATTATCAACAGTTTCTTGTAACAACTGCAGAAAAACAGCATGATCATTTTCTCCGGTTAAATGGATAATTCCCAGCATCATGCGATACGTAAATGCACCAGGAACCATTGGGATAACCGCAGGAATAGCAAAAACGAAGGGGGGTGAATGTCTAAAGTGAGCCGCTCTAACGCTTAAATATCCAATTAGTAAAGCGCCCATAAGTGAGCTGAGAATGATGTTTGTTCCTAGTTTTAAACAGATTAGCTTTAGTATTCCACCCAGAGCACCCATGATGAAGATTACCCATAATGTTCGGGGTGGAACATTAAAGAGTATTGCAAAACCACAAGCAGCAACCCCCAGCCAAATCCATGTTTCAAATAAAAGAATCCACTCCATATTTTAAATGTTATAAATAAGTATTGCTCCTAATAAGCCCAAAGCAATTGAAAGAGCGATGGTTAATCCATTTATTCCTCTCACCACACCGTTTATAATATTTCCATCCAGAAGATCCAGAAGAGAATTGATAAATGGAATTCCAGGAATCAGATACAAAACAGAGGTGGCAAAAGCATATTCAGGGTTATTGCCAATGTTTAAATAAACAGTCGCTCCCGAAATAACCGAGGATACAAAAGCGGCTGAGAAAATACATAAATACGGATTGAATTTTCTTTTTGCGGCTTCCTGTCTTACAAATAAGCCAAAAAAGGTTGCTGCAAATGCAATCAACATTTCGATGCTTTCTCCGCCAAAAATGCGGCAGAATGAGGCTCCAGCCAAAGCGACCATTAGTAAGGTTACAATTCGCGGATAATGAGATACTGTTTTTAACCGGTCTATTTCGTTACGAACCATGTCTAAATTCCAATTTTCCTCTGCAATGTGCCAACTCATTCTGCTGAGTCCGCTCACAATTTTAAAATTGACATGGTGACCAGATGTCTGCATCAGACGGCTAAAGAATTGATTTGATTCTTCGTTGTATATAGTTAACATTAATGCGCGATGGGTAATTAATAATTCGGCATGGTATCCAAATGCTGTGGCTATTCGTGTTATTGTAACCCGAATTCTAAAAGTATTTGCTCCGGTCTCCATCAATAAAGCTCCAACCTCAAGCAAAATTTTACACAACTCATTAATTTTATCTTTCTCGGATAAAACCATAGTTTTTGTATTAAAATGACACTAATTTGATAATTGACAACTCTGAATCCTTTTTGTTAACCAGTCAATCAGCAATTTGACACTCATGTTTAACTGTAGAAATTTGTATTTCGTAGTTAACTCAAAGTAAAGATATTCACTGAGGGGGAGTATTTTTATTAAGATACAAAGAGTTATAGTTTGCAAATGTAATCATTTTACGAATTTAGCTTATGAAACGATGGGGAAATAATGATTTGAATTTTGTTCCATCCCCTTAATTGTATAAATAGTATTTCTTCGATTTTTCCAAAAATGATTCTCTGGGGGCAGACCAAAGTTCTTCGATGTCACTTACCAGAAAATTTTTGGTAAATCTCATTCTGATTTCTTTACTGCCGCATACTTTGTCGAACATGCTTAAGCGTGATGCTTCGCATAGTTTAAAGGGATTTTTATTAGGATACAATTTGTGACATTCCTGCATAACATAGAATTGAATGAGGGAGATTGGTGCTTGTTGAATGTTTGTAAAATGCAATTGAACTCCATGAAGCATAAGGCCTTTCCCAACAGAGTAGTATGGTTTATAGTGCACAGGTCGAAAAAGAACACCTGGGATATGCAAATTATTTAAATTTTCCGCTAAATCAGAAGCATCGATCCATTCGGCAGCAAATAATTCAAATGGTTGAGTGTAGCCGACACCAATCGAAATGGTATACAATTCTCCAAGTATGCCCGAAGCAGCATAGTAAATTGCGCTCATTGAGTTTGGAATGTGAGGAGAAGTTGGTACCCAAGGCAAGTTGGTTTCTGGAAAAGTCATGTTTCGTTTCCATCCTTCCATTTCCACAACTTGTAATTTGCACTTCATACCTTCCTTTAATAAGCCTTCTTCATTTAAATATCTGGCCAGTTCGCCACAAGTTAGTCCGTACACATACGGGATCGGGAATTGGCTCACAAAAGAAATCTGATCATTTTCAACAAGCCCGCCTTCCACTTTTATTCCTCCAAAAGGATTTGGTCGATCCAATACGATAAATTCCACATTATTTTCGGCACAAGCCTCCATTAGTAATCCCATGCTGCTAATGTATGTATAGGATCGCACACCAATATCTTGAATATCATATACAATAGCATCCAGATCTTTTAGCGTTTTGGCATTTGGTTTTTGTTGCTTGCCATATAGTGAACAGACTTGAATGCCTGTTTTTTTATCGGTGTAGGTTGCTACTTTTTCACCGGCAGCATAATCTCCTCGTATTCCATGTTCAGGGCTAAATAGAATTTTAACATCCACATCGCTGCATGCATGAAGAAGATCTATTGTTGATTCCAAATTTTGATTTACTCCCGTAGGATTGGTGATGATTCCAATCCTTTTTCCCTTAAGAATAGAATAGTTGGTTTTTTGTAGTACATCTATGCCTGTATCTACTTTTTGAGCAAGAATTGGATTTGAAAAAAGTAATACATGGAAGCAAATTAGAAGAAGGAAACATACTATCTCAGCATGGATACGCAATGTGTTGTTATTAATCATGATGACTGTTTTTTAAGTTTTTACAATTTTGATACTTGTTTTCTTGATAATTCTATTGCAAAACTAATAAATTTTATATTTTTGTAACATGTATGACAACTTAATAAGTCTTGAGAAATGATTAACTCTTTAAGTCATTATTTTTTGCTTGCTTTTTGCTTTCTGTTTATTGGCTGTAATGTGTCAAATAAAAGTAAAGCAAATTTAGCCATTTTAATTGAGACGGGTGAATTTACGATCGCCGGAGAAATTATTGGGGAGAAACTTTTGGATGGTAACTTGAACGAAAAGCAAAAAAATGATCTTTTGTTTCAAAAGGACATGATGTCGCGTATCGAGAGAGAGTATGCTTTAACTGAAACGGACGTGCTTGAAAGATTAATGCCTTACTTTTCTGACTCTACAACAATTTACATGGCAAAATGGGAAAAAGAAAAAGTACTTGAATACAGACTGATTAACGGACAGAAACGGTTTTTTAAAAATGCTGTTCCCAATTTATTTCGGCTGGATAAATTTGCTAAAAGCACAAAAGAAAAAATAAGCGGAAAATCAACTGATTATTTAAAGAGTTTCTGTTTGGATCATTCCTCACAACGAATTAACGAAAGTAAAGGACGTGGCGAGTTAGTTCATCCTGTGGAATGCACAATGATTTATTCAATAAGCGTAAGAGCTGATGCTGTTCCAGCAGGCGAGCTTATTCGTTGCTGGATGCCTTATCCTAAAGAATACAACGCCAGACAAACAAATGTAGACTTATTGAGCGTGTTTCCTGAAAAATATATTGTAGCTCCGGATTCATTTGCGCAAAGAAGTATTTACTGCGAGCAGATTGCAGAAGCAGGTTTGGAAACAAAATTTTCTGTGAAATTCAGAACGGAAACGTATGCGCAAATGCATGATCCTGCTAAAATGGATGATAAGGCATATGATACAACATCGGTATTGTATCAGAAAAATACAAGCGAACGATTGCCGCAAATCATTTTTTCTGAGCGGATAAAGAATTTAGCTGATGAAATTTGTGGGAATGAGACAACGGCAGTGAAACAAGTGAGTCTGTTGTACGATTGGATCGACTTAAATATTCCTTGGGCAAGTGCTTTGGAATATTCTATTGTGCCAAACATTCCGGAGTATGTATTGGATAACAAGCATGGCGATTGTGGAATGCAGACACTCCTTTTTATGACAATGGCCCGCTATCGCGGAATTCCGGTAAAGTGGCAAAGTGGATGGATGCTGCATCCGGGAGAGGTAAACCTTCACGATTGGTGCGAAGTGTATTATGAAGGAATTGGATGGGTTCCATTGGATCAGTCATTTGGTTTGCAGAATAGTGAAAACGATAAGGTGAAGAACTTTTACAAAACGAGTATTGATTCTTATCGGTTGATTGTGAATGAAGATTTCTCGCAGGATTTGTTTCCTGCCAAAATCTGGCCAAGAAGTGAACCTGTCGATTTTCAAAGAGGTGAATTGGAGTGGAAAGGTGGGAACATTTATTTTGGTGATTGGACTTATAAAATGAGAGTAACATACAAATAGAAATGAGTAAAAAAGGATTTATAGGATTGTTGTTGCTGTTGATTGCATTTGGTACAATGGCGAAAAGCAAATCGCCGAAAAGAGAGATGCGTGCTGTTTGGGTAGCTACAGTTGATAATATTGACTGGCCATCGAAAGCAGGACTTTCTGTTGATGAGCAAAAGAAAGAAATGATCTCTCTTTTGGATCAGCACAAAAAGAATGGAATGAATACCATTGTATTTCAGATTCGACCAGCTACGGATGCATTTTACCAATCAGCTTACGAGCCTTGGTCACAATGGCTGAGCGGAGAGCAGGGAATTGCTCCTGTTCCATTTTACGATCCTCTTCAATTTGTAATAGAGGAATGTCATAAAAGAGCGATGGAACTTCATGCATGGATGAATCCTTACCGGGCGGTATTTTTGTATGAAAAAGCAAAAACAGATCCGGAGCACATAACGAATCTGCATCCGGAATGGTTCTTAACTTACGGAAAACACAAGTATTTTAATCCGGGATTGAAGGAAACCAGAGATTACGTGTCCAAAATAGTGGGAGATGTGGTTCGTCGATATGATGTTGATGCCATTCATTTTGACGATTATTTTTATCCATACAAAATTGCAGGAAAACCATTTCCCGATTCCTTAAGTTTCGCTCAAAATGGTGGTGGATTTTATCCGAACCAAATTGATGATTGGCGGAGAGATAATGTGAATTGTGTGATTAAGCAAATTAATGATACCATCAAATCAATTAAGCCATGGATGCCTTTTGGAATTTCTCCTTTTGGAGTCTGGCGGAATAAGGATGTGGATAAATCCGGATCGAGAACCAAGGCAGGTCAAACCAATTATGATGATTTATATGCTGATGTTTTGTTGTGGTTAAAAAACGATTGGATTGATTATGTGACACCTCAAATTTATTGGCACATTGGAAAAAAGGCAGCTGATTATAGAATAATTGCGAAATGGTGGCGAAAAAACTCTTGCGGTAAGCCTTGTTATGTAGGTCATGGAGCTTATCGCTTGGACTTTGCTTCAAAAAATAAAGCATGGCAGAGTGCGGATCAAATTATCCGACAAATAAAACTAAATCGTCGATTGAAGGGATTGAATGGAAGTATGTTTTTTTGTTCAAAAAATTTCACTGAAAACCGATTAGGAATTAATGAAGCCTTACAAACAGAGGTATATTGCAGTCCTGCTTTGAATTTAAAAAACAGCAATTATCAAGAGGCTGGATTAAAAGCTCCGGAATTACAACTTAAGGAAGATGTTTTGACTTGGGATGCTGTTGATGGAGCCATTTACTATGTAGTATATCAGTCGTCAGGAAAATCAATTAAAAACAATAGAGTATTTTGTATTACAACTTCTTTGGAATTTGAAATGCCAAAACAAGGAGATAGGATGTTTTACTCAGTTAAATCAGTGGATAGAGGCCATTTTGAAAGCGTTGCCAGTAATTGGGTAAAGGCGGGAAAATAAATAGATGTTTATTTGTTCAGTTTAAATATGTTTACTTGCTTGATAAGTGTGTGTTTTTAAACATGTTGAACCTTTATTGGAAATCAATGGATGTGTTTAAATTTGGAATCATGTAAGATGTAATACCAATTAGAATTGGAATGAAAAATAAATTTTGGTTAGTTATTATTTTTATTGGTTTTGCTTGTAGTAACAATTCAAAATTGTTGCAGCAGGCAAACCAAATTTCTCAAACTGTAAAGTTGCAGATTGCACCGGATGGTAGAGAAGCAATATTTAATCCTGTTTTTTCTGTTAATAAGGACAATGGATTAGTGGTTAGTGGAGAAACATCTCTGTCGGAGGCAAAGTTAGCTTTGTTCTCAACTCTGGAAGCCTTGGAAGTTCATTTGGTAGATAGCTTGGTTGTACTTCCTGAGAAAAAATTAGGGGATAAAAATTGGGGAGTAATCAACTTAAGTGTTGTGAACTTAAGAGCTTTCCCAAAGCATTCGGCAGAGCTTGTTTCGCAATCAATAATGGGAACACCGGTTAGGTTGTTAAAAGAAGAGAATGGCTGGTATCAGATACAGACTCCTGACAAATATATTGCTTGGGTTGATGGAGCTGCAATTGCTCAAAAAACAGAATCTGAGATGCAGGCCTGGAGAAATTCGACAAGAATAATTTTTATTCCTGATTTTGAAGTTGTGAAAGATCTTGAGCAAAATAAAGTAGTTACCGATATAGTTGCAGGAGCGATTTTAGAAGTTGAAAAAGAAAATCGGAACAGTTATGATTTGAGTTTACCTGATGGAAGAAAAATTCAAATTGAAAAATCGAATTGTGAATTGTTTTCTGAATGGAAAAACCGGGAGTTAATTGATGTTTCTCTTTTAACTAAAGCGGCGAAGCAATTTATTGGCCGTCCTTATTTGTGGGGAGGGACTTCAGCAAAGGGAGTCGATTGCAGCGGATTTGTAAAATCGGTTTATTTTATAAATGGGATTATTTTGGCCCGTGATGCGTCATTGCAGTTTCTTCATGGCGATATCATTTCTCCTGAGCAAGGGTTTTTAAAGTTGGCGGAAGGAGATTTGGTTTTTTTCGGAAGAGCAGAGACTGATGAGAAACCAATGAAAGTTACTCATGTTGGAATGTATATGAATCATGGAGAATATATTCATTCTTCAGGCAGGGTTCGGATTAATAGTTTTGAGCCTGAAGCCGAAAATTATAATGATTACCGATCGATTACCTGGTTAGGAGGACGACGGGTTTTAAGTAGAATTGGAGAGTCTGGCATTTGTAGGGTTTCCGAGCATCCATGGTATTAAGAGTAAAGGAAATGGCAATAGATAGAAGAAAGTTTTTAGGAAACACAGGCTTGTTGGCTGGAGCTGCATTTTTGCTTCCGGCGATGAATTCTTGCGGAGGAGCAGGAACAGGCAAATTAAAACATTCAGGAACAGGATTGAAACTTAGTTTTGTGCCATATGAATTGGCGTTGAAACATGTATTTACCATTGCATCTTTTTCCAGAACAACCACCCCGGTTATGCTTACCAAAATTGAGTGGGATGGAGTTGTTGGTTATGGAGAAGCTTCTATGCCTCCTTATTTGGGTGAATCGCATGAGACTGCAACGAAATTTCTAAGCAGTGTAAATTTGAAACAGTTCTCTGATCCTTTTCGCCTGAGTGAAATACTAAGCTATGTAGATGCTGTTGCTGAAGGAAATTGTGCGGCAAAGGCGTCAATTGATATCGCTTTGCACGATTTGATCGGGAAATTATTGGAAAAACCATGGTTTAAAATCTGGGGTTACAGTCAGGAAAACACTCCGGTAACCACATTTACCATTGGAATGGATAAACCTGATGTAGTAATTGAAAAAGTGAAAGAAGCTTCTCCTTATAAAATGTTAAAAGTGAAAATTGGTCGTGGTACCGATGAGGAGATGATTAATACAATTCGCAAAATTACAAATGTGCCTTTGTGTGTGGATGTGAATCAGGGATGGAAAGACAAACAAGAGGCTTTAGATAAAATTCATTGGTTAAAAGAACAAGGAGTTGTTTTTGTTGAGCAACCAATGGACAAATACAATTTGGAAGATATGGCTTGGCTAACTCAGCACAGTCCCTTGCCTGTAATTGCTGATGAAGCCATTCAGCGATTGGATGATGTGGCAAAATTACATGGAGTTTATTCCGGAATTAATATCAAATTGATGAAGTGTACCGGAATGAGAGAAGCTCATAAAATGATGAATGCAGCCCGTTCTTTGGATATGAAAGTGATGGTAGGATGCATGACGGAAACGTCTTGTGGTGTTAGTGCGGCAGCCCAACTGTCGCCTATGGTTGATTGGGCGGATTTGGATGGAAACTTATTAATATCAAATGATCCTTTTAAAGGAATTGAGATTCTCGGCGGGAAAGTAATTTTACCAAACCGTCCGGGAATTGGAGTCATAAAAATATAAGTAATTTTTAATTATTTCTTGCTAATCTAAATTAAACACTATGAGAAAAATTGCATGCTTTACGTTAATCATGCTTCTTGGCTGGCAGGTATCCTGGGCACAGGATTTGCTGGTTAAAGGTGTGGTTACCGGTGCAGAAGACGGGTTAACTATCCCGGGCGTTTCGGTTGTAGTAAAAGGTACAACCAACGGAACAACTACCGATTTTGATGGAAAATATGAAATCAAAGTTGGAGCGGATGCCATTTTGGTATTCTCTTACATTGGAATGAAACCATTTGAGGCCAGTGTTGGTGCTCAAACAGAATTAAATGTTGCGTTGCAAACCGATAATTTTGCAATGGACGAAGTTGTAGTGGTTGGTTACGGTGTTCAGAAAAAAAGTGATATTACAGGTTCGGTTGCAAGTATTAGTGCAAAGGATTTGGAAGATCAGCCGGTTTCAAACGGAGCAGCTCTTCTTCAGGGACGTGCTGCCGGTGTGATGGTAACGCAAACTTCCGGTGCTCCAGGTGCAGGTTTATCAGTTAGAGTTCGTGGAACAGGTACTGTGAATAATTCATCGCCTCTTTATGTTGTTGACGGTATTTTTCTGGATGATATTTCTAGTTTAAATCCAAGTGATTTTAAGAGTCTTGAGGTGTTGAAAGATGCGTCAGCAACCGCTATTTATGGTTCAAGAGGTGCAAACGGTGTTGTTTTAATTACAACCAAAACTGGTAATACCAAGGATGTGAAAGTTCAAATGGAATTAATGACCGGACTTCAAAGCGTTTGGAATAAACCAGATTTAATGAATACGCAAGATTGGTTGGCTACTTATAATGCAGCTCAAACAAATGCTGCGGCTTTTACAGGTTCGAGTGCTTACAAACCATTAATCCTTCAATCTCCATCTGACAATACAGGAAAAACTACTGATTGGTTCGATGAGGTGACACGTGTTGGGAAAATCTACAAAACGAATGTTACCTTATCAAAAGGAGATGAATCTTCAAATACTTTATTCAGTGCGGGATATTTTAAAAATGAAGGTGTTGTTTTGAATTCTAAGTACGAGAGAATCAATGCGCGTTTAAATAATAATTACAATATTGGTTCAAAAATCAAAGCAGGTATTAATGTTTCATTATCGCATTCCAATACCGATCAGGTTAATGGAAATGCCATTAATGGCATTTTAACTCTTGCTCAAAGAATGGATCCTATAACTCCGGTTTATCAGGAGTTGGGAGAATATGCTTCTACTCCGTATTCTGATTTGGCAAATCCAGTTGCTATATTAAACAGAGATGTTAGAGAGAATTCTGCTCTTTTGATTCTGGCAAATTCTTATTTACAGGTTGAACCAATTAAGAATTTGTTCATTAAATCATCTGTAAGCCTAAATGTTTCAAGATCGAAGGAGAAGACTTATTTGCCTTCTTATGATTATGGGAATGAAAAGAACATCACCAATAGTTTATCAAAAACTACCAGGGAGTTTAATGGATTCTTAAGTGAGAATACAATTTCTTACAGTATGGATATTGAAGACCATAGTATTAGTTTGTTAGCTGGTTTTACTGCTGAGAAAAACAAATCCGAATATTTGGGAGCTTCTCGTAATAATATTCCAAACGATAATGAGGAATTGCAGTATATTTCTGCTTCTACTGATTTGGAAAGTACAAATGCTTCGAATTCTGGTGTAGATACAAGAATGTACTCCTACTTAGGTAGAGTAAATTATAATTATGCAGACACCTATTTTCTAACTGCATCTTTCCGTCGTGATGGTTCTTCTGTTTTTGGTCCTGATAAGCGATTTGGAAATTTCCCTTCAATGTCTTTAGGATGGAAATTGAGAAATGAAAAATTCATGGATTTCTTACCGGAAGATGTGGTAAACAGAATAAAAGTAAGAGCTGGTTGGGGACGTGTTGGGAATGCTAAGATTGATCCATATTCATTTGCTTCCACAGTTCAAAGTAAAGATGCTTTGTTAGAGTATAGCTATGTTTTTGGGGATAAAGAACAAGCGGGAGCTGCTCCTGTAAAGATGGCCAATTTAAAAGTTCAGTGGGAAACGGTAGAATCTACAAATTTCGGATTGGATCTGGCATTTTTTAATGACAAGTTGACTTTTTCTGCTGATTATTTTAAGAAAGAAACCAAGGATATGTTGGTGCAGGTGCCAATCCCTCAGTATGCTGGTTACGATGGAAGTCCGTATGTTAATGCTGGTACTGTTGAAAACAAAGGTTTTGAATTAAATCTGGGTTACCGTGGTAAAATTGGAAGTGATTTTAAATATTCAGTTAATGTAAATGCGTCTCATGTAGATAATGAAGTAACCAGTCTTGGTGGCGGAGTTCCTATTTGGAGTGGTAATGTGAGTTTGGTAGGTAATGTTACCAGAACGGCTGAGGGATCTCCTATTGGAGCATTCTATGGTTATCAGGTTGATGGAGTTTTTCAAACAGATGCTGAAGTTGCATCAAGTGCTCAGTCGGCAGAACCTATTGGTGCAGGTGATTTTAGATTTAAAGATCAGTGGACTGATAAAGATAATGATGGTGTAATGGAAGCTCCTGATGGAGTCATCAATGGTGATGACCGTGTGCAGATTGGTGATCCAAATCCGGATTTGTTTTATGGAGTGAACATTGATTTGTCATACAAAGGTTTTGATTTATCCATGTTCTTCCAAGGAGTAACGGGTAATGAAATATTCAATGGGTTTAAATATTACAATTACGCGGATATCAAAAGATTTGCATTGGCTTCCGATTATAAAAATCACTGGACTGCTCAGAATAACTCAAATGAAATGTTTGGATTAAACGCTTCTACAGTTGAGAAAAACCTGAGAGCTTCCGATTTTTATGTGGAAGATGGTTCGTATTTGCGCTTAAAAAACATTCAATTGGGTTATACTTTTAAAGATCTTACTCCTTGGATGTCCAATCTGCGTGTATACTTCTCTGGTCAGAATGTATTTACAATTACAAATTATTCTGGTTTGGATCCTGAAATTGGAGCTGCTAGTTCTACCAGTCCATCATTAACTCAAGGTATTGATTATGGAACTTATCCACAAGCTAGAATTTTTTCAATAGGAGCTAATTTAACTTTCTAATAGTTGATGAAAATGAAGAAAATAAGAAATATAATATTAGCGGGGCTTTTGATATTTTCATTAGGAGCCTGTGATAAAGACTATTTGGATACCGTAAAAATCGGGGAACAAACTTCAGGGAGTTTTTATTCGAACGATGCCGAGCTTGTAAAAGCGGCTAATGCATGTTATGCTCCAATGTGGGAGTATCATTATAACTGGGGACGAACTTCCTTAAATAATTCTACTACTGATGATGCAGTGGATAGAGAAGATTTGGCATTGCGTCAATTCACTTACGACGCCACGGCATTCTTATTCACTTATAATTACCGGTACAATTATCGTGGAATATTAATTGCGAACCAATTGTTGGCAAATGTAGAAGGGAAAGATATTCCTGGAGTAACCGATAAGTCATTACAAGACCGTGTTGTTGGTGAAGCAAAATTCATGAGAGCATATTATTACTATGATTTGGTTAAGAATTATGGTGGCGTGCCATTGGTTACAGTTCCGTTATTGGGTGATGATTTGAATCAAACACGCGCTACGTCAGCTGAAATTTATGCTCAAATCGAAACAGATTTGAAAGATGCTGTTGCTGCTCTTCCTTTAAAATCAGTTTATGTTGAAAGTAAGGAACTAGGTCGTGCAACTAAAGGTGCAGCCTTAGGTCTCTTGGTGAAAGTTTGTGTTTCTCAGGCAAGTTCTGGTTATGCATCTCAGGATTTTTACAATGAGAACAAGTGGGATGAAGCAAAAACCTATGCAGAACAATTGTTTGGTTTAGATGTTTACGATTTGTATCAAGGTAATTATCATGATTTATTTTCGGAGGCGGAAGAGAATAATGAGGAATCTATTTTCGAAGTTCAGTTTTACGATTCGCCTCTTGATGATGGTGCTTATACCAACAATGGTAACTTCACTACTTTCTTGAATATGCCTTGGTTGGGAGCTGCTGATCCATATGGAAGATATCAGGCAACTTACGATTTGTATCTTGAATTTGAAAATAATGATCCAAGACGTGATGCTTCTTTAATTAATTCTCTGCAATATGCTGATCAGTGGATACTTGAAGGGGAAACACCCGGCGTAGTTGCAGAAGATTTGACTGGTTTTAGTAATTACAAACATTATTTGTCAAAGCAGCAGTATTTAAGTTTGGGAAACTTCCGAAATTCACCAGTTAATGAAAGAATTATCCGTTTATCAGATATCTACTTATTGTATGCCGAGGCTTGCTATCATACCAATGATGAGGGAACTGCTAGAACCTATCTAAATAAAGTACGTGAGCGTGCTCGTCAGGGGAATGCTACTATTTTGGCTAATGTTACAGCTTCTGGAGCAGCTTTGCTGGATGCTATATATCACGAACGTCGTGTTGAGCTTTGTGGTGAAGGTCATAGATTGCACGATTTGATTAGAACAGGAAGATTAGAGCAAGAGCTTAAAACAGATGGTTACAAAGTTAAGGCAAGTATTACCCGTGACGGTGCCGGGGGATACGTAGTGGCTGATTCTGGTGAGCCAATCTTTAAGGCAACAAATTTAACAATGCCAAAAAATATTTTCTTCCCTCTTCCACAAAGTGAAGTGGATAATACAGGAGGACTTGTAGGACAAAATCCTGGATACTAATTCAGGTACTATGTAGTAGTAGTGTAACAGGGGTTCTTCGGAATCCCTGTTTTTTTATATGTAAAAGCTTCATTAATTTTTTACTATCTTCATGTAATACCATCACAGTTCGTATTCGCACACAAGCTGTGTTAATTACGAACAGTTAATTCGTTTCCTTTTTTTTGGAATATTAGTTTAGTTTTTGATTTAAAGAGGTATAGTAATTTTGGTATTTGCTTTGAATAAGAAAAAAAGATGATATGTATCGAACGATTAAGTTTTACAAATACGTAACTGTATTATTTCTAGGTGCAATTAATTTATGGTTATTTGATGTGGAAGCGCAAGAAAAGAAGAATGAATTAGGTTCAGGTGCATTTTCATCTTACGACAAGGTGTTTAATGGAAATATTCAGGATGTTAATCTGGAAGATTATTCCGATGGTCCTCATTTTTTCTGGCTCGACGATAAAACAGTGAAGTTGTGGTATATCAATCATGAAAAAGAAGGAAATACCATTGATATCCGGGAGAAGAAAATAAAGATTAAAGGCGATTTGGTAGTTGTTAAAGGACAAAAAGGTGATCGAAATGAGTATTGGCTCCGAAAAGGAAACTATCCAATTCAAAGTGCAGAATACTCAGGAGTGACAAAACTGTTGGCAATTGGCGATGTGCATGGAGAATATGATGTAATGGTAGAATTATTGCAGAATATTGGAGTAATTAATGAAAATCTAGATTGGAATTGGGGGGATGGACATGTCGTTTTTATTGGAGATATTTTTGATCGTGGAGATAAGGTCACTGAAAGTCTGTATTTAATCAAGAAGTTACAGCGGCAAGCACTTGAAAACAAGGGAAAACTGCATTTATTGTTAGGGAATCACGAAATAATGGTTTTGATGAACGATTCCCGTTATGTTGCTCCAAAGTATAAGAATATGTGCCAAAGGCTAATGTTTAATTATCCACGGTTTTTTTATGCAGATACGGAATTGGGAAAATGGCTGCGATCATTAAATTCCGTAGTTAAAATTAATGATTTGCTATTTGTTCATGGTGGCTTGTCGCCTGATTTAGTTGATAGAGGGCTTAGTTTGGAGCAAATAAATAATGACATTCGAAATAGTTTAAGTTCAGACAACGAGATGACACATGAAGAATTAATGAAGACTATTTATTTTCCTGAAAATCCTTTGTGGTATAGAGGTTATCTGATGAAATCAAGAAGTTATTCAATCATTAATAATGAGGAATTAAATAAAGTGCTTTCTTATTATGATGTAAATCGAATTTTTTTCGGGCATACAGAGGTTGAATCTATTCGTTTTTTACACGATGATAAAGTTGTTGCGATAAATGTACCAATGGGATATTCGGAAATTGAACCTCAGGTAATGTTAATTGAAAATGGAAAGTACTATCGTTGTTTTTCAGATGGAAGAAGAGAGTTAGTTGAATAATGCTTTTATAAAACAATGCAATGAGTAAGCTGTCAAATACAATTGAATTAAAAAATAATACCAGGAAATGGTTTTTTACAAAAGCTATCATAATTTTATTGTTGTTTCTCTGTTTGGTTCCTGTTAGTGCTATTTCCAAAAAGGATAGGGATAGTTTGTTGAAATTACCATTGTTTAAAAATGAAAAACTTCTTGAGTTCGAATTAAAAACAAATTTGTCAAGTCTTCTAAATGATATTAGTGAGGATCGCAAGTATCATAAATCTGAATTGCAGCTTATTGAGAATGACAAGCAGATAGGGGATAGAATCGATGTTGAAGTAATGACCCGCGGAAATTTTCGAAGGAGAAAACAAAATTGTGATTTTCCACCATTACGATTTAAGCTCCCGGTAGAAAGGATGGTAGGTACCGAGTTCGAAGGGCAAAGCAAGTTAAAGTACGTAAGTCATTGTCAGTCTTTCGAGGATGGATTCGAACAGAACACCATTAAAGAATATCTAATCTATAAGATGTACAACCTTATTGATGAACATAGTTACAGGGTTCGCTTGTCTCAGATATCATTTATAGATAGTATTACTAACGATACCATTCGGAAGTTTGGTTTCTTTTTGGAAGATAAAAATGACGTTGCCACCCGAAATGGGAAGATCATCTTACAATTCAAAAATATGAAGCAATACAATATGCTTCGAAAGAATATTGTAATGCTGTCATTGTTTCAGTTGATGATTGGGAATTCCGATTGGAATGTTGAACGTTTGCACAACATTGATATTGTGTCGGTAGATGAACAGAGCATTCCCATTGCTATACCATTTGATTTTGATTGGTCAGGAATAATCAATCATACTTATTTTACATTGGATCCCAATATAGCTTCTGATGCAAAGTATAAAAGATTATACAAAGGTTACAGATGGAGTGATGAGGAATTGAATGCTGCTTTTACAGATTTTAATGAATTGAAGGAAGCGTTTCTGGAATTGATTTCACAATGTGAATATTTAAACGAAGAGAATAGGCATGGATTAACGGACTATATCCTCAAATTTTATGAACTGATAGGCTCAAAAAAAGATGTTAAGGATGTTATTTTAAAAAATGCCCCCAAAATCCCATTAGCCAGATAAAAAGAAGGCTCTTTTTGAAAAAAAACTAAAATTTTAAGCGCAAACGATAAAAATAAGGGGTTTTGATCCTGTTTTTACCGTTTTTTTGTTTGTATGAGGTTATTTTTCTGTAAGCAGAATTGTGAAATTGAATTATTTTATTCACATTTGTATCGTTACAAAGGGGGTGTTGAGTGAAAATTAAATGTTTTTTTTGCTGAGTACCCCTTTTTTTCAATACGGATTAAAATATCAATAACTAAAATTTTTGCGTTTATGGCCACAATTAGATTTAAAGCGTTAGGGGAGTTACTTAAAAGGGAAGCTGTTTCCGTTACTTTACCTTCAAATAAGGTGACTGATTATTACGGTGAATTAGTGTTTAATGTTGAGTCCATGAGAAAGTATCTTTCTAAAGAGGCTTTTCGTGCAGTAATGACTGCAAATCAGAAAGGTCTGGCTGTAGACCGAAAAATGGCTGATGGTATTGCTGCAGGGATGAAAGCCTGGTCGATTGAAAAAGGTGCAACTCATTATACTCACTGGTTTCAGCCATTAACAGATGGTACTGCAGAAAAACATGATGGTTTTATCGATTATGGTGATGGCGGTCATATGATTGAAAATTTTTCAGGTAAATTATTAGCGCAGCAGGAGCCGGATGCTTCTTCGTTCCCTTCAGGAGGAATTCGCCAAACATTTGAGGCACGTGGTTACACTGCTTGGGATGTTTCATCTCCAGCTTTTATTGTTGGTACTACTCTTTGTATTCCTACTATATTTATTTCTTACACTGGAGAAGCTCTTGATTACAAAGCTCCATTGTTAAAAGCATTGGCTGCAGTTGATGAAGCGGCTGTTGGTGTTTGTCAGTATTTCGATAAAAATGTAACTAAGGTTCACACAAATCTGGGATGGGAACAAGAGTATTTCCTTATTGATGAAGCTCTGTATCAGGCTCGTCCGGATCTTGTGCTTACAGGTCGTACATTAATGGGGCACTCATCATCTAAAGATCAGCAATTGGATGATCACTATTTTGGATCTATTCCAGAACGTGTTACTGCTTTTATGATGGAATTGGAAGTTGAATGTCATAAATTGGGAATTCCTGTGAAAACCCGTCACAATGAAGTAGCTCCAAGTCAGTTCGAATTAGCTCCTATTTTCGAAGAGGCTAACCTTGCAAATGATCACAATCAATTGTTAATGGATGTGATGAAAAAAGTTGCCCGTCACCATAAATTCCGTGTTCTTTTCCACGAAAAACCATTTGCAGGTATTAATGGATCTGGTAAACACAACAACTGGTCATTAGGAACCGATACAGGTGTTGTTCTTTTGGCTCCTGGAAAAAATCCTAAAGCGAATATTCAATTTCTTACTTTTGTTGTCAATACATTGATGGCCGTATATAAGAATCAGGATTTGTTGCGCGCATCCATTCTTACTGCATCAAACAGTCACCGTTTAGGTGCTAATGAGGCGCCTCCTTCAATTGTTTCAGCTTTCCTTGGAGATGAAGTATCTCGAATGTTAGATAGAATTGTTGAAGAAGTTGGAGAGAGAAAAATGACTCCTGATGAAAAAACAGCTTTGAAATTGGGTATCGGTAGAATTCCTGAAATTATTTTAGACAATACAGACCGTAACCGTACATCTCCATTTGCATTTACTGGAAATCGTTTTGAGTTCCGTGCTGTTGGATCTTCTGTGAACAATGCGGCAGCAATGACAGCTTTAAGTGCTGCAGTTGCTGTAGAGTTAAAAGAATTTAAAATAGCTGTTGATGCTTTAATAGAGCAGGATATTAAAAAGGATGAGGCAATTTTTCAGATTCTTAAGAAAATGATTATTGAGTGTAAGCCTATTCGTTTTAATGGTGATGGTTACTCTGATGAATGGTTGGTTGAGGCTAAAAGAAGAGGTTTGACAAATATTACAAGTGTTCCTGAATCAATTTCGAAGTATCTTGATCCTGCGGCTAAAAAATCTTTGGTCGGAAGTGGTGTGATGACCGAGAAAGAATTGGAAGCTCGTGTTGAAGTGGAAATGGAGAAATTCACCAAAAAAATTCAGATTGAAGCTCGCGTTCTTGGAGATTTAGCAATTAACCATATTGTGCCGACTGCCGTTGCTTACCAAACCAAGCTAATTCAAAATGTACAAGGCTTAAGAGATGTTTTTACCAACAGTGAGTACGAAGAATTGTCTGGTGCACGTAAAGAGTTAATTAAAGAAATTTCGGGTCACATTAGTTCAATTAAAGCTAAAGTGAGGGAAATGATTGATGCTCGTAAAGCATGTAATGTATTGAAAGAGGGTGTAGAAATGGCTACGGCTTATGATGAAAAAGTTCGTCCTTATCTTTCTAGTATCAGATATCATATTGATAAATTGGAGTTGGTCGTTGATAACGAAATGTGGCCATTGCCAAAATATCGTGAATTGTTGTTCAATAATTAATTGAGACAACAATAAAAGTTCTAAAAGGATGTTCATAATTTGGACATCCTTTTTTTGTTTTGTATAAGAAATATTTATCTCTGTTAACAATACATTGACCGCTGAAATAAAATAATTATTTTTATACCTTGTTAGTTCAATAATTGAATTTTAAACTCATCTGATGAAGCTTTTTTCCAATATCTGTATTTTTATTATTCTGGGAGTATTTATTTCCTGTTCTTCGCAATCTTATGTAAATCGTGGCGATAAAATGGTTCAGTCCGGACAGTATTACTATGCACAAGGTTATTACGAAAAAGCTTATAAAAAGTCAAAGGATAAAGAACTAAAAGCCGATATAGCATTTAAAGCAGCGTCGTGTTTCGATCAGGTAAATGAAGTGCGTAAGGCTTCCTCATGGTATCGAAGAGCTATATTAAACCGGGATACTTTCTCAAATGCAGTTTTAAATTTAGCTTATGCTGAAGTGAAAAATGGGAAAATGGAAGAGGCCGAGGAAAATTTCTGGGAGTATCTGGATCTAAAGCCAGAAGCAAAAGCAGAGAATGATCCTTCTGAAATACTAAAAAGAATTAGCACATGGGAAGAGTATCCGGGAAGATATAAAGTGGAGATATTGAATGATTTTAATTCTTCGGGCAGTGATTTTTGCCCTGTTTATATGGGGAAGGATACAAATGTTATTTTTTTCTCATCAACAAGGAAGTTGAACGGTAAGCCTAAAAAAGACGGTGTTACAGGAGATTTTCATTCAAATATTTTTGAGGTGCATTATTCCAATGAAGTGATTCGAAAGAGTAAAAAAAGGAAAGGGAAAGAGGCAACATCACGAAAAGTAATTGTTGATACTTACCAATGGAGCAAAGCTCGTGGTGTGGGAGATACAATCAATACAGAATGGAATGAAGGAGCTGCATGTTTTTCTGCCGAGGCAGATGTATTGTATTTTACTTCATCGCGAAAAGTAAATAAAGACAATCAGGGAACAAAAATATTTGCTGTGCAAAGGCAGGAAGATGGCTGGGGAAGTGTCGCTCAACTTGATCTGGTTCCGGATAGTCTGTCCGTAGGGCATCCTTCTATTTCGGCTGATGGTAATATTCTGTATTTCGTATCCGATATGCCTGGTGGTTACGGAGGAAATGACATTTGGATGGTGAAAAAGAGTGGAAGCAGTTGGAGCGAACCTCAAAATATGGGGCGGCCAATCAATTCACCAGGCAACGAGTTATTCCCTTTTATAAAGAAAAATGGTGATTTATTCTTTGCTTCCGATCGGAAGGAAGGCATGGGCGGGTTGGACATTTATCAGGCAAAACGAGAAGAGACAGGAGTGTGGAAGGTGGAGAATATGAAATATCCAATAAATTCTACTGCTGATGATTTTTCAATTGTATTTCAGCCTGATCAGGAGAAAGGAATGTTTACATCTTCGCGGAAAAACGGCAACGATGATATTTATAGATTTGATTACGTGCCTTTACAGTTTTCTTTTTCGGGAAAAATTGTAAATTCTGAAACAAACGAATTTATCCCTAATGCAGCTATTCATATTGTTTCCTCAAATGGAGAACAAATGGATAGTAAATCTGCTGAAGAAGGGCAATTTAATGTGGAGCTTGATCCTGAATTGGAATATATTGTAATGGTTTCGGCAGAAGGATATCTAAATGGCAAAGAGCAGGTGAGTACTTTGGGGATAGAAGTCAGCCGTAATTTTAAATCAGTTATTGGTTTAAAACCAATTGAGAAGCCAATCGAATTGCCAAATATATTTTACGATTTTGGATCCTGGCAATTAAGAGAAGAATCTAAAACAGCTTTAGATGGTTTGGTGGAAACATTAAACGAGAATCCTAAAATTACGATTGAATTGGGATCGCATACCGATTATGTCGGAAGTGAGTCTACCAACCGTGATCTTTCTCAGAAAAGAGCACAGTCTGTTGTCGATTATTTAATAGAGAAAGGAATCTACTGGGATCGGTTAATTGCTCATGGTTACGGGGAATCGAAACCTCAGACAATTAACGCGGTGAAGGCAAAAGAGTTTGACTTTTTAGCTGAAGGGGATGTGTTGAGTGAATCTTTTATCAGTAAGCTGAAAGAGAAAGAGAAGGATGAGGCTAATCAGTTGAATCGAAGAACCGATTTTAGAGTGCTGTCAACAGACTATCAGCCGGGGCCAAATTCTAAAATGAAACCAGGATCTGATTCCAGTCAAATAGGTAATACATTGATAAAAAATTTATCAGAAATTAAAGGCGTTTTCTATACCATTCAGATAGGAGCTTTCAATAAAAATACGATTCCTCCTACACTTCAAAAATACAAAGTTGTTTTCCGCGGAAGCGTAGATGATTCTACGGTGAGATACACTACCGGAATATTTGATGATTTGGAAGAGGCAAGGGCCGAAGCAGATAAGATTAGTAAAACTGGAATTAATGCATTTGTAATCGCGTACAATAAAGGGAAAAAGATTACCTTTGCCGAAGCAAAAAAAATGAAGAAGTAAATGAGTAAGTAAGAGGGAGTAGGACTGTTTTATCCATTTATTATTGAGAGATTTAAAGTCTGAGATTTCTAATCTTTTTGCTTGTTGCTTTTACCTTTTATCTAAACAACCATGAGAAAAGACGAAAGATATAACCTTAGAGGAGTGTCAGCTTCGAAGGAAGATGTGCATAGTGCAATTAAAAATCTGGATAAAGGATTGTATCCAAATGCATTTTGTAAAGTTGTTCCGGATTTCCTTGCGGGAGATGCAGACTATTGCAATATTATGCATGCCGATGGCGCAGGAACAAAATCATCTCTTGCCTACATGTATTGGAAGGAAACAGGAGATATTTCTGTATGGAAGGGCATTGCTCAGGATGCATTGATCATGAATTTGGATGATTTACTTTGTGTTGGTGCAGTTGATAATATTCTTTTGTCATCCACAATTGGAAGAAATAAAAACCTGATTCCTGGTGAAGTTCTTTCTCAGATTATTAACGGAACTGAAGAATTGTTAACGGAGTACAGTAAAATGGGAGTTAATATTCATTCTACAGGTGGCGAAACTGCTGATGTTGGAGATTTAGTCCGAACCATTATTGTCGACTCGACGGTTACTTGCCGAATGAAAAGAGAAGACGTAATTACAAATGAAAAAATCCAGGCTGGCGATGTAATTGTTGGTTTGTCATCATCAGGACAAGCAACTTACGAAACAGAATACAATGGAGGAATGGGTTCGAATGGACTGACTTCTGCCCGTCATGATGTTTTTTCAAAATATCTTGCTGAAAAGTATCCGGAAAGTTATGATAATGCTGTGCCAGCGGATTTGGTTTACTCAGGAAACTGTAAATTAACCGATAAAGTTGAAGGTGTTGATATTGATGCAGGTAAATTGGTACTTTCGCCAACAAGAACCTATGCACCGATTATTAAAAAAATCTTGGATCAATTCCGATCCCAAATTCACGGCATGATTCACTGTTCGGGTGGAGCACAAACAAAAGTGCTTAACTTTGTTGACAATATTCATATCGTTAAGGACAATATGTTTTCAGTTCCTCCACTTTTTAAGTTGATAAAAGAGCAGAGCGGAACTTCATGGGATGAGATGTACAAAGTATTTAATATGGGACATCGATTTGAATTATATGTTCCACAGGAAATTGCTGAAAATATTATCGCGATATCAAAAGAATTTAATGTAGATGCTCAGGTAATTGGCCGTTGTGAGCCAAACTCAGGAAAAAAATTGACGATTAAAAGTGAATTTGGAGAATTTGAGTATTAAGATATTGGAATATAATGCAAAGAGACTGTCTTATTTAAAGACAGTCTCTTTTTGTTTGAAATTAATTGGAGATTTATTTTATTGAAGTTGGATCGATTTTTTTCAATACCAAAATTTGGTTTTCCTTTGCAATAACATGATTATAGAATTCTTTTAAATATTCATATTCGGAAGATAAATATTGTGATTTTCCTGTGTTAAAAGAATATTTAATCATCACTTTGTTAGCAGATTTATTAATCTGGTATATGTATTCCCCACCATTATCAGGAAGTACTATTTTAGAAGATTTTGGTTGTTCCTCAATTGTGAAGTTAGTAGGAAGTTCCAAAAGCAGAAGGTAATTTACAGTTATTGGATATCCAAAATTAACAGGATACTCTCTTTGTTCCAGTTTAAATGGGTTTTCATGTGTTTTGTATTTTAAAATAGGATTCAAATAGATTCGTTCACCTTCCATGTTGGCTGCATTTTCAATTTCTGCCATATAGCTTATTTGAACGGGATTGTTTCTATCATCCAGATTTTTATATTCAATATCTGTAATGTTCCAGTCTTCGTAATCTGATTTCAATTTTTCGGTATATCCTTCGGTGTTGTTTGAAATCGTTTTTCTGATATCCACTCCTTTATAGTCATAAAAAGCTTCGCTTATTTTGCCTTCAAGCTGACCTTCTTCTGTTAGGATAAGGGTTGATACAATTGCAATTTTTGATCCTTTGTTGGGATCCAGGTTGATCCATTCGGAGTTAGTTTCAGTGATTAATCTTCCCTTGTCATTTAAACATCGAAACGGAAGAATTCCAATTGGACAATAGGGATCTGTTGCATCCATCAAATAACTTTTGTCTCCTATCTTTGCGCAGGCAACTACATAGTTCATTTGGGTTATTGTTGGGTGTGATGGATGGATAATTCCGTTTTGCCGCGTGCTCAAAGCAACTGGGTTGGCCTGTATTCCTGCTTTGCGAAGCATGGCGACTAAAAGTAAATTGATTTCAGCAGAACTTCCCGATTTTTCTTTCCAGACTGATCTTAGGCTATTGTCACAAAACAATTTGTTTTTTTCATTCCATTTAATACTGTTTTGTACACTCTGAAAAATTATTGCCATTTTTTCTTCTTCACTTTGTACTCCGGAAATTAAAGGCGCAATGACATCTTCAACAAATCCATCTTTTTTTAAGGTTCCTCCAAAATAGTCCGATTTAATTAGTTTGTTTTGAACATCCTCCCAGGAGGAAGTAAAATTATGCAATGCTCCATAATCATACTTGTAAGATTGCAATTCAAATTCAATGCAGCTTAAGTAGTTTTCCTCGGCAAGCATGTACGATTCTTTTTTAAAAGAAGGAATGTTTTCCGCATAGTATTCATTAATATTTGAAATAGGTGTGAGATTGTACTGGTGTTCAATCATCTGCGCACTTCCTGATTGGTTGTCTATTTCCTTGTATTTGATCAAAAAGTTTTCGGGTCTGCTTGTTTCTTTTAATTTTGTTATGGGGTAATATCCTTTTGTTGTTATCTGATAGTTAAAATAACTTGGTATTCGGGTATTGTATTTAGAATACTCAACAGGTATGTTGTATTGAAATTGCCAGGCTTTAAAATTTTGTTTGAATGGAGAGGAAATTTGATACTTTACCTCAATAACAGAGCCAACTTTTATATTTGGCATGGTAAATTTTATTCTATTCCAGTTTGGGGTAGTTTCTTCTTTAAAAATTGAATTCTTTTCGAGTTTATCGATAAGGATTTTACCGTCCAAATTATAGGTTCTTCCTTTAATTGAACTTGTCTTTTCCTCACCGTTTTCACTATGGTACAAAGGAATTTTAAATGTTGCAAAATCAAAGCCTTCCGGTTTTAGTATTTTTATTCGTACATGGCGCTCAAACTTACAGATAAAATCAGTATTATCATTTATATACTCTGTTTCGAAGTAAGAGGATCCACTATCATATAAAATAACGGCAGCCGCACTGGTGTCTTGCTGGTACACTGTCATTTCTAATTCTTCCACAGAGACTTTCCCAAATTTAATTTTTTCATTATCAGCCTTGGAGTAGCCAGCTAATAGAATAAGAAGAAGCGAAAAAGTAGTCTTTATTAAATTGTTCATAGTTTGTTTGGTTAGTGTGTGATTATAATATTTTAATCTTGTTAGTTGGGCAGTTTGAATCT
>JAFGYE010000077.1 GCA_016936255.1 Marinifilaceae bacterium | reverse complement strand
TATCTCTAAAATAAGAAATCAGTGATAAATATAAAAAACTATAAAACGAAAAAGAGACTATCTCATTTGAGACAGCCTCTTTTATTTCCATTCCTCAGATGAAATATTTATCATACATTTGGATTCTAAACTTAATCCTGAAAATCATAAACAAATGATCCGTCTGTTTCTTTGTATTATTTCACTACTCTATAACTTGAGTGCATTTGCTCAGATAGTTAAACTTACTGATTCAAAAACAAACAAAGCAATAGAAAATGTATACATCTTTGATTCAAAAAATTCCATATCAACCAATAGTATGGGAGAAGCAAGATTGGCTGGTTTCTCAAAAAACAAGCCTATCTATTTTCAACATCCTTCTTATAAAAACCTTCAATTTACTTTTTCTGAATTAGAAAACAAATCATTCATTGTCTCCCTTCAATCCGACATATTTCCAATATCAGAGGTCATGATATCTGCAAATAAATGGGAGGAAAACAGTAATGAAATACCAATAAAGCTTATAAAAATAACCAAAGATCACATAAACCAAAGTACAGCTCAAACCAGTGCAGATTTATTAAAGGAAAGCAATCAGGTTTACATTCAAAAAAGCCAATTGGGAGGAGGTAGTCCTATGATTAGAGGATTTGCTGCCAACAGAGTTCTCATTGTGTTGGACGGTATTCGTCTCAACAATGCCATTTACAGGAGTGGCAACCTTCAAAATATAATCAATATTGACCCAAACAGCCTTGAATCGGCCGAAATAATATTGGGCCCAGGATCTATTATTTATGGAAGTGATGCAATTGGTGGCGTAATGGATTTTCACACGATTAAACCGCGTCTGTCAACTTCTGAAGTGCCTAATATTAACTTTTCATTTAAATCCAGATATTCATCTGCCAATAATGAAGCAATGAATCATGCCAAATACAGTTTTGGAACTTCCAAATGGAGTTTTGCTGGTAGTATTAGCTATTCCAACTTCTCGGATCTAAAAATGGGAAAACATGGTCCCGATTATTACTTACGACCTCAATATGTAATCAGCAGAAATGGCATCGATGCAATAATCCAAAATCCAAATCCTGAAAATCAAAAACGCAGTGGCTATTCCCAGATTAATGTATTGCAAAAAATACGTTTCAAAGCTTCAGAGACTATGGATCTTCAATATAATTTTCAACATTCCGAAACATCAAACATTCCAAGATACGATCGATTAATACAATATTCAGGTGGTGAGTTAAAATATGCCGAGTGGTTTTACGGACCACAAAAACTTCAATTGCATTCTTTAAAAATCAACAATTCCAAACCAACATTTCTATATAATTCTTACAAAGTAATAGCTGGTTATCAAAACTATCAGGAAAGCAGACATAGCAGAAAATTCGGTTCTTCAACACTAACAAACAGAGATGAGAATCTTAAAATATACTCCGTAAATGCTGATGCTGAAAAGCAAATAAATTCATCTTCTCTATTGTTTTATGGAAGTGAATGGACTCACAATAAAATAAATTCTTACGGAAATGATACCGATATTTTTTCCAATGAAAAGTTAGAAACAGCAAGTCGTTACCCTGATAATTCTAAATACACCAGTTTGGCATTATACTCCAACTTAAAGTGGAAGTTAAATTCAAAATGGACCCTAAATACAGGAATACGATATTCTCATTTTTGGATAACATCTAATCTGAACAATCGCTTTTACAATTTCCCTTTTGACAACTTAAATCTTTCTTTAGGGGCTGTAAATGCAGGCATCGGCATAAGTTATTTATCAAATAAAGGATGGTTGCTTAAACTAAATGCAACATCAGGATTCAGAGCTCCAAATATAGATGATGTTGCAAAGGTTTTTGATTCGGAACCCGGAAAAGTTGTTGTTCCGAACAAGAATTTAAAAGCTGAAACGGTATATAATTTTGAAATTAATTTGAGTAAAAATTTCTCTAACATCCTGTTTCTTGACTTAAATGGATTCTACTCCTTCTTAGATCAGGCTATGCTTAGAAAAGATTTTTCGTTCAACGGGCAAACCACTCTAATTTATGATGGTGAAGAAAGCTCGGTTCAAGCCATCGTAAATGCAGATAATGCCAAGATATGGGGAGGTAACTTTAGTGCTATTTTGAAGATAACTGATCGTTTTTCGGCCAATACAAGCTTTACATTTACAAAAGGGAAATACAAAGATGGCAGCCCTGTACGACACGTTCCTCCATTATTTGGAAATACATCGGTAACCTATAAAGCGAAACACTTAACATCAAAACTAAGCCTTGAATTTAATGATGAGATCAGTTATAAGGATCTTGCTGATACAGAAAGAGACAAAGCGTATTTGTATGCCAAAGACAAAAATGGTAATCCCTACTCGCCTTTCTGGATGATTTTAAGCTTTAACAATCAAATTCAGATCAGCAAGAAGCTTTATATCAATATAAGTGTGGAAAACATCTTAGACAAGCGATACCGACCCTATTCATCTGGAATTAGTGCAAGTGGTAGGAATTTTATATTGGGAGTCAGCTTTAAAACATAAGATACTTTTCGAATTAAATAACATAATGACTAGTCCTAACTTAATAATAAAAAAGGGTGCCCAATGGACACCCTTTTTTATTATTAAAGAGATTCCTTTACTAAAAGATCTCTATTTACATTTGATATTAATTTACATCCCAAAAAATAGGAGTATCTAATTTATCACCACCAATAGCAGTGGCCGCTGCATTGTAATTTACTTCATTAATTAGATCTTCATTATTAGGATATAATAAGCGCTTTGGATTAGGTACACCATTAGAAGCCGCTGCAACAAGAACAGGATAATCCAAACGTCTTGCCTCTGTCCAAGCTTCATGTCCTTGATTATAAGCCGCGAAATATTTCTGTACTCCAATTTTTTCTTTATAGGAAGCAGAGTCATATACAACATCAGATTCAAGTAAATAAGTGGATAAATCAGTACTTGGAACTCCCCAAAAATCAAAAGATGCCGTAATTCCATTAACATAAAAAACTTCAGCATCACCACTAATAAATCCTCTTTCCACAGCTTCAGCCAAAGAAAAAGATACAGCAGCATAATCCATTAAAATTCCAGGATATGTAGGCTCTACAATTGTTGGTGATACATGTGAAAAATCACCGTAAGTATTACCCTTTTTCCCATAAACTCCACCAACATAACCGGTAGCAATATTGTCATCCAAATAATAACTTATTCTAGGATCATTATAATCATTAAGAAGATTTACAAAGAAATCAGAAGCAATAAAGTCACCGCTTCTAGATTGAGTTTCAAAATAATTATAAATAGGATTCACATAAGGTTCTGAACCCAAAAAGTTAAAACTCGCATTATCAGCATTAGAAGTAAAAACTCCATTTGCTACTGCATTAGTTACCAAAGAAGCGGCTTTTGTTGCATTAACATCTGACAAACGAATTCCTAACTTCAACTGTAGTGAGCTTGCAAATTTCTTCCACATCCCCATATCTCCACCATAAAGAAGATCATAAGTACTATCGAAACCAGATTTTGTGATATCCATATTAGCAATTGCAACCTCCAAACTATCAGAAATAGCAAGGTAAATAGTTGTTGCGTCATCATACGCAGGAGTTGTGTTAGTAATATCCAGAGCTTCAGAATAAGGAATATCTCCGAAATTATCAACCAGATATTGATAAGCATAAACCTCCAATACACTAATCATAGCAAGTTTGTTATCACGCATTGGCTTAACTGCATCTGAAACTTCTTGAGCCCTTAAGAGAGCCTTAGCCGACTTCAACTCAATTAACATTTCTTCATAAATATTATCCCATAAAGAACCTCCAATATCGCGATTAACCGGATCATAAGAACATTCTTCAATATAAGTTGTTTGAGTCAGAAAATTCGCCCAAAATCTATCAACATTATAATTATATTCTATATTAGTCATCTGCCTGGAGAGTCCTTCTAATCCGTAAGAGAACAATACTTGTGGATCAACTTCTGTAGCTGCTTTAGGATCGATATTCAAGTCAGAAATATTATCGTCACAGGAAACAAATCCAACAGCGATAATTATGCCGAGAAATATTATTATATTTTTCATATAGTATTTTTTTTTACAATGTAATCTTCAAATTAAATCCATACTCCTTTGTAGTTGGCAGAGAACCATTCTGGATTCCTTGATAATTTCCAGAACTTGCAGCATACTCTGGATCACTATATGGTAGATTTTTATGAATAATCCATAAATTACGACCAAATAATCCAAAAGAAATATCAGTGAATAATGTTTTGCTAACTATTGACTTAGGTAATTGATAATTGATGGTAAGCTCACGTAGTTTCACATAAGAAGCATCATAAAGAAAATTGTTGTCAATTGCAATATAATCAGAATCAGCAGAACCTCCATAGTATCCATAAGCATGCTCATAGGTATTGGATTCTGCTCTCGTAGTATTTACATTACCAGCAGCATCAACGCCATCTAACAAAATACCTCCTCCATCTGAAACAGCATTCCTTTGCGGGTTACCCAATTCATTCAAACCGGCGGTCTCTGCATACAAACCTGTTGCATTACCAAATGCCATATCGTAAGAAACAACATCACCACCTTTTTGAATATCAATCAAGAAACCTAAAGTAAGGTTTTTATATCTAAAGCTATTGCTGATACCAGCAGTCCAATCCGGTTGAATATTCCCAATAACGGCAGAACTATTAGATACATCTGCTACATACTTTCCGTCGCTTCCTATCACCTTTTTACCATTTTTATATAAAAAATCATATCCAGTAATAGAACCATAAGATTCACCTACTCTAGCGTTAATTGCAGTGTTCCATGCAGAATAAATCAACAAATTTTTAGTGTCGCCAAACAAAGAAACCACCTCATTATTATTCTTTGCCCAATTTAAATTAACATTCCACTCAAAATCATTAGTTTTAACAGGTGATCCAAACATAGAAAGCTCTATTCCTTTATTCTTCATTTCTCCTGCATTTACATATTTGAAATTATAACCAGATGCAGGCGTAACAGTCACAGGCAATATCTGATCCGTTGTTTTCTTTTCGTAAACTGACAAATCGAATCCTAGTCTATTATTTAATAAATTCATCTCCAAACCAATTTCTATTTCTGAAGTTGATTCAGCTTTCAAATCAGGGTTATTAGAAGTATTACTAATGTAATACATTGGGGTACTACCAAACGATGTCCCTGCTGTATAGTTATTTGTAACACTGTATGAAGAAGCATCATTCGCAACTTCAGCATATCCAACTCTAAACTTAGCAAAATTCAGCCAAGAGATATCTAATAATTCGTTAAACACAAAACTTGACGATACAGAAGGATAAACGTAAGTATTGTTATCTGAAGGCAAAGTAGACGACTGATCAACACGAACAGTACCCTCTAAATACAAATAATTTGCGTATGCTAAAGACAACTGACTATAATATCCGTATTTCAAGGTATGAATATCAGATTCGACAGAAGGCTCTAAAGTACTTGTAGAATTACTTAATGCATATACACCAGCAACAACTAAACCTCCGTTAGTTGAAGTTCTAGTACTCGTAATATATTTTGTTTTAATACTCATTCCTACAAGACCAGTTAAAGAAAAGTCATCAGAGAACCGCTTATTAAAATTTAATATAAAGTCATTGTTATATTCTTGGAATCTTCTCTCATACTTTTCGTATTCAGATACATCTAAAGAACCCATTGCAACTCTCTCTTCTCTAAGATCTGTGTAAGTATCAACCCCAAATCTGGCAACAAAGCTTATATTGTCATTAAATTCATAACCAGCCTGAAACTTTCCAAAAAATCTAGTTCTTGAATCTGTTTCATAATTCTCATTTAACACAAAATAAGGATTATCCCAAAATTTAGGCGAAACATTATTATAAGCAGATGGATTCCAAGTAATATTCTCTTTTGTTGAAAGATAAGCTTGTTTCTGATCTTCTAGATCCACATTCGTCTGGTACCACTGTCTAAGCATTTGTACCACATTACCTGGATCATAACCGGTTCCATATCTACCTTTACCAGAAGTTCTTGTAAAAGTAGTTTTTGCATCAAACGTCAATTTATCTGTAAGTTTATAGGAAGAACTCACATCAATTACATCTTTCTTTATTTTACTGTTATCAAGAATTCCGGTTCTATCATCATTTGTATACCCCATTCGGAAAGTTCCTTTTTCATTTCCTCCATCAATAGATATACTTGTAACATTACTCATACCATTTTTAAAAATATGACTTGGACCATTCTTTGGTGCAGACCATGCACTTTTTTGTCCGTAGGTATCCAATTGAGGATATAAAGCATCCCATTGATAGACCATAGTGCCATCAAAAGCACCACCAAAAGAGGCATCCTCATAATAAGGCACAGCATAATCAAGTGTTCCATCTCCATTCACATCTTTATCGTCAAAATAACCGGTAGAACCATAATAAGGACCGTAACCAGCTCCATACTCAGATTGATATTCAGGAAATGTTTCTTTATCGTAAGTAGAAATAGTCATACTTTGATTAATGGTTACGCCAATGCCTTTTTTTGCTTTACCACGCTTGGTCGTAATTAAAATTACACCATTGGCAGCATCTGATCCATAAAGAGCAGACGCTGTTGCTCCTTTCAATACAGAGATTGATTCAATTGATTCAGGATCAACATCAGAAGCCGCATTACCATAATCATACCCACCTCTATTTCTTTGGGCATCGGATGTATTAGTATTACTATTACTAATAGGAACTCCATCTACAACAAATAAAGCTTGATTGTTACCTGTAAAAGAGTTGGAACCTCTAATAATCGCATTTACAGACCCTCCAATTTGTCCGGATTTTTTAATTGAAAGACCACTTACCCGTCCAGAAAGAGAACTAATGAAACTATTATCTTTCGCAGTGTTTACATTATCTCCTCCAACTTCCTGAACAGCATATCCAAGCGATTTTTTCTCTTTAGTGATACCTAAAGCTGTAACAACAACTTCATCTACACCAATGGATTCTGTCTCCATTACAACGTTAATGACAGTTCTGTCACCAACTTTAATTTCCTGGGTAACCATACCAACAAAACTAATCAACAATACATCTGTAGATTTAGCTTCCAGGGAATATCGTCCGTCAATATCAGTACTGGCACCAATAGTAGTACCTTTTAAAACAACAGATACTCCGGGCATGCCCAGACCATCTTCAGCACTGGTAATAGTACCAGAAATCTGCTTGCTTTGCGCATTTACTACTTGCATTCCCATAAAAATGAGCAATACAAATAGTCCAATCATTTTTTTCATAAAAAAAACTTTTTAGTTAGTAATTAAGTAAAGATGCAAAATGGTTAATGGTAATTCTAGATCTTAAAAATAGCATTAAAAAAGCTTTTAACAAAAATTAACACACTTTTAACACTTTTTCAAGATATGACTTATGTCATGTTTTAGTGTGTTTTTCGTAAATTATCCTAGATAATTCAATTGAAAGTATTGTTTATTGACTTTTAAAAATCAACACTATAGCTTAAAAAAAGAACAACATATTTAAACTCAAAAAAAAAAATAAAAAAAATATGTTTTTTTTTAAGAAAAACACGACTAAACTTCAAAAATAAGAGTTTTTCAACCAACACCCCAGTTTAAAATAAGCAATCGCAAGAAAAACAACAACAACTTCTCACTACACCACAACAGAGAAAGGGGTGTCAATGTGAAAAATAAAAAAAACATGAAAATCAACATCATTAAAAAATTGAATGGAATTTCTTAACAAATTTCATAATTTGCTACATTTGGTAAAATTTAAGCAACAATGAAAAAAATACTCGCAGAATTACAACCCACCGAAATTTGGAACCATTTCGAAGATATTTGTCAAATTCCAAGACCTTCAAAAAAAGAAGATCAAATAATTGACTTCCTTCTTGAATTCGGAAAAAAACACAACTTACCAACAAAAAGAGACGAGATTGGGAATGTGTTAATCAGCAAACCAGCTACTCCCGGAAAAGAGACCCTAAAGACGATTGTTTTGCAATCGCATATGGATATGGTTTGTGAAAAGAATAATGAAACAATTCATAATTTTGATAAGGATCCTATAATTCCATGGATTGATAATGGATGGGTGAAAGCAAAAGGCACAACACTAGGTGCAGATGATGGTATTGGAATGGCTGCAGAAATGGCACTTCTTACCTCTGGTAATATTGAACATGGCCCTATTGAATGTCTCTTTACTGTTGATGAAGAGACAGGTTTATCAGGTGCATTTGCCTTAGAATCAGGTTTTTTTAATGGTGAAATACTATTAAATCTTGATTCGGAAGATGAAGGTGAGATATTTATTGGCTGTGCAGGAGGCATTGATACCTTAGCAACAATGGAATATACCAAGGAAGATGTTCCAAATGGGCATTTTTCAGTACGAATTGATGTAAAAGGTCTTCTTGGCGGGCATTCAGGAGATGAAATTAATAAAGGTCGTGGAAATTCAAACAAAATTTTGAATCGCTTTCTTTGGCAAATAAATAAGAAATATGGTATTCGTATTGCCTGTTTTGAAGGAGGAAATTTAAGAAACGCTATTCCTCGTGAGGCCTACTCTATTATTACCCTTCCTTCTGAATTCAAAGAAAATATCCGTGTTGATCTGAATATTTACGCAACAGAAATGGAAGAGGTTTGGCAAATTACTGAACCTAAGTTAAAAATCTCTCTTGAATCTACCGACAAACCAACATTTGTTATTGATGAAGAAAGCTCTTCAAACCTAATGGATGCTATATATGCCTGTCCTCATGGTGTATTTTCCATGAGTTCGAAAATGCCTGGCATGGTTGAAACTTCAACAAACTTAGCTTCTATAAAATTTTTAGACGATAATAAAATTCAAATTACCACATCGCAAAGAAGTGATGTGGATAGTGAAAAATACAACATCGCTCAAATGGTTGGCACATGTCTGACAATGGCAAATGCAAAAATTGTACATTCCGATGGATATCCGGGATGGGCTCCAAACCCTTCATCAGAAATACTTACTATTGCGGTAAATTCGTACAAAAAGCTTTTTGGAGTTGATCCTGTTGTCCGTTCTATTCACGCAGGACTTGAATGTGGTCTTTTTCTTGAAAAATATCCGAATATGGATATGATCTCATTTGGCCCTACACTCAAGGACGTACATTCTCCTGATGAAAGAATTAATATTGAAACGGTAGATAAGTTTTGGAAACATCTTCTTGACATCCTAAATAATGCTCCTTTGAAGTAAAAGAAATATATCCTTTCCGACACCACAAAAACGGCAATTCTAAATTCAGAATTGCCGTTTTTTTTTATACCTTCAATTAATTAATCCATTTACATAGAACAAATGGCATGGCTGAACTATTTGCTAATCTTCAGGAAATGGACATTTACTCCTTTCCCATTATATGTTTACTTTTACTGGCCGGATTTGCTGTGGGTTTTATCAATACGATTGCTGGAAGCGGAACCGTAATCTCCTATTCCTTGTTCATGCTTTTAGGACTCTCTGCTCCATTTGCCAATGGAACAATTCGATTTGGTGTGATCATGCAAACACTGGTAGCCTCCTACAATTTCAAAAAACAAAATGTTTTAGAACTAAAAAAAGGTATTCTACTAGCCTTACCAACAGTTCTTGGATCTGTTTTAGGAGCACAGATTGCAATAAACATCAACAAAGATCTATTTGAGATATTAATAGCCGGAGTAATGCTTACAATGGGGCTCTTCTTATTTTTCAAGCCGAATCAATGGCTTGCAGGCTCTAAAATACTTCAAAACAAACAATTCGGATTCAAGCAATTCACAATCTTCTTTGCAATTGGTGTTTATGGAGGATTCATTCATATCGGTGTAGGAATTTTTTTAATAGGCATACTAGTTCTGGAAATGGGTTACGACCTGATTAAAGCAAATGCCTTAAAAGTTTTTATTGTATTACTATACAGTCCCTTTGCTCTGATCGTTTTCATGATGAATGATCAAATACATTATGACATTGGTGCCATTGCTGCTATTGGGAATATATTTGGAGGTTACACGGCTTCACATTTTGCAGTAAATTGGGGTGCCAATTTCATTAGATGGATACTAATGTTTATCATTCTTATTTTTGGTATCCAATCATTAAACCTATTTAATCTTTAATTATAAACCATTGACAACAAAATACAATACTTTGATCAAGTAGTTGTATTGGTACTCCTTTTTCACAAGCCAATACCCCCTGAATTCCTTTCCAAAATTGGATAAAAAGAGTAGTTTTGTAGGCAATTTTTAATGACTAAGAAGTGAAGCAGGAAGTCTACAATAGTATAGAAACATGGTTTAACAGCTATGTTGCAGGTTTTGAAAATGAGATCGAAGAAATTAAGTCTAATATTAATTTGAAACGAAATCATTCATTTCGTGTAGTTAATTTAATTAAGGAACTTGGTGATGAATCCGGTTTAGATGAGTCTGATGTGATCTTGGCACAAATCTCTGCATTATTACATGACGTTGGCAGATTTGAGCAATTGACTAAGTTTGGAACATTCTCCGACACAGAGGAAATAAATCATATCCAACTTGGCATCTCAACCATCACCGAAAACAATCTTTTATCGGAGCTTACTGAGGAAGAAACAAATGTGGTAATTGAAAGTATTAAAAACCACAATGAATTACTTCTTCCAAAATCAATTGATCCAAAGCTTTTGCCTTTTGTTCAAATCTTAAGAGATGCTGATAAAATAGATATTCTTAGTATTGTCTCTGATTACTATTCAAACAACAAACAGGGCAGCAACAAAAGACTCGAAATGGAATTATCGGATAAACCGGAAATCTCTAAAAAGCTATATCAAAACATTATTGACGAAAAACATGTTGACTTTAAGGACGTGCTTACACTCAACGATCTAAAACTTTATCAGATGTCTTTAATTTTTGATCTTAAGTATAAAAAAAGCTTTAAAATAGTAAGTGAAAAAACTTACTTAAAACAAATATTCGAAACGTTACCTAAAAAAGACCTAGTAATTGACATGTACAGGCAGATGAAGATATACCTTGAAAATCAGCTGTAATAAACAATTCCTCGCCACCCTTATCTAGAACCATTTAAAATAACACCCTCAAATTTGATGGTTTAAATTGAATAATGTATATATTTACAGCAGATTATTATTAATAAGAAGAAAAAAAAATGAGGGATATAGTTTGTAACTGTCAGATGGTAGATAGAAAAAACATTGATAAGGCAATTCATGAGAAAAATTCAACTACAATTGAAGAGATTAGAAGATACACCGGAGCCAATACCGGTTGCGGGAAATGTATTAGTTACATCAACAGTATTTTAGATATTGAAGTTCCTAAAATTGCAGCGAAAGTAGAGAATTCAGTACAAAGTAAATTTAAACTTTGGTAAAACAATAAAGCTTCGGAAACCCCGAAGCTTCTTTTTTTTTTGATTCAATACTTCCTCCTATAAAACCTTTCTCACAACATCAATAACAGTTCCATCAACCCATTTTACAGCAGCTACAATCTCGTCGGATAAAATACATTCTTCCATAACACCGCATATTTCTTCAGCTTCCTTTTTCAATTCATGGATTGACTTAACCGGCAAATTGCTTTCCTTTAATTTTGCAATTAAATCTTTTCGCAAAGGGTTAATTGCTATTCCTCTTTCGGTAATAATTACATCAATTAATTCGCCTGGACCACAAATGGTTGTCACTTTTTCTCTAACAACCGAAATTCTATTTCGGAAAAGAGGTATGGGAAGAATTACAGTCTTGCTAAACAAACAATTTTGCCAACCACCTATGCCATGCAATAAATAGCCATCTGAATGAGTCACTACGTTCGCATTAAAATTAACATCAACCTCAGTCGCCCCTAAAATTGCGACATCAACCATTCCTGCAAAATTCCCTTTGCTGTGATAATTATAACTTGTGAAAGGACTGGTCCACACATGATTTGGATTTTCCCGCATAGACCTCACTCCTTCCAAATCGAAAGTTTGACCATCTAATATGTATTCTACAAATCCATCCTCAAGCATCTGAACCAGATATTTGTTACTACCCCCTCTGGCAAACCGGGCTTTTATGCATTTTTCTTTCATTATCTTACCAAAAAACTCACCAATGGCAAGCGCAGTTCCTCCGGCTCCGGCTTGAAAAGAAAATCCATCCTTAATAATTCCTGCCTCCTCACAAAATCGTGCTGTCAATTCTGCTATCAATAAACGATCAGGACTTTTCGTAATTTGTGTCGTACCTGAAACAATTTTTTCGGGAATACCAATTTGATCCATTTCAACAGTAAAATCAACATAGTTTCCCTGAATTTGCCATGGGACACAAGGGAATGCGACCATATTATCTGTGGCAACAATTACCCTATCAGCAAACTGAGAATCCGCCAAAGCAAATCCGAGTAAACCTGAAGCTGACTTACCGTTAAGACCATTTGCATTTCCAAAAGAATCAGCACAAGCCGCGCCAATAATGGTTATATCAATATGAACTTCTCCATCCTGAATAGCCTGATACCTTCCTCCATGAGAACGCAAAACAGCCACGCCCTTCATTTTACCTTCTGAACAATATTTACCCAGCGGACCATTCATACTTCCCTCAATGCGGGAAATGGTACCATCTTCCAAATATGGAATCAGATGTTCATGACAAGGAAATGATGCTGATGGAAACCAAATTAAATCCTTCACACCCATCTCATGCGCAATATCAAACACCTTGTTGGCCAACAAATCTCCATCTCTAAAATGATGATGAGTGGAAATCCTCATACCATTAGCTAAACCTGCTTTTTGCAAGGCTTCTTTCAAATTCTTTACTTGCTTATTTCCATCAACAGGAAAATCTGCATTAGAAGAAATAAGAGAATTATACTTTCTTTTTTTAGGAATAAACTTTCCAACTCCCATATAAGGAATTGCCTCCTGCCCATTAATTTCCGTTGGAACCATTCGTCCAACAGCATTTTTAATCAATTTAACCGACATATTCGCTCCTCCAATCTTTAGATAGTAGTCCGAGTTTAATTGCTAATTCAAGTACCTTTAATTGACGCTTTACTACAGGAGGATCAACCATTTTTGTTCCAACCGATACAACAACAAGACCATTCTTCTCTGCTTCATGAAAAGCATTCACAATTTCCATTGCTTTTTTGATTTCATTATAATTTGGTGCGAAATTTTCATGTATTACTGCTATCTGCCGAGGATGTATGCAACCCATACCTTGAAAGCCCAATGATTTTGACCTTTTTACATTTTCAGCCAACGCCTCCATATTCCCCACATCGGAGAAAACAGAATCTATTGCCTGTATTTTAGCTGCATGGCAAGCATTTACAACCCGCATTCTTGCATACAATGATTCTGTGCCCGTATTGGTTCGCTGAACACCCAAATCTGCCGTATAATCTTCCAAACCAATTGCCATCGCAACAATATTGTGTGATGAAACGGCAATTTCATAAGCATTTTCAACACCAAGAGCACTTTCTATAATTGGCATCAAAAAAATATCCTGTATCACATTTTCTCGTTTCTTAATTCTATTGATTTCTTCTTCAACCCTGTAAATATCATTGGCAGACTCACATTTTGGCACTAAAATCACATGTACATTGTGAGGAACAATAAAGGCCAAATCCTCAATGCCTAATTCTCCTTGATTTATTCGAACCATTCTCTCAGCTCCATAAAAAGTTTGAGAACGCAAAGCATTTCTCACGATATATCTTGCTTCATTCTTTTTTGAGATTGCAACAGCATCTTCCAAATCCAAAATAATACCATTGGGCTTATGAAGACCAGCATTAATCATCATGTATGGCGTATTTCCCGGCAAATAAAGCCTGGAAAACCGAAACCGTTCCTTATTTGATGGATATAAATTATCTTTGATAAAATCGAAAAGAAATTCCTTTTCAGATGTAATCAATTGTTTAACTGCCGACTCGATTCGAGCAGCAATAACATAAGGCAACGCCCCATTATCCTTAATTACAATGGCAATATTCTCAATTGAAAAAAAAGCCAATATGGATCTACATAGCTTTTCGATTGATTTCCCATAGAAAACTTTCACTTTTGATTCCAATACAAAATTTACCCCTCCTGATTGTTTTAACTCAATACTAACAAAACAATCCCCTTTGCTATTAGAATCAAAATTTCCAGACCTGCTAATTTGTTCTCCCAGTTCCATAATGAATGAGGTTTAGATTGCCAAAATCTCAAAAGAAAAAAAAAGAGAAGCAAGAACCTAAATAATCAGTTCCCACCACTCCTTTTATTACCATTTTACATCTGATCAATTAATGTATATAAATATAACATTTTAGACGTGAAAAAAAAATAACAAAAAAAGGTTGTCGAAACCGACAACCTTTTACAATATCTATAATGATGTTTATTACATCAAGAAACTCAATAAAATACCAGCTGCCACCGCCGATCCAATAACGCCGGAAACATTAGGTGCCATTGCATGCATCAACAAGTGATTCGTTGGATCATTTTGCAATCCCATTGTTTGAACAACACGAGCACTATCCGGCACTGCCGACACTCCTGCCGCACCAATCATTGGATTAATCGGACGATCTTTTGGTGAAAGCCAATTCATAATTTTTCCAAAAATTACACCACCCGCTGTAGCAACGACAAATGAAGCTGCCCCCAATCCAAAAATTAAGATGGAATCTTTAGTCAAGAAAACATCTGCTTGTGTAGACGCTCCAACAGTAACTCCCAACAAAATTGTGATTGTATTGATCAATGCATTACTTGCTGTATCAGCCAAACGATTAGTTACTGTTGACTCTTTTAGTAAGTTACCAAAGAATAACATTCCTAAAAGCGGCAATGCTGTTGGCGAAATAAATGCAGTTAACAACAATCCAATAATAGGGAAAATAATTTTTTCAAGACGAGACACTGCACGTGGCGGTTTCATCTTAATTTTTCTCTCTTTCTTAGTTGTTAACAAGTTGATAATTGGAGGTTGAATTACCGGAACCAAAGCCATATACGAATATGCTGCAATTGCAATAGGTCCAATCAGATTTTTAACCGTTTCTCCATTAGCCATCACATTCATTCCATTGGCCAGTTTCGATGACAAGAAAATTGCGGTAGGACCATCGGCACCACCAATAATTCCAATTGCACCCGCTTCCGGTGGCGCAAAACCCAACCAAAGAGCTCCCAAAAAAGTAACAAAAATACCAATCTGAGCTGCTGCACCCAAAATCATTAATCTAGGATTACTAATTAAAGATGAAAAATCAGTCATAGCTCCAATACCAAGGAATATTAATGGAGGATACCAACCACTAACTACACCCGAATATAAAATATTCATTACTGATCCAGGCTCATAAATTCCTAATTTCAAATTAAAATCAACAGCCTGAAACATTGGAATATTACCAATAATAACACCCATTCCGATTGGAATTAACAATAGGGGCTCGTAATCATATTTAATTGCTAAAAATATGAAAAACAAACCAATCAATACCATCAATAAGTTACCACCGGTAACATTTGCGAATCCAGTAAATTCGTAAAAATTCTTTAACCCAACGACCGCACCTGAGTTATTTTCACAATCAAGACTGGAGTTAGCAAACTTAAGAAAATCACCATCTACTTTGGCTATACGCGAACCAAGATCAAGAATTTCTGAAGTTGTAAGATAATTATTCGAATTGGAGTTCGGATCAATATTTTTTTGCAGGTGTGTTACAGTTTTTGGATTAAATGTCATTATAACATTTTCCCCTTCTGCTTTCCACTTTCCAGTAAAACGCTGTTTTACCGAATCCATCATAAATGTATTATCACTTTTGAATTCGAAAATCTTGTATCTTTTTACTGTAATATCGGAATTTCCAACAGGGTTAGGAATATATCCATCTTCATGGTTAACCCATTTTCCCGTTGTTAATTTTTCTGCGGTATCCGATGATTTTTGAGCAATGGAGTTAAAAGCTAACCCCATTACCAAAATCATTGAGAATACCAATGAATAAAGTTTTCTCATTATATAGTTTTTGCCTTTTATTATTGAAATGTTATGCTATTTCAATTAGTACATCATCCTGAAGTACGCTATCGCCAACTGCAACCTTTATGGCTTTAACGGTTCCTCCTTTTTCGGCTAATACATTATTTTCCATTTTCATTGCCTCCATTACCAAAAGAGTATCTCCTGGATTAATAGAATCACCAACTGCAATGTTAATTTTAATAATACTACCCGGAAGCGGTGCTTTTACTGTTGAAGCTCCTCCTCCACTTTTTTTGATACTACCTTCTCCTGGTTTGTTAACAACCGGCTTGCGAACCAATCTAGGAGTTTTTGATGATTTTTCTGCAACATGCACATCAACATCATAACTCGTTCCGTTCACTTCAATTTTGGCATTCGATCCTTCAAAATCTTTGATTTCAACATCGTATTCTTGCCCACGTATTGTAAATTTGAACTTCTTCATTTTGCTTATCTTGGTTGATTCATTACTCCATAAATCTTAGAACTCCACGGAGAATAATTCTTAGTAACTTTTTTAATTGTAATGATATTGCTTTCATCATCGTGATTCTGGTTAAAGTGCATGTGCAAGGCCATTGCAATAGCAGCATTTACACCTCCCTCGATGTTTAAGTCATCAGTTTCAGAGCCAGATCGACCTTCTCTCACCAACTTTTTTCTTAAGTTAAGATGTAAGAGTTTAGGCAAATTGACAAAAACAATTACCAGCAGCACCAATGCAACAAATACAATGGAATAACCTACAATGGCAACAGTCCATCCACCTTGACTTCCTATAGATAAAATATTCATCAACATAGAACGTTTTTTTTATAATGGAATATTAGAATGTTTTTTAGGTGGATTCAATTGCTTTTTAGTCTGAAGAGACTGGAATGCGCGAATCACTCTGAAACGTGTATTACGTGGCTCAATTACATCATCGATATAACCATATGATGCTGCATTGTATGGATTTGCAAATGCCTCGTTGTACTCAAGCTCAGTTTCAGCGATGAATTTCACTTTTTCATCATCTGACAATTCAGCCATTTTTCTTCCGTGAAGCACTTCGATTGCACCTTTTGCACCCATAACAGCAATTTCAGCTGTAGGCCATGCATAATTCAAATCACCACGAAGTTGCTTACAAGACATTACATCATGAGCACCACCGTAAGATTTTCTTAGAGTAATAGTTACTTTTGGAACTGTAGCCTCACCATAAGCGAACATTAATTTCGCACCATGAGTAATGATACCACCAAACTCCTGACTTGATCCAGGCAAGAAACCAGGAACGTCAACCAAAGTTAAAATTGGAATATTGAAACAGTCGCAGAAACGAATGAATCTGGCCGCTTTTCTTGAAGACTCAATATCAAGTACACCAGCAAGGAAACTAGGCTGATTGGCAACAACACCTACAGACATTCCACCCATACGAGTAAAACCTACAATAATATTCTTTGCATAATGACGGTGAACTTCCAAAAATTCAGCATCATCAGCAATCGAATAAATAACATCCTTCATGTCATAAGGCATGTTCGGATTTGCTGGAATGATTTCATTGAGGATATCATCCATTCTATCAATAGGATCTGAACAAGCTGTAATTGGGGCTTCTTCCAAGTTATTTGATGGCATGTAAGATAACAACTTACGAACAATCATGATACCTTCTTCTTCATCTTCTACCATGAAGTGAGATACACCTGATTTGCTGGCATGCATTTTAGCACCACCTAAATCTTCAACAGAAATATCTTCACCGGTAACCGTCTTAACAACCTTAGGACCAGTCACAAACATGTATGATTTTTCTTCTGTCATCATGATGAAATCGGTAAGAGCCGGAGAATAAACAGCACCTCCTGCACAAGGACCAAAAATTGCTGAAATCTGAGGAATAACTCCAGAAGCCATAATATTTCTCTGGAAAATCTCAGCATAACCTGCCAAAGCAGTTACACCTTCCTGAATACGAGCTCCTCCTGAATCATTAAGACCCACAACCGGTGCACCCATTTTCATTGCCATATCCATGATTTTGCAAATTTTCTGAGCGAAAGTTTCAGATAACGATCCTCCAAAAACAGTAAAATCCTGAGAGAATACGAATACTAAACGCCCGTCGATTGTTCCCTGACCGGTAACAACACCATCGCCTAAAAATTTCGTTTTCTCCATACCGAAGTTAGTACAACGGTGCGATACAAACATGTCAAATTCCTCGAAACTTCCTTCATCAAGAAGCATATCGATTCTTTCACGAGCTGTAAACTTGCCTTTCTTGTGTTGAGATTCGATTCTTTTCACACCTCCACCAAGCTTAGCCTCTGCTCTTAAATCAATTAACTTTTTAATTTTATCCTGACTAGCCATAACTAATTGAGTTATTATTATTTATTGAGTATTCTTATTTATTGCCACAAATTTCAGTCAGCACACGCTGAGTTGATTTCGGATGTAAAAATCCAATTTTCAAACCTTCTGCACCATTACGAGGCGTTTTGTCAATCACTTCACAACCAGCTTCCTGAACATCAGTTAATGCTTGCTGAACATCTTCAACTGCGAATGCCATATGATGCATTCCGCCACCTGTTTTCGCAACAAACTTACCGATTGGACCTTCTGGATCTGTTGACTCCAACAACTCAATTTTGGTATCTCCAACTTTAAAAAAAGCTGTTTTAACCTTCTGATCCACTACCTCTTCAACTGCATAACATTCTAATCCTAATACTTTCTCGTAGAATGGAATTGCTTCTTCTAAACTTTTTACTGCGATACCGATATGTTCAATATGGGATGGTTTCATGATAGATATATTTTAAATTAAATAGGTTACAAAAATATCGATTTGAAAAACGGCAATCAATGATCTGTAACATTATAAAAGTTGTTTTTCAACATGTATGCAAAACAAGAAGATCACACTTTACTTCTAAAAATCAAACAAATAAGATCAAAATCAGTTCTCAAAGTTCTTATTTAGAATTCAAAACACCGAAAACCTTTGCGTAAAGTACATTTCAAATAAGATCTCCTTTTAATTTGCGATCAAAGAAACTCTCTTTTCGCATAAAACAGAAATTTATTTTACTATTTTTCAACATATCCGAACACTAATACGTTTTCAAGATTTTTTAGTCAACCGGTATAAAAAACACATCCGCAACTATTGCCCAATGCCATTCTCAGTTCATACTTTTTAGCTTACAAATAGCCAAAGAGCAATTCCGCAGTCTTAGAGAATTCATTTTGTTACATTGTGTAAAGTCTTTTACCTATATTTGCATTTTGAAACAGGTTTCAACCATTATTATAAATTTCATAAGTAGACTCTAAGATGATACTATTCTTCAAAAAAGACGAAGTACACTTTGTTGTTCAGACAACTAACCAATTGAATGCATTGGATTTTGAAAAGCTTTCCTGGCTATTCGGAGATGCCGAAAAAATTCAAGAAGATGAGATAGAGGGATTTTTTATTGGCCCAAGAAAGGAAATGATTACTCCCTGGAGTACAAATGCAGTTGAAATAACCCAAAACATGGGTATTTCAGGAATTCTACGAATTGAAGAATTTCATAAAAAAGAAAGCGAGAAAGCCACATACGATCCTATGCTGCAAGCTTTCTATAAGAAAATTGGTCAAGACATCTACACCATTGAAAAGCAACCGGAACCTATTCTAAATATTGAAAACATTGCAGCATACAACCAACAGGAAGGTTTAGCTCTTAGCAGTGAGGAGATTGATTATTTAAATGGAGTTTCAGAAAAAATCGGCAGAAAATTAACTGATTCCGAAGTGTTTGGTTTCTCTCAGGTTAATTCGGAGCACTGTCGTCATAAAATTTTTAACGGAGTGTTTGTTATTGATGGTGAAGAAAAAGAATCTTCACTTTTCCAATTAATTAGAAAGACCTCAAATGTAAACCATAACAGAATTGTATCTGCCTACAAAGACAATTGTGCGTTTTTAGAAGGACCTAAAATGGAACAATTTGCTCCGATCACTCATGATAAAGCAGATTTCTTTCAAACCAAAGATATTAATACGGTAATTTCGCTTAAAGCGGAAACACATAATTTCCCAACTACTGTTGAACCATTTAATGGTGCAGCAACAGGTACTGGTGGTGAAATTAGAGATAGAATTGCAGGAGGAAAAGCATCAGTACCAATGGCCGGAACTGCTGTTTACATGACTTCATATCCTAGACTGGAAGCTGCTCGTTCTTGGGAAAATGCTACTGATCCCAGAAAATGGTTGTATCAAACCCCTGAAGAAATTCTAATTAAGGCATCAAACGGAGCAAGTGATTTTGGGAACAAATTTGGTCAGCCACTTATTTGTGGTTCTGTTCTTACTTTCGAACACTTCGAGAACAATAAGAAATACGGCTACGATAAAGTAATTATGCAGGCCGGAGGAATTGGCTATGGAAGATTGGAACAAGCTCAAAAAGATACTCCTGAAAAGGGAGATAAAGTAATCCTTTTAGGCGGAGACAACTACCGAATTGGAATGGGCGGTGGAGCCGTTTCATCTGTTGCAACCGGTGAATTCACAAACTCTATAGAATTAAATGCAGTACAGCGTTCAAATCCTGAAATGCAAAAAAGAGTTTGTAATGCAATTCGGGCAATGGCCGAAATCGATGAGAATCCTATTGTTTCTATTCATGATCATGGAGCAGGCGGACACTTAAATTGCCTATCAGAACTTGTTGAAGAAACTGGCGGTAAAATTGATTTGAATGCCCTTCCTGTTGGTGACCCTACCCTTTCAGCTAAAGAAATTGTAGGCAACGAGTCTCAGGAAAGAATGGGATTGGTTATTAAAGAAAAAGATGTTGCCCTTTTAACCCGCATAGCAGAGAGAGAAAGAGCCCCAATTTACCAGGTTGGCGAAACAACCGGTGATATGAGGTTCACTTTTGAGGATAAAAAAAACGGACAAAATCCAATTGATCTTGGTCTTTCGGAAATGTTTGGAAAACCACCAAAAACTGTAATGACAGATACAACTTTGAATGAAAAATTTGAAGCTGTTAAATATGATGGTAATAAAATAGAAGAATACATCGAAAATGTTCTTCAATTAGAGGCTGTTGCCTGCAAAGATTGGTTAACCAACAAGGTAGACAGATCGGTGACTGGAAAAATAGCCATGCAGCAATGTGCGGGCCCGCTTCAATTGCCATTGAATAATTTAGGCGCCGTTGCAATTGATTTTCAAGGCGAAAAAGGAATTGCTACATCTATTGGTCATACACCAATTGCAGCTTTGGTAAACTCTGAAAATGGCAGTCGTTTATCCATTGCTGAATCCTTAACCAACATGGTTTGGGCTCCAATTGAACAAGGACTTAAAGGAGTTTCATTATCGGCAAACTGGATGTGGCCTTGTAAAAACCCAGGTGAAGACGCTCGTCTGTATCAGGCTGTTCAGTCAATTAGTGATTTTGCCATTGAATTGGGAATTAATGTTCCAACAGGAAAAGATTCTCTTTCAATGACCCAGAAATATGGAGAAAACGATGTGGTTTATTCTCCGGGAACAGTTATCATTTCAACTGTAGGTGAAATAATTGATATCAAAAAAATAATTTCTCCAGTTCTGAAGAATGACGCGAATTCTCATATAATCTATATGGATTTCTCGAAAGATGATTTTCAATTGGGAGGAAGCAGCTTTGCTCAGATCGTAAATAAATTGGGCACACAAACTCCTGATGTTAAAGATTCTAAATATTTTGTAAAAGCATTTGAAACTATTCAGCAATTAATATTGGAAGGTAAAATACTTGCCGGTCATGATATTTCGGCTGGTGGTATGATTACAGCATTGTTGGAGATGTGTTTTGCAGACAACAGACTTGGTGCTGATATTGATCTTTCATCGATTGACGAAAGCGATTTGGTTAAAGTATTGTTTAGCGAAAACCCTGGTATTATTTTTCAGGTGAAAGATCTTGAATCTATTTCACAGGTTCTTACGGACAAAGGAATTGTATTCCACACAATTGGAACTCTTGCTGAAGCCGGAAAAATGCAGATCTCAAAAGACGATCAGGTTCTTGATCTTGATATTGCTTCTTTGCGCGATTTGTGGTTCAAAACTTCATATTTACTGGATCGAAATCAAGCGGGCCAAGAATTGGCTTTGGAAAGATTTAAATCCTACAAAAAGAATGAATTGGAATTCAAATTCGACGAAAACTTCACCGGGAAATTCGAACAATTCGGTATTGATCCAAAAAGAAAAGAAAAATCGGGTGTTAAAGCTGCCATCATTCGTGAGAAAGGTGTAAACGGCGATCGCGAAATGGCTTGGATGATGCATTTGGCAGGAATGGACGTTAAAGATGTTCATATGACTGACTTGATTGCCGGACGTGAAGATTTATCGGATGTGAACATGATTGTTTTTGTTGGAGGCTTCTCTAACTCTGATGTACTAGGTTCGGCAAAAGGATGGGCCGGAGCATTCCTTTACAATGAAAAAGCTAAAAAATCGCTTGATAATTTCTACGCTCGAAAAGATACTTTAAGTCTTGGAGTTTGTAATGGTTGTCAGTTAATTTCCGAACTGGGATTAATTTATCCTGATCATGAAAAACACCCAAAACTTCTTCACAACGAATCACATAAATTCGAATCTGGATTTGTAAGTGTATTCATTCCAGAAAATAACTCAATTATGCTTTCGTCTTTGGCAGGAAGTAAATTAGGCATTTGGGTCGCTCACGGGGAAGGTAAATTTGATTTGCCATACGAACAAGACAAGTATCAGATTCCTATGAGATACAATATTGATCAGTATCCTGCCAATCCAAACGGCTCGCCATTTGCAACGGCCGCAATTTCATCAAATGATGGTCGTCATTTGGCTATGATGCCTCACCTGGAAAGAGCAACTTACCCATGGAATTGGGCTCATTACGATGAGAACCGTATTGATGACGAGGTTTCACCTTGGATTGAGGCATTTGTAAATGCAAAGAAATGGATCATGCAACACAAATGATTTCAAGTAATTAAATATAGAATACCTCCTTTTTCAAGGGGGTATTTTTTTTGCTTAAGTACAAGGTAAAAACTAATACATTTTTCATAACTTGTGACAACTAACGAAATCACAACGTATATGAAACATTTTTTACCCCTTATTGCCATTCTGGGATTAACATTAGCGTGTACCCCACCTAATAAACTTGCTTCCACTGAAAAAAAGCAAGACTCAATCCAAAAGGAAAAAAGAATCCCCATTGAAAAACAAATTGCCCCCGGTACTTGTTCTCTTGTAATAAGTGACTTTAAATTTTTATCAGAGAACAATAAATTCCTGCTAAACGGAAAAGTTATTTCCATAAAATCTTATGGTGCAGGCTTTACTTCAACTTTCGAGAAGGAACAAAGCATTCAAATAAAAATTACAGAACAACAATTTATTAATTTGAAATCTGCAAGAACCATTTCTTGTTTAATATCCAGCATCGAAGGAGTGCACAACACACCCCTTTACAAACTGGTAGATTATAAATCAGAAACAAAACAATAAAATTAATTTCAATTTAGTCCTTATCCTATTACTTATTGGCTCCTTGAATACAGGAGAACAGCCCCAATTGTAATTTAAAAATTGGAATAAAAATTACTTTTCAACTAACAAATAAATTAGGGAAACGTAATATGTCTGCTTCCTCTTTGATAAGAAAACTTAATTTGCACGTATTCGGCATTAAATAATCAAAACACATGAAATCAATTTTCACCATACTACTCGCAATAGCGATTTCTTTTCCAACACTTGCGCAAAATAAAAAACTAACAGCACAAAAGCACTCTACACTAGGAGTGAAAAATATCGTAATAACCGAAAAAACGTACAATGATTTAACCAATCCAACATTAAACAAGAGAAAGTTGGCTAAAATTGCGGACAAAGAAGCGGGAAAACCAAAACGTGCGGATGATCCTATTGCCAGAGCCTTGTACGAAAGAAACCTACTAAAAAACCCCCTTACGGGACAGATCCCATTAAACATTAAAGAACTGGAAAAGGCATATGTCCTTTCCTCAGCCTCAGGTTTGCAAAGCAGATTAAAAACAGGAGGATTAAGCTATATCAATAGCGGACCTCGAAATGTTGGTGGAAGAACCAGGGCTCTGGCTGTTGACATAGCAAATGAAAATATAATTCTTGCTGGCGGAACAACCGGCGGAATGTGGAAATCAACCGATAACGGAGCTAGTTGGACCCGAACAACAAAGCTTGAAGACCACCCTAGTGTAACTTCTATTGCACAAGATCCAAACAACACTGCAATCTGGTATTATACAACCGGAGAACTAATAGGTAATTCAGCATCGGCAGGTGGCGCTCCTTACCGGGGAAATGGGCTGTTTAAATCAACGGATAACGGCGACAACTGGACATCTTTAGCCTCTACCGCATCCAACACATCTGAAATATATGATGCTTTTGATTATATCTGGAATATATGCGTTGACCCGAACAACAGCGATGTATATGTTGCAACTGCTGATGGTATTAAACGTTCTACAGATGGAGGAACTACATGGGCTGATGCTATCGCGTCAGATTCCTATTATGAAGATATTATCTGTACTCCCAGCGGGATTAAGTACGCTTCTTTAAGTGCCGATGGTACAACAAAAGGAATCTACAGATCGGTAACAGGAAATTTAAATGAATGGGAAGACATTACTCCTAGTGGATTTCCTGCAGATTATAACAGAGTGGTACTAGCACATGCACCAAGTAATACGACCAATGATATTGTTTATATTTTAGGTGAAACAATAGGAGCAGGTTTTCAGGATCACAGTTTTTGGAAATTGACTTATAATGCTGCTGCAACAACTCCGGCAACATGGGTAGACCGGTCACAAAATCTACCGGAAGGTGGCGACGGGGACACAGATGTAAATGGTTACAACTCACAGGGGTCTTACAATATGGTAATAAAAGTTGCTCCGGATAATGAAAATATGGTATTTATCGGCGGCACTAATCTGCTTCGTTCCGATGATGCTTTTGCTACAAAAGCAAGTCCTTTAAGTGTTGGGAAATCGACCGATGAATCAAAAACCTACTGGATCGGAGGCTACGCTACCGAAAATAATATTAGTCAGTATCCAAATCATCATCCGGATGTACATGCATTAGTATTTAAGAATGATAATGCAACATTACTATGCGGACACGATGGTGGAATAAGCATTACGAACAACTATAAACAAACAGACGATACATTTTCTGAAACAGCAGGAGACAAAAGCATGCCTGTTGATTGGGAATTTCTGAACAATGGCTACCTAACAACACAAGCTTATACAGTCGCTGTTGATAACGATATAAGAACAAACAAAGTATTACTTTCCGGATTTCAGGACAACGGTACCTGGCTTGCTGAAACTTCCGATTCTGATAAAGATTGGTTAGCCTGGGGGTCAGGCGACGGCAGTTACTGCAGTATTTTTAATTTAGGTACCAGTATCTACTCTTCTTCACAAAGCGGCACCACTTACCTTGAAAATAACGTAACAGACGAGGCAAGTTACTATTGGACCCGTGTTGATCCAGAGGGAGCAACCGGACAATTGTTTATCAATCCATTTGTTGAGGATGCCAACAACAGTGAAATTTTATACTATGCTGCAGGACAATACATCTGGAGAAATTCCAATATTTTTGAAATTCCAAAACTACAATCCAATGAAGCCAATATAAATTGGGAAAAACTGGAAATATCAAAAGCAAGCGGAACTGTATCGGCAATGGAATCCTCAACCTTCCCTGCTCACATTCTGTATTATGGAACATCAACAGGAAAAATTTATAAAATTGAAAATTCGCACTCGAAATGGGCAAAGAAAAACGACATTACAGGAACAAATATGCCAGCTGGAAATGTAATTTCTATTGATGTAAACCCTTTAAATGCGAATGAAGTATTGGTCGGATTTTCCAATTACGGAATTGAAAGTATATTTAGTACTACCGATGGGGGAACCACCTGGACTCCTGTAAGTGGAAATCTGGAAGAAATAAATGGTGAGAATAATGGTCCGTCCATCCGCTCAGCAGCTTACATGGTTTCACCAACTGACACTACCTATTATGCAGGTACCAGTACCGGTTTGTACAGTACAACAAAACTTGAGGGAAGTTCTACTATCTGGACACAGCAAGCAATTAACCAAATCGGAACCAGCGTTGTTTCAATGATAAAAGCTCGCAGAGATGGATTCTTTGCTGTTGCAACTCATGGTAATGGGGTATTTACAGCTGATGATGATTTTAGCTCTGCTGCTCCTGTTGCACTAATTGGAATGACAAAAGATTCTATTCAAATAGGAGAAGCAGTTGATTTCATGAACAGAAGTATTGGCGATGGGTTTACCAAGTGGGAATGGACATTTGAAGGAGCCGAAACAACAACTTCGGCCGACGAACATCCCCGGGCAATTGTCTACAAAACTCCAGGTGTTCATTCGGTGACATTAACTGCGGCAAATGCTGCTGGTTCAAATACTCAAACAATTACCTCCGCTATAATTGTAAAAACAGTTGGCGCTAAATTTACTGCCAGCGCTACAAATATTAATGTGGATACGCAAATTACATTTACTGATCAAACCGTTGGGACACCCACATCCTGGAACTGGAGTTTCCCGGGTGGAACGCCTGAAAGTTCAACAGAACAAAATCCTGTTGTTACCTACAGTACCGTTGGTACATTTGACGTGACATTGGTTGTTCGTGATGCTGAATTCAACGACACAGAAATTAAAACAGGATACATTACCGTTCTTGATGCCGATGATTTTGATGATGATTTGCTTTACAATATAGAAGGTGAATTTGAGAATCAATTGACTCAATATATATTTACCGGCGATAATGATGGCTATATAACAGGACAAACGAACCTGAAAATTGATCAATACGCTGAGAAATTTGAGATGATAAATCCTAATTTAAATGCAGTTAAACAGATCAAAATTATGCCATCTTTACTGCAGTCAAATTCCGCTGATCCGCATATAATTATTAAAATTTGGAACGGATCCAATGAACCTACCAATGAAGTCTACTCTAAATCTGTTCCCTTTACAGAATTGGTGGCAGGAGAATTTAATGACATCGAACTGGATTTCCCTGTTGCTGTTGACAAGAATTTCTTTGTAGGCTACGAAGTTTTATACGAAATGCCCATTGACACATTTGCCGTTGCTCACCTGCCCTTACAAGCAGATGCCGAATGGGCCAATACTGCATACATGCATTACAATAATGCATGGGAACCTTATAACGAAGTATTTGGAAACAATACCTCCCTGGCCATAAAAGCCTTGGTTGGGTTTAGTGATGTAGCAACCGGAATTGAAGATGATTTAAACTCGAATAAAGCAGATAAATTAAAGATCTACCCGAATCCTCTGTTGCACAAGAGTAATGTAGTTTTTCCCAACCAAACCAATCAGAAATACCGGTTGGTGGTTGTGGATGCAAGTGGCCGGGTGGTTCGGATTATTGAAAACATCACAGGAAACAACGTAATTATAAACCGGGAACAATTAAAACCCGGTGTGCATATCATCAACCTTTCGGGTGAGAAAATATACAAGGGAAAGCTGTTGGTGAAATAAGAAGATCAAACAGGTATTTTAGTGAGAGCTTGTCGTAATTCGGCAAGCTCTTTTTCTTCTCAGTCACCAACAAAAGCTTCGTAGTTGGACGCTATGTACCCCTAATACGTATTTTACATCTTCGGATATATATTTTACTATTTATACGATGCTTTTTACATATTTTACCATGTACTTTACTTACTATAAAACGTTTTTTACATCTATAATTATCTTTTTTACTTATTCAGGTAGGTAATTTACATATCGGAATATCTTTCTTACTTAAATTATTAAGTTTTATACATCTTAAAGGATGTATTTTCATTACTACACTATTGATTTTACTATTTATAAGGTTTAACTTTATACTTGTAGAAAGCATATTTGCTCTCAGGTTTACAATTTCTGTAAAAGAAACGGATGAACTGAATCAGGAAGAATATTAATTTTTAAACCCGCCAAATACGCATGAACCCAAAATCAGAAAAAATCCCGTTTAGCATTCACCGAATGATTCGACAAAACTTATCGAAACGAAACCTAACGGTAAGCTGGTTAGCAATGAAAATTAATATCCGCCCTATTTCACTTCACCAACAACTGAACAGATCAACACTTCAGGTAAACAGACTATGGAGTATCTGTCAGGCTCTTGAATTAAATATTTTTCAGGAAATTGCGAATAGACTCGAGAGAGAGAATCAATCACAAAAGGCGGTAGAAAAAGGCATGGAACTATCTCAGATAGATGCAGAAGTAGATGGCCTTAAAAAAAGAATCGAATTACTCGAAAACGAAAACAAAACCTTAAAAGAGGTAATCAGTTTACTGAAAGGCTAAATCAAAAAATAAGAACAGCACCAAATAACCGATGTCAATATGGTGCTGTTCAAACAATCATTTGTAATTTTCTTAACTATTCAATTGATCCAGAAGGCTCTCTTCGTCCTCTGCTTTAGTATTTGAAAAGTTCAGAGCTGTTTCGATTATCGCCAAATGCGAATAGGCCTGTGGGAAATTCCCAAGCATCCGTTTCGACACAAAATCGATATCCTCAGCAAACAAACCAAGATGATTCGAGTAAGTAAGCAATTTATCAAATTTCTCTTTCGCCTCCTTCTTTCTGCCAATTTTATACAAACTGTTGATTAACCAGAAAGAACAAATTGTGAAGGCTGACTTTGGCGTCCCAAAATCGTCCTTGTTTTTATAACGATACATCAAACCGTCGTGTTCCAATTCGTTTTGAATGGTTAGTACTGTCGATTTATACTTCTCATCTGTGGCATTGATAAAACCATAGCTTTCCATCAGCAAAACCGAAGCATCCATATCCTCAGAGCCATAAAATTGGGTGAACGCCTGTTTCTTTTCACTCCAAGCCTTTTTCATGATATCTGCTTTCACCGAATGCCGAAGAACAGTCCACTTTCCTACATAATAATCGCGCTTCAAAAGACTTGCAATTTTAACCGCCCGGTCGAAAGCCACCCAACACATCACTTTACTAAAAGTAAAATGGAGACTCTTGCCCCGGATTTCCCAAATTCCACGATCCGGTTTTTTCCAGTTCTCCTCTACAACCTTCACAATACTTCTTACAATGGTCCACAATTCCTCACTATGGTCGAGAGAATTTTCGAACATTTCGAAATGCTGATGAATCAAATCCAGCAATATTCCATATATATCATTCTGCTTTTGTTTGTAGGCCGCATTCCCAACCCTTACCGGTTTTGATCCTTCATAACCTGCAAGGTGATCCAATTCATATTCTGAAAGCTTTTTTTCACCATTGATCCCATACATGATCTGAATTTTCTCATTCTTCTCAGGAATGATATCCATAATAAAATTCAGGTATCGTTTTGCCACATTATAATGTCCCAATTGGGTGAGAATCTTAACAACCATAGAGCCATCGCGAATCCAGCAAAAGCGGTAGTCCCAATTTCTAACTTCCCCAATTGTTTCGGGTAAAGAAGTTGTTAATGCTGCCAGAACCGCCCCACTTTTCTGATAACTTAATAATTTCAAAACCAATGCACTTCGATTGGTTTCTTCGTTGTATTTCGGCAGTACTTTTGTTTTTTCACTCCAGTTCAGCCAATATGTTTTTGTCCGCTGCAATTTCAAATAAATACGGTCGGGTGTTTGTTCCAACAATTTCTGATTGTAGCTTACCTGGCAAAACCCATCTTTTTCCAATTCAATGACTTCCTGATTCAATATATCGGAATAATTAAAACTGGAATACAAATACAAGGAATCGTAATTTCCTGATGCTGTATAGGATTTGATATATTCCTCTCCCGACACTTTATTTTCTGTAATATTTCGGGCATAATCGAGTTGCGGATTGTATTTAATACGAAATTTTGGTTTCCCATAAACCAATCGAAAAAAACGAATCACATCAGATGGCATGTAGTAATCATTTTTTTCTGTCACATATCTGGGTATAAAATCCAATACTTCAAAAACTCCATCGACACACTCAAAACGTGTTTTTAAAATATTTGTATTTTTCCGGTACTCCTGCGTTATATCTGTTGCACTCTCAGGCAAAATTTCAAAACTCCCACCCTTACTCTTATCCAACAACTTAGCAAATGCCGAAGATGAATCAAATTGTGGCAAACACACCCAATCCAACGACCCCTTTTCCGAAACCAGTGCCGCACTTCTACAATTTCCTATTACCCCGTAATTTAAATTCCTCATAAAAAAATGCTATTTTAGAGCTTAACCATAAAAACTCCTCGGAAAATAAAGATTTTCCATGACTTTAGACTGTTTTTAAACCAAAATTTAAATTTCCTTTTATGAATAGAATTCACATTGTCTCCAACAGACTTCCTTTTAGTATTAACGTAGAAAATGACAACATCGAATTAATTCCGAGTGTTGGCGGGCTTGCAACAGGTATGAGGTCGGTTTACAAAGAATACAATGGAAAATGGATTGGCTGGCCGGGACTTCCCAGCGATGATCTTGACGATCAGCTAACTGCAAAAATCGAAGAGAATTTACAAAAAGAAGATTGTGTATCTGTTCATCTGTCAAAACAGGAAATAGACTTGTACTATGATGGTTTTAGTAACCGGACTATTTGGCCTCTCTTTCATTATTTTGCGCAATACATTGATTATGCCCCCGAGCTGTGGGATGCTTTTGTAAGCGTGAATCAAAAATTTGCTGACAAAGCACTGGAAACCATAGAGGAAGGAGATACAATTTGGATTCATGACTATCAACTATTGCTGGTCCCTGAAATGATAAAATCGAAAAAACCTGGTGTTACCATTGGTTTTTTTCTTCACATCCCCTTTCCTTCGTTTGAAGTTTTTCGAATTTTGCCTTGGAGAAAAGAATTGATAAAAGGTATGCTGGGTGCTGATCTGATAGGCTTTCACACTTTCGATTATCAAAGACATTTTTGCAGTTCGGTACGTCGTTTAATGGGTTATGAAATTTCATTCAACCAAATTCACATCGAAGACCGGATTATACTTGTTGATTCCTTTCCAATGGGAATTGACTACAATAAATTTAGAGACGCTGCAACTCAAACATTTCAAAAACCACTTCAGGAAAAATCAAAGCTTCATCGTGAGCTGGAAAAATATTTTATGGTTTCACCCGAACGAAAGCTAATTCTCTCGATCGATCGAATGGATTACTCGAAAGGAATTCCAAACCGTTTACGGGCTTTCTCCAAATTCTTGGAAGATTATCCTGAATTTATTGGCAAAGTAACACTTATAATGCTTGCGGTACCATCCCGTGGAACCGTAGAACACTATATCAATCTTAAAAGAGAAGTAGATGAATTGGTGGGAACTGTAAATGGAAAATTCGGGAGCATTAACTACACACCTGTTTGGTATTTTTACCGTTCGTTACCCTTCGAAAACCTGATTGAATTATACAGCTCATGTGATGTTGCTCTGGTTACACCCGTGCGCGATGGAATGAATCTGGTTGCCAAAGAATATGTTGCATCAAGAACAAATAGAACGGGGGTTATCATTTTAAGTGAGATGGCGGGGGTTGCCAAAGAAATGGGGGAAGCTCTGATTATTAACCCGAACAATAGTAACGAAATTGCAAGCGCTATTAATCAGGCCTTAATCATGCCGCTTGATGAACAACGGGAACGGATGATCTTTCTTCAGGACAGAATAAAACGATATGATGTTTTCAAATGGTCCAGTGAGTTTGTAAAATCTTTATCAAAAGTTGAGAAGATACAAAACTCCTTCTATGCGAAGAAAATCAATAGTAAAATCATGGAAAATCTTAGCTCGAAATACCATTCTTCTGAAAAAAGAGCCATATTCCTTGATTACGACGGAACGTTAACCGGTTTCAGATCCAACCCGAATGATGCAAAACCGGATGAAGAGCTTCATAAAATTCTTTTCAAACTGGAAGAAGATCCTCGTAATGTGATTACAATTATAAGTGGCAGAGATAGAGATAGTCTGGAGAAATGGTTCGACGGACACAAAATCAATTTGATTGTTGAACATGGTGTTTGGCTTAGAAAAAATCAAAAAGAGTGGAAAATGCTAAGCAATGCTTCGGATATATGGAAACCAAATATTCGTCCTACTTTAGAAACCTTTGTTGACCAAACACCAGGGTCTTTTATCGAAGAAAAAAATTATTCTCTGGTTTGGCATTTCAGAAAAGCAGAACCTGAACAAGGAGAACTTAGAGCAAATGAGCTTCGGGACGAGTTAACCACAATGATCGCCAATCACAACTTAGAAATATTAGAAGGCAATAAAGTAATTGAGGTGAAAAGCGGTGGAATTAACAAGGGAATTGCCGCGATGCAATTTCTTAAAAACCAAAATTTTGATTTCGTAATGGCTGTTGGAGATGATTGGACTGATGAATACATGTTCCGTGAACTTCCTGAATCATCACATACCATAAAAGTTGGACTTAAGAATACAGCGGCAAAATACAAAGTTGAATCTGTTGCTTCGGTTCGAAAACTACTTTCGGAATTCATTAAATAATTAGAAGCTAATAGCAGGCGGTAAATTCTCAATTTACCGCCTTTTTTAGCTTTTCATGTATCTTAAAAGAGCATTATCACACAAAAAATCAACGAATACTATTCCTGTTCTTTAAAATTCGTATAATTTTGCAACGAAATAAAATGAAATTCCCTAATTTCGCACGAACCAAGATTTTTAATAATGCTACACAAACAGTTCGATTATTTAGTAATCGGAAGTGGACTGGCTGGTTTATATTCAGCCTACTATGCTTCCCGCTTTGGGAAAGTTGCCATTTTAACAAAATCGAAGATTGATGTTAGCAATTCTTACTACGCACAAGGAGGCATTGCTGCTGTTACCGATCCTGAAGATTTTCCTCAATATCATTTAGAAGATACTTTAACCGCAGGTCGTGGTTTGTGTGACCTTATTCCTGTGGAAATTCTCGTTAACGAGGGGCCGGATCGTATTCAGGATATAATCGATTTGGGCATGCAATTCGATAAAGAGAACGGCAAACTGGCTTTGGGACTTGAAGGAGGGCATCACCGAAGGCGGATTCTTCATGCCGGTGGTGATTCAACAGGAAAAGAAATGACTCTTTTTTTGATTAAACAGGTAGTGAATAATCCCAATATAGAAATATTTGAAAACCATATGGTTTTTGAATTGCTTGTTGAAAATAAAATTTGTGCCGGAGCAAAAAGCTACAATATCACCAACAATACCAATCTCCTAATTGAAGCTAAGAATACAATTCTTGCTTCGGGCGGAGCTTCTGCTGTCTATCAAAGAACAACAAACCCGCACACTACAGTTGGCGATGGAATCAACCTGGCTTATAAGGCCGGTGCTACAGTAGCGGATATGGAATTCATTCAGTTTCATCCCAGTTCGTTTTATTCAAAGGAAGGATATACATTTCTGATTAGCGAAGCTGTTCGTGGTGAAGGTGCTCATCTTATAAATTCAAAAGGAGAACGGTTTATGTCGGCAATTCATCCTTTGGCCGAATTAGCTCCCCGAGATATCGTTGCCCGGTCCATTTTCAATCAGATGAAACAAAGTCAAAGCAATCATGTGATTCTTAGCCTTAAACATCTTGATGGAGAGAAAATAAAAAATCGGTTCCCGTCTATTAATAAAAATTGCGAATCTTCAGGCGTTGATATGACTCAGGAAATTCCAATTGCTCCTGCGGCGCATTATATGGTTGGAGGAATTAAAACCGGAATACACGCTGAAACCAATATATCGCGACTGTATGCCTGTGGGGAAATAGCTTCATCAGGAGTTATGGGCGCCAACAGACTTGCTTCAAACTCATTGCTTGAGTGTTTGGTTTTTGGTAAGAGAGCTATCGATCATGCCAGAAAAACTTCTTTGGTTAAAGATTCTTTTCCGTTGAATCAAACCCGGATGCATGTCAATACAAAACTCGAACAATCATTTCTAAATCACAGCAATGAAATTGCAAATGAGATGAATTTGAAGGCTGGAATCGTGCGAAACCAAAAAGAATTGACAGAAGTTATTTCACTTTTAGAATCGATCGAAAATAGTTTCCCTTTCGAAAATTATGAATATTACAGCGTTCGTTTGCAAAATATTATTCGGGTATGTAAATTACTCTCAACGGCTGCTTTATCCAGACAAGAGAGTCGCGGTGGCCATTTCAGAGAAGATTTCCCGAAAGAAAAATCAAGATTCCTTACTCACTCAATTCAACAAATCAATAAAGAAATTTATTTTGTTCCTGTAGATCGCCGATCTCAAGATTAAATTATCACATATGAAAGAATCAGGATTTAATGTTCAGGAAATTGAACTCATCATTAATCATGCTTTTCAAGAAGACATAGGAAGTGGTGATATTACCACAAATAATATAGTACCCGAGAATACTTTAGCCACAGCAAGTATGACTGCTAAAGCTGATGGGATAATAGCAGGTTTGGATATTGCCGAAATGGTATTTCGAAAGTTGGATGCAAATCTAAAATGGAATCCTCAATTTAAAGATGGTGAGCGGGTATCAAAAGGTGATGTTATTCTGGAAATAAATGGAACATTCAGGGCTCTTTTAACCGGTGAAAGACTAGCCTTGAATTTACTGCAAAGAATGTCGGGAATTGCTACCGAAACAGCTAAATACGTTGCCGAGACAAAAGGCACAAAGGTGAAGATATTGGATACCAGAAAAACAGTTCCCGGGCTACGGACATTTGATAAATATGCAGTTAAAATGGGCGGAGGAACCAATCATCGCATTGGTTTATATGATATGGTAATGATTAAAGACAATCACATTAAGGTTGCCGGCAGCATTGCCTCCGCTGTTGAACAGGTTCGCAAAGCCATTCCTTCGGATATTAAAGTGGAGGTAGAAACAACAAACTTAGATGAAGTTAAAGAAGCTGTTACTGCAGGCGCAGATATCATCATGCTCGATAATATGAGTAATGAATTAATGAAAGAAGCTGTTGACTTTATTGATGGCAGAGCTTTGGTTGAAGCATCGGGAAATATGAATTTAAGCAGGATTGCCGGAGTTGCTAAAACCGGTGTTGACTTTATTTCAATTGGTGCTCTTACCCATTCTGTAACTGCATTAGATATCAGTCAAAACATTGTTCTTTAATTTCCATAAAAAAAATAGTAAAGGGAAAAATATTCAAAATTAAACTCAAAACAATTTGATGGCATCTTTGTTTCGCATGCAAATACTGTAGCTGAAAGAAACAAAAACCATCTATATTATGAATTTGGGTGTGAATATTTTTTCCTGTAAAAAAAAACAATTCATTTTACTTACGAATTGCCGCTGTAGCATCAACCATCAATTCCGAATTCGTCTTAAGAACTTATTCTCAATCATCCCAATTTGTTTCCGGATCAATAACTGAATTGCGCCGAAAACACTCTCACAAGGCACTTATAGACAAATAATTAAACACACACAAATTACTGCGTGTATTTTAAATAAATCCATTTATCATCAAAAAAATAGTGGAAGTTACTTAGGTAGTAATCAAAATATTTGTCCAATTCAAAACACTTTTTTACAAAAAAAAACGAAAAGATATAATATATTCCATCAATAATTTATCAAAATAATAATACTATTATTTCAGCCAATATTAATTAGAATAATATTACTATATTTCGGCTCATTATTAGACAATTATGAATAAACAATACCACAAAAAACCTCAACTAAACAATTAAAACAATCCGATTTAATAATAGCATCCAAACTTAAGATCCAAAACCACAATGCAATTTCCCCTACCACTTGTTTTGCTTTTTTATATTTCGTTCTCCAACACTCTATTTGCAAATAGGGTTTCAGATGACGTAAAGAATCAGGATAGTATTAAGATAGAACGATATCTAACCAAATCAAGAACGTACTATACGGTAAAAACTGATAGTGCAATCTATTTTGCAAATAAAGCGCTGCAACTATCTCTAAAGAGTAATAACCAAAAATTGATCATCAATTCGCAGATTGAATGTTTTTACAATTATTCTGTGAACAGAGATCTGACAAATGCAAAAGAAGTCCTTGATGAAGCCAAATCAATCGCATATATAATAAATGATTCTTTAAGTATTGGCAGAGTACATTCCTGTTTAGGATACTATTATGTATTAGCCAGCAAATACGACAGTGCAATTGCCCAATACAATAAATCTCTTGAAATAAGCGAGGCAATCAAGAATAACAAAAATAAAATTAATAATCTTATCGGGCTTGGACAAGTGTACTATGAAAGAGGAGATTTTGAATTAGCACTAAGCAAATATGTAGAAGCCTTTCAATATAATAAAGTACAGGACAACAAGAATACTAAGCTTAGTATTCTCATTAGTATGGCAAATATTTATGCCGATGAACATCAAAGGGAAAAGGCAATATCCTATTACAATCAAGCTATGGAAATCGCGATAGAGCTAAAGGATGAAGACACTCTATCAGTTCTTTACAATAATTTAGCAATTATATACCAAAACGATTTAAATTTTAATAAAGCATTAAAATTTTACGAAAAAAGTCTCGCAATATATAAGAAAGCAAATAATAAAGCAGGCGTTGCATTGTGTCTGAATAATATTGGTGAAAATTATTTTAAAATGGGGAATACAGATAAAGCAATTGTATTCTTGCGCGAATCATTATCTACCAATCGACAATTACAACTTGATACTGAAATTATTTATAATTTGGAGACCTTAATTCAAATACACCTTAGCTTGGGTAATTTCAATCAGGCTTACAAATATCTTGAAGAAGGAATTTCTTTAACTAAAAAATTAAAGACAAAAGGTAAAAGAAGTGATTTATTAAAGCTCCTTGCTGAATATTACAATAAAACAGGGAAATACCAAAAAGCCTATTCCTCAATGATAGACTACAACTCTCTTAAAGACAGCATACAACAAAAATCAAGAACCGAGAAGATAGTAGAACTTCAAACAAAGTTTGATTCTGAAAAAAAAGAGAAGGAGAACGAAATTTTAAGAGTGAAAAACCAATTTACTCAAGAAAAACTGGAACAAGAAAAAATGAGAGCAAAATACCTTTATATTTTCTCTTTCTTAGCGCTTGCTGTTATCCTTCTGATCATTATCCTTTTCCGTTCTAAAATAAAAATAAACAATCAAATAAAAATTATAAATGGCAAATTGGAAGATTCCAATTCCAAATTAAAAATCATGAATGCCACAAAGGATAAATTCTTTTCAATAATAGCTCATGATTTAAGATCACCCTTTAATGCCATATTAGGATTTTCGGAACTGATAAAATCGGAAGTACAGAGAGGAAAAGATTTAGAGATCATAGAAGAATATAATGACAACATTAACGAATCGGCAAACAGTTTATTTACACTACTTGAAAACCTTTTACAATGGGCTAATGATCAACGTGGAATCCTTGAATTCACTCCAATCCAAATTGATTTATATGAATTAATTCAATCCAATCTTGCTATTTTCAAATTAAAAGCTGCCGATAAATCAATAAAATTATTTTCAGACATAAAACCAAACACTGTGGCATTTGGCGATGTAAACATGGTAAATACCATAGTTAGAAATCTAATTAGCAACGCATTAAAGTTCACAGATGAAAATGGCGAAATCTTCTTATCTTCTGTATTGGATGGTGATTTTATTCATCTTTCAGTAAAAGACAATGGTATTGGAATTAGTAAAAACAATCAGGATAAACTTTTTCGATTAGATTGTAACTTTACAACTAATGGCACTATGGATGAAACCGGAAGCGGTCTGGGACTTATTCTCTGTAAAGAATTTGTTAAGAAAAACGGCGGCGAAATTTGGGTTGAAAGTGAAGAAAATAAAGGAAGCAAATTCATTTTCTCTTTAAAATCAGCCTAACTTTTTAGAATACTTTTAAATAGGCAATTTCTTTACCAGAAACTGCTTTTTTTTCGGCTCTTAAGTAAGAAGCATATATCTTTGCAATCCAAAAAATACGATTACATGGAATTATTAAGTATACTTCTTCTTGCCCTCGGACTTTCTGTTGACTCGTTTGCTGCATCTATATGCAGTGGATTGGCCATAAAAAAGATTCATTTCTTTCAAGCTGCTAAAATTGCTTTTTTTCTTGCTGTATTTCAGGGAGGAATGCCAATTATAGGTTGGTATACAGGTTGGGAGTTAAAAGATTTAATCAAAGATTTTGATCATTGGGTTGCCTTTATTCTACTGGCAGGAATGGGTAGTAAAATGATATATGAAAGCATAACTTCCAAAGAAAAAGATTGCTCTTTTAACCCACTAAAACTGTTGGTTCTTATAGGCATTTCTGTAGCTACAAGTATAGACGCTTTGGTTGTAGGATTAAGCCTTGCCCTTATTGACGTTGTTATTTGGTTTCCAGCCATTATAATTGGTATAATAACCTTTATCGTTTCAATGCTCGGGATGTTGCTGGGCAAGAAAATTGGTAGTAAAATGAGCAAACGATTTGAGATAATTGGAGGTGTTGTTCTAATTCTTATTGGATTTCGAATTTTAATCGAACATATATTCTTTCTAGCTTAGATTTCCCCTTTAGCTTTTAGCTCGCTTAAAAGCAGACTAAGAGTTTTTATTCCTTTAGCCATTGCCGGAGCTGAAATAGTGGCTCCGGAAATTCCATCAATATCTTTTCCAAATTCCATCTCCTCTCCTCCTACTTTTCCAATAAACTGCTTCAACCACGATTTAGCCATAATTTCGCCGCCATAGGAAGATCTGTAAATTAGTACCACTACTTTTTGAATCTCCAGTTTTTGATTGAACAGAACCATATAATCAAAAAAGTCATTCTTCCCTTTTGATGATGCAAAACAAGCAAATCCCATTAATTTATCCGCCTCCTTTAGGGTACTCAAATGTAAATCTCTTAGCCCCTCACAATTAAAAGTATCCAAATTTAGATTGTCAATATCATCCATTATCAAATCTTCAGAAGTGAATATTTTCTGAACTTCTTTTTCAATTTTTTTCTGTATTGATTTAGGAAAACTACTTGCCCTTGCACTAAACACTCCACTAATCAAAACAAAAATAACCACTGGCTGCAGAATACTTATCCATCTTTTCATCAACAAATCTCCTTTACTTAAAAAACCTCAAAGCACAATGGAAAAACCAAAATGCTTTGAAGTAAATATTTTAATTGTTTTAGTTCTAGAACCAAACGCCTACACCAAAATTCACAAAATTCTTTTTCTCATCATTACCGTCTTTTGACATTTGGTAATCAGCTTTAACAACAGCACCTTTTGCCAAATGATAGCTTAATCCAAAGAATACTTCTTCTCGATCGTAAGCCTTATTAGCAATCATGTTTCCTGCTACCTTATGATGAGTGTTATAATTTTCGTAGCGTACAAATGGAACTAAAGCCTGCTCTTTTCCTTGCAATAAATCATATCCTGCTTCTAAATAATAACCTTGCATTTGCTTTCCCAGATCCTTACCCGTTTTATCGTTGTATTCGGCTGCATCACTAATAAAAGAATGAATGTACTGACCTTTTAATTGCAAAGCGTTCACTTTGTAACGCACATCCATTCCAAACATGCTTATCCCAACACGAGTTGAATCAGCTGCGGCTTCAGCAAAATCATCATTCTTATCCAATCCGTTGAAAGCAGATGACTGTGTTTTTCCAAAATATCCTGCCAAACCAATATTTAAACCTTTAACTCCGTAATAATCAAGTTTAGCAGATAAAGATGGAGATGTAAATGTAGATTCAGCACCTTTCTGACGACCTTTTCTAAATCCATCAGAACCTCTTAATACGCCTGCTCCGTTGTATCCGTTAAAACCATTCATTACATACAATTGATACTTTAATGGAAATGAAGGCATACGACCGCTAACACCAACTCCAATTTCGCGCCATGTAGTAGGAACAATGCTGTTATCCACACTCGGACGTTCAACACCATTAAAAGTAGTTGGCTCGTGATATTCATTCACAATACCCATTGGCACCAACATTAAACCTGCTCTCAAATTTGTATTTGGACGAACATTGTAATTTAAAAATGCTTGCTCAACGTACAATTCCTTTACGTGTTCATATTCAATTTCCGTAACAAATGAGGTTTTATCATTAAATTGATATCCAAAAAACAACACCATTCTGTGAACATCCATATTTCCATTGTAACGGGTATTGCCACTAATTTGTTGATTGTAATGAATCTCCCCATATCCGCCAATACTTAATTTCTCATCTTTTACTCTTTCCAAAATGGTTGTGCCAATACTTTTTGGTTCCTGAACCTCCTGTGCTTTTGTTGTAATAAAAGCAGCAATCACAGCCATAAATAGTAATCCCTTTTTCATCAGTTTAAATAATTAGGTTTTAGTTTCACTGCTCGAATAATGAGCATTATTTTAGGATGCTAAATTAGATTAAGACTGAATAAGTAGAAATACCTACATGTTGGTATTCTTAGACCATCAGCTCTTTTATTACTAATATACCTTATATACTTATCCAAATATTTTAATACTTTTGAATTTGAAAATTCACCGTATTTGCTTTTTACGATAGCATTTCGGTTACTTAATAGAAGCTTACTATGGAATATATCAATCAGTTTTTTATAGATTTTATTGATATCTTAAACGAGATGTCACCTTACCTAATGCTAGGATTTTTATTTGCAGGAATCTTAAAAGTAGCTTTCCCACAAAAATTTATCGACAAATATTTAGGTCCAAAAAATGGGAAATCCGTTTTATATGCCGCACTTCTGGGTATTCCACTTCCATTGTGCTCTTGCGGAGTTATCCCTACCGGTATTTCATTTTATAAGAGCGGCGCTTCCAAAGGTTCATCTGTATCATTTCTGATCTCAACTCCCCAAACTGGTGTAGACTCAATTTTAGTTACTTATTCCTTATTAGGCTTACCTTTTGCAATCATTCGTCCCTTTATAGCATTATTAACCGGACTGTTTGGCGGAATGCTCACCAATCATTTTGATAAAGATGAAAAAGAAATTCCCGTACAAAGCACGGATTCTTGCTGCTCTACCGAAAAAGAATCGGACTGCGGATGTAATGGAGAATGCAATACAGAAACTAAAAAGAAAAAATCACCACTCTATACCATGTTCAAATATGCTTTTGTAGATTTTCTGCAGGACATTTCGAAGTGGTTAATTATTGGACTTCTTTTGGCTGCTGTAATTTCAGTACTAATTCCAGACGATTTTTTCTCTGCTTATATTGGAAATGATTTTATTGGTATGCTGGTAATTCTTGTGGCATCTATCCCTCTGTATATTTGCGCAACTTCATCGGTACCAGTGGCTGCTATCTTAATGATGAAAGGCATTTCTCCCGGTGCTGCCTTGGTATTCTTAATGGCCGGTCCGGCAACCAATGCCGCAACCATTACCGTACTAAATAAAGTTCTGGGCAAAAAAACAATGTGGTCCTACCTACTGTCAATTGTTACCGGCGCACTGCTTTTTGGACTGTTAATCGATAATGTTTTCCCCAGAGAATGGTTTACTATGGGCGCATTGCATGATCATATGGGGGCACATGAAGGACATTGGATGCTTCCCGACTGGCTAAGATGGGGAAGCAGTATTGCATTAGTTCTATTGATTATCAATGGCTATTTACAAAAATATATTTCCGGCAAAAACAAGCTTAAATCAACTGATCCTGAAATAGCTGTTAATAAAAAACTGGTAATAGTGAATGGGATGAGCTGTAACCATTGTAAAAACAGTGTGGAAAAACACATTGGAGCCATGAAAAACATTACTCTGGCAGAAGTAAATCTGGAACAAAAACTTTTGCAGTTAGAGGGAAATAATATCGATTTACAAATCATAAAAAAAGAACTGGAAAGCCTTGGTTTCGAATTTGGCGGAGAGGTGAAAAACAAAAACTAAGTCACTCTCCGGTTTCAAATATTCATTTGGCAAAAATAATATTTGTAAATACGACTTAAAAACTCCTCGTTTTCATGCATATTACCGCTTAAATTCCATAATTTCTTACAAATACAATCCTTGTTCTGCAACATAATTGGCGGTTTTCACCCATTTTACGATTTTTTTGAACTGAAATTCCCACACTGCTAAATATCACCCCTGCAAACTACTGATTTTCAGTTGATTTAATCACACAAAAGCATGTATGATTTATGATCATCACATGCACACATCTTTATATTTAATTACTTGAAAACTTCGAAATTTTGATTACATTTAGATGTTCTACAACACATCCATGCTGTATATTATTCTTTTTGGAAAAATATTTTTCTAACTATCAGATGGATTAGTTGATTAAAAACAAAGCCTTTACAGGCTTTTAAACGAAGACCAAAATATGATCAAGAAGATTTCAAAAGTCCTTGTTGCAAATCGAGGAGAAATTGCTCTGCGTGTTATGCGATCATGCAGAGAATTGGGAATTCTTTCTGTTGCTGTTTACTCCGATGTCGATCGAACATCTATGCATGTGCGATATGCCGATCAGGCAATTCATATCGGAGCTGCCACATCAGCCGAAAGTTATTTAAATATTGATAAAATAATAAACGCAGCAAAACTGGTAAAGGCTGACGCCATTCATCCTGGTTATGGATTTTTAAGCGAAAATGCTGAATTTTCAAAACGCTGCGAAAAAGAAGGTATCATTTTTATAGGTCCAACTCCCGAAGTAATTGCAACAATGGGGGACAAAATTACCGCTCGACAAACCATGATTAAGAGTGGTGTTCCTGTAGTTCCGGGGACTAAAGAAAACCTAAAAGATGAATCGACAATACTTAAAACGGTTCGGGAAATTGGTTTACCGGTAATGATTAAAGCTTCAGCCGGAGGTGGTGGAAAAGGAATGCGAATGATCGACAAAGAAGAGAATATTCTGGAAGGGCTAAGAGCTGCTAAATCGGAAGCCATGGCATCATTTGGTGATGACGCTGTTTACATCGAAAAATACATTTCTTCTCCTCATCACATCGAGTTTCAGATCCTTGGCGACAAACATGGCAATGTAATTCATCTTTGCGAAAGAGAATGCTCCGTTCAAAGACGACACCAGAAAGTGGTAGAAGAAACGCCCTCTCCGCTAATGACTTCTGAGTTAAGAGCTCAAATGGGAGAACATGCTGTTGCAGCCGCTAAAGCAGTTAATTATCATGGAGCAGGCACCATTGAGTTTCTGGTAGATAATGATCACAACTACTATTTCCTTGAAATGAATACTCGATTACAAGTCGAGCATCCTATCACCGAAAGGGTAACCGGATACGATCTTGTGAAACAACAAATTTTAATTGCCGAAGGACAAGAATTGAAAATGAAACAAGAAGATATTTTTCAGTTCGGACATGCAATCGAATGCAGAATTTATGCGGAAGATACCGATAATAACTTTATGCCGAGTCCGGGTGTGATTACCCACATTACCGAGCCAATGGGCTTAGGAGTTAGAACCGACGGCTACGTTTATGAGGGATACGAAATCCCAATTCACTACGACCCAATGATCTCAAAATTAATTATTTGGGCCAGAACAAGAGAGGAAGCGATTGAACGAATGCGGCGGGCTCTTTTCGAATATAAAATTACAGGTGTAAAAACCTCAATCAAATATCTAGAAAAAATCATGGATTGTCCTGACTTTAGAAACGGCACCTATGATACTCACTTTATTCAAAAAAACGAAGATTTTCTTCTTGGTGCCGATGAAGCCAAAAAGTCTTTTGAAGATCTGGCCATAGTTACCGCCTTTGTCAATTATCACAACAAACTTAAAAGCTCTCAAATTTGTCCAAAAGCATCGATGCAAAACAAGTGGAAAGAATTTGGACGCAGAAGGGGAATGTTTAGAGCAAGTGAAAACTAAAAGACAAACAAAAAATAATAAAATGGCAATTGAAATAAAATTGGGCGAACGCATGGCAAAAGTTGAACTTTTAGCCGAAGAGGGAAATCAAATTAAGATAATGGTTGACTCCAAAGAGTATGATTTGGATATGCTGCAGGTTGAAAATGGCGTATACTCTGTTCTATATAAGGGCAACTCCTATAATGTGGAATTAATTGAAACTGATTCTCCAAAAAAGTATTCAGTCAACACATTTTACCATTCCTATGGTGCTGAAATTATTGATGCTGAAACCAAATATCTGCAAGCACGAAACTCGGGCAACCTTGAAGCTGCGGAGAGTACAATCACCTCACCAATGCCCGGAAAGGTAGTTAAGATTCCTGTTGAATTGGGCAGTGAAGTAAAAAAGGGAGACACCGTAATTATTGTATCAGCAATGAAAATGGAGAGCGAATACAAAGCCATGAAAGATGGTATTGTAAAAGAAATCTATGTTCATGAAGAGGATATCATCGACGGAAATCAACCTTTGGTGTTTATTGACTAAGTAAAATTACGAATTAACAATTATGGGTATTAATTGATGAATTCCCCAACTTGAAAAGACATTCATAATTTATCATTCAAAATTTATAATTATAAAGAAATGTTGACACTTGAAGATAAAATTAAAAAATTTGAAGAATTAAATAAAGCCGCCGAAGCTGGTGGTGGACAAGATCGAATTGCCAAACATCATGCTGATGGTAAAAAAACTGCCAGGGAGAGAATTCTGGACCTTATGGATCCCGAAACTTTCGTGGAAGTAGACAAGATGGTTACGCACCGTTCTACCGATTTTGGTATGGAGAAAAACAAAATACTCGGAGATGGAGTTGTCTGTGGCTATGGCAAAATCGATAGTCGTTTGGTTTATGTTTTCGCCCAGGACTTTACTGTTTTTGGTGGTTCGTTGAGTAGTGCCAATGCCGATAAGATTGTTAAAATCACCAAATTAGCCATGAAAATGGGCGCTCCAATTATTGGTTTGAATGATTCAGGAGGAGCACGGATTCAGGAAGGAGTGCAGAGTTTAGCCGGATATGCTGATATCTTTTATCAGAACGTTAGAGGTTCCGGGGTAATTCCGCAGATTTCTGCCATTATGGGGCCATGTGCCGGTGGGGCAGTCTACTCTCCTGCTCTTACCGATTTTATTATGATGGTGAAGGATACAAGTTATATGTTTGTAACCGGACCCGATGTGATAAAAACAGTGACTCACGAAGAAGTTACCAAAGAAGAACTGGGTGGAGCAATAACTCACAATTCTAAAAGTGGTGTTGCTCACTTTACTGCCGATAACGACGAGCAGGCAATGATAATGCTTCGTGAATTAATTGGTTTTCTTCCATCAAACAACATGGAAGATCCTCCCATAAAACCTTGTACTGATAATATTCATCGCGAAGATGAAAAACTTCAAACAATGGTTCCCGTTGATCCAAATAAACCTTACAACATTAAAGATATTATCGAGACTGTAGTTGATGACCATAACTTTTTTGAGGTAATGCCGCTATATGCTCAAAACATATGTATTGGTTTTGCCAGATTGGGCGGAAAGCCTGTGGGAATTGTAGCTAATAATCCTGCTTTTATGGCTGGAGTTTTAGATATCAATAGTTCGGTTAAGGCAGCAAGATTTGTTCGTTTTTGCGATGCTTTTAATATTCCGTTAATCACTCTCGTTGATGTACCCGGTTTTCTTCCGGGAACGGCTCAGGAATTTGGTGGAATTATTAAACATGGCGCCAAGCTGTTATATGCTTTCGCAGAAGCTACGGTTCCAAAAATCACCTTAATCACCCGTAAAGCATACGGTGGTGCTTATGATGTAATGGCTTCGAAGCACATTGGGGCAGATATTAATTATTCCTATCCAACCGGCGAAATTGCCGTTATGGGCGCCGAAGGAGCTGTTAATATTATGCACAAAGGACTTACAGAATCGGAAAGAGCAGATGCTATTGAGGATTACCGTGATAAATTTGCCAATCCGTACAAAGCTGCAGAATTGGGATATATTGATGAAATTATTCAGCCCAAACAAACCCGCTACAAACTGGTGCAGGCTTTGGATATGTGTGCGAACAAAAGCGAACAGAATCCGCCTAAAAAACACGGTAACATTCCATTGTGATAAAAAGTTTAAAAATTCCAAAAGGAAAACACTGCGAATATTCGCATTGTTTTTTCTTTTTCCAATTTATTCGTAAATTGAATCTGCAAGCTGAAACGTTTATTTACTAACTTTTGATATTCTTACATCTATAGCGCAAACCATTGTGATCCATATCGAAAACAATTTCGACATGACAAATATAAATTTACATAAACAAAAACACAAAGATTAACATATTAACAACTCTCCAGTAACAATTATTCCGTAAATTTAGTTAGATATTAACTTTTAACCCAAAAGCTATGGATACAAAAAATGAAGAACTTAGAGATGTTTGTCAAGAAGCATTAGAGTGCTTGAATAAACCCGGAAATGAAGCATACAACGATCTAAAATCAAAATTAGAGTATGTAATTGGCAGCTACAACTACGACAAAAATCCTGTTGGTCTTTTCGAAATTGGTAATCTTGCCCTAATTGCTCTGGAAGAAATTAGTGCTGATAAGCCACGCAAAGTAAAAAAATCATTACTCAAAAATTTAAAAGAAAGCTTACTTCAAAAAGTTGAGGCCTAAAACTGAAGCGAAACAAAAGAGCTGGTTCACTAAAAACAAGCTCTTTTGTTTATTCTAACAACCTATTCGTTAAAAACGATATCCTGCCTTTTGTAATTCCTTGATACTATTAATTGGTCGGTTTGGATTCAATTGTTTTGCTAAAAACTGATAGATCTTCACCCGAATTTCTTTAGCTGTTTTTGTATCCATTCTATCGAAAGAATGTCCACCCGGAATGTCCTTAAAAATCTCATATTCAAATTTCTTTCCATCTGCTTTCAAAGACTTAATAAGATGTTCAACTTCCAAAACATTTACATCATCATCATTGGTATTGGTATGAATAAGCAATGGTGTATTTTGAAACTTGTGTGTATTCCAAACCGGAGAACGACGTCGGTACTCAGCCAAATTATCGTGAGCTGTTTTTCCAATATGGTAATCGGCTGAATACAGCTCTCGGTAATCTTCGGTTTGGTAACCCATTCTCGCCACTAAATCACTCACCGGAACACCTGCAAATCCAACCTTATAATCCTTTGGATGGTTAAAAAGATTAAAAAGTGCAATCATTCCTCCGTGACTCCATCCCATAATTCCAACACGTTTCTCATCCACAAAACCATAGTTTTCAATCATATAATTTCGACTGGCATAAACATCTTCATTTTCCAATCCACCGTAATCGATCTTTTCGTAATGACTTTTTCCATATCCTGTGCTTCCCCGGTATTCTGCCGCCACAACAATATATTCCTGTGAAATCAGCTCACGAACAATATGCGTGTAATAAGTCGTAAAATCGCCATGAACACCACCATGTGGCAGTACTATTAAAGGATATTTCCTGTTTACATCAATATTTTTCGGAACAAAAACATAGGTCCAAAATTTAACAGGATTACCTGCACCTAATGCTGTTTCATTTTTTTCTTTCCGTTTTGGCGGACCATAAATGTATAATTTGTCGATATGCGCAACATCTCCTACCCGCTCAAACCAAATTAAATCATCTGCCATTTTTTGCAGCTGATCCATTCGTTGATTAAGATTTTCGTTGTATTTCTTAAGATTCTGAAGTTCTTCATGAATAGAATTTTCCGTTTGGGCAATACAAAATCCTGATAACAGAATAAAAAGGGAAAAGGCAATGCATTTTTTTACTTGTATCATGTTTAAGGTATTTTGATTAGTTGTTTAATATGAAAGAACTAATTTATAAAATTGCGGGCACAAATTTCCGTCTAAATCAGATTTCATTTAACACGACTAAACCAATTCCAATCGATATATCTTGGTGGTGTTGCCTGCAATTTTAAATCGATCATCCATGCGGTGACCAACAATCCACACAATTTTACTGCCCGAAAGCAACAACCAGGTATTCTCTTTCTCCTGAAGAGAGAATTTTTGGTCGATAAAAAAATCGGAGATCTTCTTCTTGCCTTTCATACCGATTGGATGAAATGAATCTCCTTCCTTCCATTTCCGTAACTTAAGAGGGAACTGAAGTTTGTTCGCATCAAAACAGGCAATTTTAGTGCTGTTGGGGAACTGAAATCCAGGCGTCCGATCCAGAAACGAAATCTTTAGCTCTACTGGTAATTTAAGTTTAGATTCCTCATCCGAAATTAAATATTCATTAGTATTTCCTTCTGAAATCTCCGTAAGAATTAAATATTCCCTATCGCGCAGCAATTGATGGCTTGCCGAATAAAATAACTTACCCGAAATTCCATGAATAGATTCTGCAATTTTGCGGACATCACGATGATGAAAGCCGCAGGGAGAAAGCAGTTCGTACAAATGAGACACAGGTGCCAACAGCTCTTTCAACTTAGGAATTGAAATTAACAACTGATTATTTCGTGTGAAAACCAAATGCAAACGGTTCTGTTCAATTACCCTGTTGTAAATCTGTTCCACTTCACGAAAACGCTGTACATTCTCGGTCATGGTCGCACGAATAGCAGGATTAATCTCCTCCAACACAGGCATGATCTGATGGCGGATTTTATTCCGCACATAATCGGTTTCCGCATTTGTTCTGTCCTCACGAAAATCAAGAGAATGCTTTTTTGCATACGCAAGTAACTGCTTACGCGTAAACGACAGCAGTGGACGCACAATCTTACCTAACTTCGGTTTAATTCCCGATAAACCATGAATCCCCGTTCCGCGAGCCAAATTGATAAGAACGGTTTCCGCAACATCATCAGCATGATGGCCAACAGCAATGTATTTGTAACCAGAAGTTTCCCGTACCTGTTCAAACCAATTGTAACGCAGGTCGCGGGCCGCCATTTCAATGGAAATTTTGTTCGTGGCAGCATACTTTTTAGTGTCAAAATCTTTTGAATAAAACGCCAGGTTTTTCTCTTTGGCCAAATTTTTCACAAACTCAAAGTCACCATCTGACTCCTCGTCCCGCAAATGAAAATTGCAATGAGCAACCCCACACTCTACTTCCATTTTACAGAGAAGATCAAGCAAAACAACGGAATCGACTCCACCGCTTACCGCAACCAAAATTTTTTCATCGCGGTAAAATAAATTTTCCTCTTCTACAAAACGGACAAGTTTACGTTGCATCAAATAATATTTAATTGTAACCAATGAGTTTTTGCTCAAAGTTTAAAGATAAAAAATCCCTTACTCTTTTAACACTTTCATAATGGCTTTTGCCTTCAACATACATTCCTCATATTCCTTTTCAGGATTTGACTGCATGGTGATAGCCCCACCCACCATAAAAGACAGGTAATGGTTCATTGCATTATACTGAATACTTCGAATTACCACATTAAAATCAAAATCACCATCAGGAGTGACATAACCAACTGCTCCGGAAAACAGTCCTCTTTTGGTTGATTCGTATTTCTCAATCAATTTCATAGCTCTAACCTTTGGTGCACCGGTCATCGATCCCATTGGGAAAGTCTGACGAATTGCTTCTACAAAATGAACATCTTCTTTCAGCTCCGAAACTATGGTAGATATCATTTGATGAACCTGCGGAAATGTATAAATACCGCACAATTCCTCAACAATTACTGAGTCCTTTGCTGCAGTTCTCGATAAATCGTTGCGAACTAAATCCACTATCATGATGTTCTCGGCTCTCTCCTTAGGATCAGAAAATAAATTCTCTTTAATTAACTTATCTTCTTCTTCATTCGCACCTCTTTTAGCTGTTCCCTTAATGGGTTGAGATATAATTTTCCGTCCCACTTTTTTAAGATATCGCTCAGGACTTGCCGATAACAAATACTTCTCTCCCATTCGGTAAAAACATGAATATGGCGTAGGCGAAACCTTCATTAATTTTCGAAACGTTTGCCTTGGCCGGATATAAGTATCCTCCGCATAAAATTCCTGACAAAAATTGACTTCGTATATATCGCCTATTCGGATGTGTTCCTTCAATTGCCTGATTGCTTTTAAATACTCTTCCCGGCTGATTCTGTATTTTATTTCCGCAACAGTAACCTCTTTCTCTTTTGGTACAGATATATTCTGAATATTCATGACCAAATTATAAATATCCTCTTCGGAAAATTCCTCTTCGAAATAATGAATCAATAAAGTATCCACATCCAAAAGAAACACCCAACGCGGACGAAAAAAATTCATTTGCGGCATGTCCAGTCCATCCTGATTATCTGAACTTAAATTCTCAATCTCATTTTTAAGATCATAACCCAAATAACCAAACCACCAATCTTTAGCAAAATCAATCTCAGCTTTTAGGCTATCAAAGCAATTCTGCGCTGGTTCAATAATTTGAAGGGCATCAATACCGGCAATCAACTCGTAAGTATTGTATTCCATTTTCGAATTCTCCTTCAGGTTCACTTCGTGACTGTCAAGAATACACACGCACTGAAACTTCTTGCTCCAAAAAAGCAATTGTTCTTTAAATTTTGTTGTGTCGGATATGTGGAAAGTAAGCCTTTTTCGCATGTGGCAAATTTAAAGAAAAGATGCGTAGAATCTCTTCTCTTCTACAAAATAGAAGAAATACTGCAATACGATATGAAGCGAATATTAATTTAAGGAGATCTTCCTGAAACTAAATATGATCATTTTGTTTAAATGTCTTCTCTGAAATTCAGAGAAGACATTTTTTTGTTTGGACGGCTTCTACATCTTGCGTAGAAGATATTTTTTGGCTTTTTGTCCCATTATCATCAGCAATACGAAAAGTTTTCATCTCGTCATCACCAACTTTAGACAATTTCTTATTTGTTTTTATCTCCATTTAGGTTCAACAGGAACTCTTTCTCCATCGGCAACAGTATGCTCTTCCAAAGAATTTTCTTTAGACTGGATCACCATATATATCATTGTTTCGTTGGAAGAATTACGGATACCACGTTTCCCTTACGGTGCAACCCGTATTGTACTTCCTTCTTTTATACTAAAACAATCTTCGTCCACTTGAAAAAAACCAGAACCTTTAATAATTATATAGGTTTCTTCATTTTTTCTGTGAATGTGAAAATAAGATTGCTCAGATTGCGGTGGAAGCGAATTAAACGAAATTTCAGTGCCGGTTGCTTTAGTCGCATCTTTTAAAAAAACTTTGCCTTCTATTAAGTTTTTACTTGCAGGATGTATTAGAGAGTAATCCATTATATCTTTTAAATCACCCAAATTAACTGCACTGTAATTAGTACTTTCTGATAGCTTTTCAACTTCTTTCATTCCTATTTTTTTTGATTTACCTTCTTAATACAAACGAGTATTTTGTCAAAATATCAATTAAAGACTAAAGTAATAAGAATAATATTTTATTCCATCTTCATGATTAACTCCTCCATTGAATTGTACTCTAATAAACCTTTAAAATCAGCAAACTCAATTATTTTTGAATCCTGTTCAACAGTCATTTCATCAATCATACTCTTTGTTGCCAAACCACTTAAAAGAACACGACTATCAGTATTAACATGAACAAAAATGCAATTACTTACATGATCAGCACTGAATTTTGGTAACGAATCGCCCGCGAATAAAACTAAATTCAGAGTCTTATTTTCGAAAACATACTTTTTTCTCTTGTAATTTTTTTTAGTTCGTTTATCCCAATCAAATTTCCGCAGACCAATTATATTCTCAAAAGCATATTCTGAGAATATATCATCTCTCAACCGACTATAATATAGCTGCCCTTCCATTCTATCCCTTAATTTGCCCATATCAGACAATTCAAGATGCTTTAGTGCTATTGATTGAATATTAGCTTCTATATATTTAGGGATATTTACTCTTTTAAAATAAACTAATTGATTTAAAAGTACTTTATTCATCTTGGCAAAATTCAATATATGTATTCGTTTTCATTAATTATTTTCCTGCAAATGATATCATAAAACCATACAAATTTGCTTAGCGATTCGCTCAATTAAGCTTGTTGTAACCGAATTACCTGCCTGCATATACAAATTACTGTTCGCTAGCTTGGGCAAGATATAATCATGAACAGGATAGCCTTGAAATGCAAAGCATTCTTTTGGAGTTAGTTTTCGTATTCCAAAATCATCTTTAATAAGCGGCACATTATGTCCACCGGTACCCATATTTGCAGTTAAGGTCGGACAAACATTATTTTTATTTTCTCTCACATAAACCCTACGCCACTGATAAACGGTATCTTTCGATATCATTGATCTCTCCAATTCCGGGTAATATTTATGATCCTTTTTGTAATAATAAATTTCATCCTGCTTCCCTTTTTCTATAAAATCGTGAATGGTCTTTGTTAATTTAATCTCTTCGGGAAATTCAAAATTCAAATAATTTTCAACCTGATTCGGATCAAAAGCTACAATAAAAATCCGTTCTCTGTTTTGAGGAACATTTGCATGTGTTACCGAATTTAAAACTTTGTGAGACACTTTATATCCTAACTTTACTTCTAATGTTTCAAGAATTACTTTAAACGTATTTCCTTTATCATGAGATACCAGATTCTTAACATTTTCTAAAAAAACAACTTTGGGTTGATGTCTTTTGATAATTTGTTCTACATCGAAAAACAGAGTTCCCCGTGTATCAGCAAAACCTTTTCGGTTCCCGGCAATTGAAAATGCCTGACAAGGAAAGCCCGCACATAAAATATCAAATTGATCGGGAATGTAATTTTTATTTTTCTCTTTGGTTATATCTCCAAACGGTACCTCTCCAAAATTCGCACTATAAGTCTTTTTAGCATTACTATTCCACTCACTGGTATAGATACACTTCCCTCCAACATTTTGCAATGCAAGTCTAAACCCGCCAATACCGGCAAAAAGATCAATAAATTTAAACTTGTAATTTTCAGGAGTTGGGAATGGTACATTTTCAACTTCAGATAAGAGTTGTTGTAATGTATTTTCAAGCAAAACAGGGAAATTATCGCTTTGCTCTTCGCATTCCAAGTAATTATTTAGAGTTAACAGAGCATCCTTTTCATAGTGCTTTTTCACACCATTTTGATAATTATGCAGATAATGAGTTAAAACGGCTTTGTTTTCAGCCTCTTCAACAAGCTTTAGCTGGGATTTATCCCTCCCCAAATTATCTATACTTATTGCCTGAATTGAACTCATTCTAATTTCCTCAATAATTTAGGGGGCAAGATACAAAAAAATAGTTGCTTTCAGACTGAAAACTCTTGACTCCAATGTTTCAATCACTTGCATAATCAATACTTTTAAATGATTAACTATTTTTTGAATCGCTATTCTTCTGCCAAATATTTGACTTGTATTGCCAACAACAATACATTAAAAGCACTCTCTTGCTACAGACCTCTAAGACCAATTTGCTTTTAAATCAAAAAAGGCAGCCAATTGGCTGCCTTTTCTCTTTTAATATTTAAAAAACTATAGTTTCACAATAACTCTCCCGCGACTCTTCTTTGCCAACATTAAATCAATATAGGTATCCAATTCTTCTAAAGATGACTCAATAACCTGCTCTTTGTTGCTGTAAACATTCCAATCGGAAGCCAACTTGTTCCAAACTTTTTGGCGCAATTCCATTGGGCAATTCTGAGAATCAATACCAATTAAACTAATTCCGTTTAGAATGAAAGGGTAAACCGTCATTGCTAAATCTCCTGAGCCAACATTACCACAACAGGTCACATTTCCCAATGGTTTGCAAGCTTTAAGAAGTGTATGCAAAGTATTTCCACCAATAACATCAATGGCTCCAGCCCAAAGTGGCTTTAATAATGGTCTTCCCGATTGATCATCAGTAATTTCACTACTAATGCGACTAGCAACACCTAATTCGTGTAATTCATCTTCACCACCACTGTTTTCGAAAGTCGCTGCAATTACTTCAAAGCCTAAACTAACCAATATACTAATAGCAATACTACCCACTCCACCTAAGGCTCCTGTAACCACTACCGGCCCCATTTTTGGAGTTTGTCCTGCCGACAACAAGCGATACACTGATAAAGCAGCCGTAAATCCAGCAGTTCCATAAATCATGGCTTGTTTAAAGTCCAATTCTTTTGGCATTGCAACGACCCAAGATTCCGGCACCCGAATATATTCTGCAAAACCACCATCGGTATTCATGCCCAAATCGTAGCTGGTTACAATTACTTCATCGCCGGCTTTAAACCTTTCACTCGCTGAATATTCCACAACTCCTGCCGCGTCAATACCCGGCGTATGCGGATATTTTCGAGTCACTCCTTTATTTCCTGAAACCGAAAGTGCATCTTTAAAATTCAAAGAAGAATACTTCACTCTCACAATTACTTCTCCATCCGGAAGATCTTCAATTTTCCTTTTTTCAATTCTTCGAATGTATTTCCCTTCTTCTTCGTAAATCCGCAGCGCTTTAAATTCTCTCTTAGTATCCATTTCTTATCCTGATTTAATTCTTATCTTGCACCAAAGCTACAATCATTTTAATTACTAATCAAGAACTTACACTTTGGAAGGCTACTAACATTTTGTTCGGAATCACTGATTATCAGCTCATAAAAACTTTTTAATTTTGAAAAAAGGAGATTGTCCAATAGATACATTTATCAATTTCGTTAAAGGAAAACGAAAAGCAACCATCATTTTGCATCTGATACAAGGAACCAAGCGGTACAACGAATTGGTGAAACTTTTGCCGGACATCAGCGACAGAATGCTTAGCAAAAACCTAAAAGAATTGGAAGAGGATGGTTTGGTGATCCGTAAGGTTTACCCTGAAGTTCCGCCTAAAGTGGAATACAGCCTTACTGATTTGGGAAAAGAGATTCATCCCATTTTAAAAGCCATGTTTTTAGGTGGAAGGATATTCGAAAAATTAATGGAATAAAAAAAGACAATTGTCTTTTGATTTTACTTCACATTAATTTTGTCCGAAAATTATTTTCCAAGCTTTCTCCTATCTGTCAAAAAAGAATTCATTGCTGCAATAAAATTCCTCTTTATTCTTTAAACATAAAGTATACGGCCAAAATCAGTAATAGAAATGCAATGATATGGTTCATTCTAAATGTTTCTGTTTTAAATACCGCAAGCGTAAAAATGGCAAAGATTACCAAAGTTATAACCTCTTGCAATACTTTCAATTGAATTAAGGTAAACGGTCCATCATTCCCTTTAAAACCAATTTTATTAGCTGGCACCTGAAATAGATATTCAAATAAAGCAATTCCCCAACTGATCAGAATAATTGAAATCAAGCCAAGTTTACCAAACCATTTCCACTCAGAAAATTTCAAATGCCCGTACCATGCAATTATCATGAATGTATTGCTAAGAATTAGCAGCCCAATTGTTAATAAACCTTTCATTTAAAATTCTTTTTGATAGATTATTTGTTTCTGTATATTTTCTTCATATTATATAGATAATCCGGAAATTGATCACCCAAAAAAGGCAACCAAACGGTTGCCTTTCTCTTTGTATATTTATTCAATTATCGCTTCGAAATCAGTTCTACAATTTTTAAAATCACCTCTACCGATTTTTCCATTGATTCTACCGGTACGTATTCAAATCTTCCGTGGAAGTTATGTCCCCCTGCAAAAATATTTGGACAAGGCAGTCCCATATAAGATAAACGGCTTCCATCAGTTCCGCCACGAATTGGAATAATCATTGGCTCAACTCCAACTTGCTTCATTGCCTCCTCTGCAATATCAACAATGTATTTCACCGGCTCAATTTTTTCGCGCATGTTGTAATACTGATTGGTTATTTCCAGACTAACACTTCCCTCGCCATATTTCTCACAAAACTCATCGCAAAGAGACTGTACAAATTGTTTTCTTTCTTCGTACTTCTTCATTTCAAAATCGCGGACAATATATTGAAGGTTTGAATTCTCAACATTTCCTGTCATCGAAATTAAATGATAAAAACCTTCGTATCCTTGTGTTTTTTCAGGCACCTCATCTTCCGGCAAACGTGTCAGAAATTCATTGGCAATCAACATCGAGTTAATCATTTTATCTTTTGCCATTCCAGGATGAACATTGCGGCCTTTAAAGTTGATTTTTGCAAATGCTGCATTAAAATTCTCATACTGTAACTCACCTATTTCTCCACCGTCCATTGTGTAGGCAAACTCAGCTCCAAACTTCTTCACATTAAAAAAATCGGCTCCTTTTCCAATTTCTTCATCAGGCGTAAAACCTACATGAACAGCACCGTGTTTTATTTCAGTATGTTCGGTAAGATATTCTATAGCAGTCATGATCTCAGCAATACCTGCTTTATCATCGGCTCCTAACAGTGTAGTCCCATTTGTTGTTATTATTGTTTGACCTTTGTATTTCTTCAATTCCGGAAAATCAGCAACTTTCATCACAATATCCTTTTCTTCATTCAAAACAATATCTTTGCCGTCGTAATTTTCCCAAAACTGAGGCTTTACATGTTTTCCTGAAAAATCAGGACTTGTATCCATATGAGCTACAAAACCAACAGTAGGAACTTCATGATCCAAATTGGATGGAAGTACAGCCATAATGTATCCGTTCTCGTCAAGACTGATATTTTCCAATCCCATCTCTTCCAATTCCCGGGTCAATTCTTTTGCCAAAAACATTTGTCCGGGTGTACTGGGAGTTAACCCGGTTTCGGTATCCGATTGAGTATCGAATTTTACGTATCGTATAAATTTTTCTATTAAGGCACTCATATCTGGTGTTTATATTAAAAAATGCACACATAACCACTTCCAAAAACTATTTGGTGAAGCGTTGCAATATTACTAAAATGATGTTTGAAAATGAATTTGATTCAGGTTTTCTTATTGCGAATCTTAACTGTTATACATCATCGGATTTAAACTGAAAACCCAATCGTTTACCCGTTGGGATTCTTGCATTCTGAATTTTCTCGAACATCTGTCCTACTGACATGATCTTCACATTATCGTATGGAGGAACCAATAAATCGAAATTCAAAGAATAATTAATGGCAGTTTCCACAATGTTTCGCAGGTTATCATGATCGGCAGTAGAAACCGATAAATCCGTTTGCAGCAAACCCAATTGTCTTTTCCCCTCAACAATGTAATGCTTTTCTCTGTTGATAAAAATTCGGGCAACCAAATATCCTAAATCCTCATATCGAGTATATTTAAAAGAATCGGCCAAAAAATTATAGACATTGATAATGCCTGAGTAAGCATTGTCAGGATCTGTTTTCACGTAAGCTTGCTTCCACACATTATGATCTCTGTTAAATTGAAATACATTGGTATGCAAACTAAAAACTAAAATATCGGATGCAATCTTAATTTGATATTCAAATTCTCCTTTGTCCTCAAAAGAAAGAAGTATATTTTCATCGACCTCACCCAATTCTGAATTGTACTCTTCAATTAGATTTTTAACTACAGTTCGTAATTCCTCGAATATTTCCTTGGTATTTTTATAAACAACCTGCTTTAATGAAGCTTTGTCCATAATTGTTGATAGTATGGCTGCTTTTGTGTTTAAGATATTCATTGTGTTATTGTTTAAAAATGAAAAGTAAATATACAAAAAAACAGTCATCAGATACCTGATGACTGTTTGATAATATTTACAATTAACTTTTCTTAATTAATAAGATTTTGCGAATACCACTCTTTGCTTTGAAGGTTTACCGGTTACCATACAAACCCCTTCTTCTCCATCTCCTTCGAAAGGAATACAGCGAATTGTTGCTTTAGTCTCCGTTTGAATTTTCTCTTCTGTTTCGGCTGTACCATCCCAGTGAGCAAGGAAAAATCCGGTTTTGCTTTCCAAAAGTTCCTTGAACTCTTCGTAAGTATCCACTTTAGTCGTTTTTTCTGTTCTAAAATCTAATGCTTTCTGGAAAATACTATTCTGAATTTCTTCCATTAAATTTTCAATCAAATCTTCTACACCTTCAATAGAAACTGTTTCTTTTGTTAGGGTATCACGACGGGCCAACTCGATGGTTCCATTCTCCAAATCGCGGGCACCAATTGCCAAACGAACAGGTACACCCTTTAATTCGTATTCAGCAAATTTCCATCCCGGCTTGCGATTATCGCTATCATCGAATTTAACTGAAATGCCTTTGGCTTTTAGTTTTGCAACAATAGGATTTATAGTTTCTGCAATTTTCTCCAACTCTTCAGCTTTGCGGTAAATAGGTACAATTACCACCTGAATAGGAGCCAGTTTTGGAGGCAAAACCAAACCATTATCATCGGAGTGAGCCATTACCAAAGCACCCATTAAACGAGTTGAAACCCCCCATGAAGTTGCCCAAACATAATCCTCTTTGCCTTCTTTGTTAGTAAATTTTACATCAAATGCTTTTGCAAAATTCTGTCCTAAAAAGTGAGATGTTCCTGCCTGAAGAGCTTTACCATCCTGCATTAAGGCTTCAATACAATAAGTATCCAATGCTCCTGCAAAACGCTCAGATTCTGTTTTATGTCCCTTTAACACGGGAACAGACATCCATTTCTCGGCAAATTCACCGTAAATATCAACCATTTGTTTGGTCTCGATCAATGCCTCTTCTTTAGTTGCATGTGCCGTATGGCCTTCTTGCCATAAAAATTCTGATGTACGCAAAAATAAACGGGTCCGCATTTCCCAACGCATAACATTCGCCCACTGATTACAAAGAATTGGTAAGTCGCGGTACGATTGAATCCAGTTTTTATAAGTACTCCAAATAATCGTTTCAGAAGTTGGCCGAATAATTAACTCTTCCTCCAACTTAGCATCCGGATCAACAATCACTCCTTTTCCGTTCGGATCATTTTTCAAACGGTAATGAGTTACCACTGCACATTCCTTTGCAAAACCTTCCACATGATCAGCTTCCTTACTCAAAAATGATTTAGGAATTAAAAGAGGAAAATATGCATTTTGATGACCTGTCTCCTTGAACATTCTATCCAATTGAGCCTGTATCTTTTCCCAAATAGCATAGCCATAAGGTTTAATAATCATACATCCCCTTACAGGAGAGTTTTCTGCTAAATCTGCCTTGATCACCAAGTCATTATACCATTGCGAATAATTTTCGCTTCTACTGGTTAAAACTTTTGCCATTATATATTGTTTTGGTATGGTATTTGCTACTTTTAGGGTAGTTATAATTCTTTACAAAAGTAAAAAATAATCTTAGATAATTCATTATTGGAGGACAAGCGATGAAAACCTATTTAAAAATTCTACTCGTTACAGCATTCTTTGCAGCCAGTTGCTCCCCATCTTATATGGGAACAGCGGTTTACGAAGATGATTTGTATTACAACCCAAATCAGGCTCCTTTATTAGTTCAAAAAGTTGAAGCCAATTCCCCTGCTGTTCAAAAGAGCAATTCTTTAGCTCCGGCAACAGCAACACAATCATCAACAAAAACCAATCCAAATATTGAATCGGAAGCTCTTGATGATCGTAATTTTGATGCATTACAACAAAAATACACCGAAATATTAAATGATGAGTCAATTGGTAGTGTTGACACAGTAATTTATGAAGGTGATTCAGGTTATTACTTAGGTGGATTTACTGGTTCGGAAAGGGATCAGGAAGAAGCTCAACGTTTACGGGAAATGTATCCTCAGGGATTTGGTTACTACGATAACAGCGGTTACAATACCGCGATGTGGCTGGCCGGAGATCCTGACTGGAATGTTTACGTAGATGGAAACAATGTATGGTGGACACCAACATGGACCAATTACCGCTTTTACAATGGCTATAACTATTCCACAATGAGATACGGCAATCTGTTTGCTTACAACTATCCATACGGATACTATGGCAATAATTCCTATTGGGGATTTAATTTGGGCTTTGGCGACAGTTGGTATTGGGATTTGAATTTCGGCTGGGGATTCTCAAATCATTATTACGGACATTACTATCCATACTATGGTTACTACGGACATCATGGATATTATGGTCACCACGGATACAATAATTATGCCTCTTCAACTTATGATGGAAAAAGAAGATCAAATAATTATAAAGCAGGAACTGTAACTAATACAAGTGCCTCCAGAAGAACAAACACAAATGCAACTTCGGCATCAACCAGAAGGTCAGCAGTTTCGAGCACAAAAACTGGTACTGTAAGCACAACCAGAAGATCAACAAGCTCTGCTGCCGATGATATCAGAAGAAGTAATGCTGCGGCCCGTTACAGCTCAGGCAATGGAAATTCTTATGGAACAAGAAGAACTGTATTAAATGGTACTTCAGGCAGAAGATCTACTTATGGAACTAATCCTGCAACAAGAACAGAGACTAATAGCAGAAGTAATTATTCCAACGGAAATACCAATCAAAATAGAAACAGTTATTCCAATACCCGTAGAAGTACATCACCAAGCTATAATAAGCCACAAACGAATACAAGACCTTCTTACAACCGATCTTCAAATTCTAACAATTCGAGTTATTCAAAATCGTCGACAAGATCGTCTTATTCTAAAGTGAACAGTAATTCGTCCAAATCAACTTACAGATCAGGTTCTTCAAGATCTAATTCCGGTTACAGCAACAGCGGAACCAGAAGATCATCAGGATCATCAGGATCATCGGTTCGTTCCTCGAGAAGCAGTTCCGGATCATCAGGAACTTCAACAAGATCATCAAGTGGAAGTTCCAGATCATCGAGCGGAAGTTCAAATTCCAGTAACTCAGGAAGTACCAGAAGGCGATAAAATATAATCACCGGAGTTTCGTTCTCCAAGCTCCGGTGATTATAAACAGAACCAACAAAAACGAATTTACGATCATCCTAAATCTGATATAACTTTTCAGCTTACTCTCTTAATTGAATGATTGCAATTTTTGATCAGAATAACACAAGACATTTTAAAAATCTTTTTTATGAAACGATATACTTTTTTGCTCATCTTGTCCCTAATAGCAGGAACTTCATATTCTCAGAGTGTAGATAATGCACTAAAATATTCGAGACAAGAATTTAACGGAACTGCGCGTTCAACCGCCATGGGTGGTGCTTTCGGTGCCTTAGGAGGCGACTTTTCAAGCCTAAGTATAAATCCTGCAGGTATCGGTGTTTACAGAAGTTCAGAATTTACATTTACTCCTTCCATTGAATATACTGAATCAAAAAACAATGGTTTTTCTGAGGATAAGTATAGTTTTACCATAGGGAATGTTGGCTATGTAGCTAGTTTTATTCCAAGAATAGCACCTGAAAAAGGATGGCAAAATTTCAACTTTGGGATTGGCTACAACCGAATTGCTAATTTCAATAGAGAAGGTTATTTATTCAATTTAAATTCAGGAACATCATTGCTTGATAAATGGGCCGAATTGGCCGCTGGCAATTCTCCAGACAATCTGTACTCTTTTGAAGAAAAACTTGCTTACGACACTTACCTAATCAATAATGATGATGATTTAAACTATCAATCGGTGCTCTTCGGAAATGATCGTATGGATCAGCAAAAAAGGGTTGACGAGAAAGGATACATTGGCGAATATGTAGTGTCTTTTGGTGCTAATTACGGACACAAATTGTACTTAGGAGCAACTGTTGGAATTCAAGACCTATACCACAAATCAACAACCTCTTATTCAGAATTTTCCCTTGCTGATAACATTACATCATTGAATGAATTTACTTTTAATGAATACATGACAACATCTGGTGTCGGTGTTAACTTTAAATTTGGAGCTATTTATAAAGTCACAAACAGTTTGAGATTAGGTGCAGCAATTCACACACCTACATTTTATAATCTTGACGAAACTTACGATACATCAGTAAGTTCAGAATTTGATCCAAATATTCCTGATGCATTTCCTGAAGACGGGGAAGCATATCATGCCTACGAGTCGGAGTTTGTATCAAGAACCAGTTATGATTTTGAAACTCCATTCAGAACAATCCTTAGTGCCGCTTATTTATTCGGACAAAAAGGCGTACTTAGTGTAGATTACGAAATGATTGACTACTCTAATGCCGAATTTAACGATAGTGACGCTGGAGATTTGATGAACGAAAATCAAGACATTGCAAACTCATACCGGTCAACTTCTAATTTAAGAATTGGTGCCGAATACCGACTTACACCTAACATAAGTATACGCGGAGGATACGCTAAAATTGGAGATCCTTACAAAAGTTTTATTGATGAAGGTTACAACACTTACTCTGCAGGTTTTGGAATTAAACAGAACAACTTCTTCTTTGATATGGCCTATCAATATAAAGAGTACGATGAAGATTTTGTTATCTACTCAGGCAGTAATGATATCATAAGCCTGAACAATACAAACCATCAGGTTCGAATGACCTTTGGATTCAAATTTTAAGAACACTGCGACTATATCTAAAAAGAGATTGCCAAGATAGCAATCTCTTTTTTATTGCAAAAAAAATGAGGATGTCTCATAACAAAGTAGACATCCTCTTTTTCATGATCTTTTGTTTTTTTGAGATTAAACTGCCTTATACTGCTTATTTGTT
>JAFGYE010000076.1 GCA_016936255.1 Marinifilaceae bacterium | reverse complement strand
TTTCATATCTCTAAAATAAGAAATCAGTGATAAATATAAAAAACTATAAAACGAAAAAGAGACTATCTCATTTGAGACAGCCTCTTAAATTCAGAACTTAATCGATATACTAACTAATTAAACTCCTGTAAAGTATTGGTGTGATTAAAAATTTTGGCAATGGTTAACATTTAGTTAGCCGGATAAGTAATATCAAACTCATCATCTCCCATTACGCACTGTCCACTTACATCAGAACAGGTCTGAAATTCGAAGGTTCCTTCAATTTTCAATGGTAAGTTCTTAATTTTTATTTGCTGGCGCATTTCAGCAGTGTTCTCAAAATAACTTACTTCGCCTTCCCATGTTTTGTCGTAATGCTTTTTGGCATTTATTGGCTTCACATTTCCAATTCTCTCATAGCTTTCATTCTTTTCAAAATCAAACTCAATTAAAATCGGACCCAATTCCGGATCAAAATCGTTTGAATACAAATGCCAAGTCTTATCAATAGTGGCCTTAAATACAATATCAATAACTTCTCCAACTTTAAATTCCTTTTTTGACAATTCTACCTTCCATTTCGATGGAGTTAAAATCTGTCCGAAAGATACGCTGCTTAGCACCATGAGTAAGAGTGCTGCAAAAGTGATTTTTCTATTCATTTTCATTTTATATGTAATTGTAATTTTTATTCTCAGACTACTTTTAAGCCTTTTCATTATCCTAAAGACAGTATAAAATGCAAATAGGGTGAATGTAAAGGCTTAGAAAAAAAGTTAATAAATGTTAAGTCACCGGCAACTCGCTCTGCACGATAACATTATTCTCTAAAGCAATTGATCATCATGCATGAAATTATTAGATTGATTTACAACATGATTACGTTTCAAATTTTTCGTCGAAACATCCATTGTGGAAGGAGAATGTATTATATATCCAATTTAGAAAACATAAAAAGGCTTAGAATGAATAAAGTCTAAGCCTGGAAATATCACTTACACACTTTGCGGGACAGTGTCGTCACTCATACAATGCGTGATAGTGTCGATTATTGCTGGTTACTGCCTTTTATTATTTCATCTGTAATTTCATCATTATGTCCGTCTGCTCGTCATTCCCTAATTTAAAAATGTGTTTGTCAAACTGCATAAATCCGTTTTTCTCGTAAAATCGAATTGCTCTCAGATTTCGTTCCCAAACTCCTAACCACACGTAATGTGCTTTTTTCTCCTTTGCTAATTCGATTGCCTTTTCGTAAAGTATCTGTCCTATTTTTTTTCCGTGAAATTCTTTCAAAACATAAATTCGTTCGATTTCCAATGCATCTTCATCTTTAATTTCCGTTTGTGATTGTCCGAAATTGATTTTTAAATATCCAATTACCCTATCTTTAAGAATCGCAAAATAAAATTCAGAGTTTTTATCACTCAATTCGGCTTTCAGTTTTTCGACAGAAAATCCTTTGTCCAGATACTCATTCATATCTTCTTCACTATTGACCGAAGAAAAAGTTTCTTCGAATGTCTTTTTCCCAATTTTTTGTAATTGGGAAATATTATCAATTGTTACTTTTCTTATTTCCATATTATATTGAATCACTAATGTCAGGCAGATTGCAATTAACAAGTTTATAAATTTCCATACGATTAATATCTTCTATGGTCTTTTTGTAAATATACATAATTAAGTCCACGATCCATTAAACTCATAAACAGGAAAGGAAAACTATAAAAAAAGTGATACTTTGGAATTTTAAAACATATCTGATCCTGAAATATGTTGATTTTCTTTCAACATATTTCAGTACAGACAATCTCTGCATCAACTTATTTTTATTTTCCTATTAATTCTTTCAATTTTTCATCAAGAATATTAGGGTCGCCACCTACTATCCGACCAAATATTTCCCCCTCTTTGTTGAGGAGAATCTTTGTTGGAAACGCCTCTATCGCATATACTTTCACAAGATCTGTTGTTTCCTTATCGTAATTATTCAATACTTGAGTCCAAGGCATGCCATCCTTCTTTACTGCCTTTTTCCATGATTCCTCACATGCAGCAATGTCCTGGCTTTTTTCATTGCAAATACCAACAATTGTTAGTCCTTCAGACTTGTACTTTTCATAAGCCTCTTTCAAATGAGGATGACTTGCCCTGCATGGTCCACACCAACTTCCCCAAAAATCGAGAATCACGTATTTTCCCTTGATTGAACTTAGGGTGAAACTACTCCCGTTAATATCCTTTTTGGTAAAATCAATATATTTACTCCCTACTGCCATCGCTTTTGCAGCTTCCACCTTCTTATTTAATTTTATCCATTCGTCCGTTGCTTTAATCCGATCACTCATTGAACTTATAAGATGACTTACTATTGAATCATCCAAATCCTGATTTCTTAAATCAGATAGCAAAAATAGCGAAACGTAGGAATCCAAATGTTCTGAAATAAACTTCACCGTAATGCTGTTCATCTGTGTACCTATTTGAGCAATCCTTTCTCCCGCATTTCGTTTTGTATCAACAGTATTTTCCAGCTCATCTTTCTGTCGTAATATTTTATACAAAGTATCTGTTTCCTGCTTGAGACTCTTTATAGAATGTAAATAATCATTGTACTGATTTTGTACTAAAGTACCTGAAGCATATCCATCTCTCAATCTTTTTCCCTTTATGTCTGTTGTGCCAGCCGAAAGAAAAAAGTTTACCGCATCCATTATATAAAACTTCTCTTTTGAAACCGGATCGATTACTTCTTCATCTGACACGTAATATATTCTTGCCTGAACAGCATTTGAGATATTGCCTTTAAACAAAAATTTACCTTCCTTAGTTGTGGTGGTGTCGATAACATTCTCCCCGTTCTCTCCTGTATAGAAAAGGGTGATTTTTAGATCTTTTTTAAGTTCAGATAATTCCCCTTTCACTGCAAAAGAGTTATCGGTTGTCGATCCTGTATTTTTACAAGAGGCAAACAAAAGGCAAAATGCCAATAAAACTTGAAATTTATTCATAATTGAAAACTATTTATACCAGATAAATTATTTAAATATTTCAGACAATTTTTTATCTAACTCCTCACCTCTCAATGTACGGGCAATGACAATTCCATTTGGATCTATTAAGAAATTATCGGGAATAGAATTAACCCCGAATTGATTCGCCACTTCGTTTCTTTCTTTAAGGTCTGACACCTGTATCCATGGAAGATTGTCCTTTGCAATGGCTTTAAGCCATGACTCCCTTTTTGTGTCCAAGGATACGGCAACAATCTCTAAACCTTTTCCGTGATATTTGTTGAATGCTTTTAGTAGATTCGGATTCTCGGCCCGGCAAGGACCACACCAGGAAGCCCAAAAATCAAGTAGCAAGTATTTTCCTCTGTAATCAGATAACTTCACCACTTTTTCATCCTTATCTATTTGTGTAAAATCGCCCACTTGTTTGCCCACAATAAATCCTCTTAAATAAAAGTCAACCTGCTTGATTAGGTTCTTTCCTGCAACACTCGATTGAATGTCTGAATCCATTGACAATATTTTCCCACTTAAATCCTTTAACGACTGCTCATCCCTTGGATTAAGCCCTGCACTTAGAACATACAAGTACACCAAACTATTAGGATTGTTTTTTCTATAGTCTTCGACAAATTTATCGTACTTAACGTAGCATTCCTTACTCCTATTTTGAAGTGCTGCAATTGTAACCGTATCCTTCTTTGCCATGGCAGCCATATACTCTTCCTGCCATTTATTAAAGCCGGTAAATTTGGTGGCATCTTCATTAAATTTAGTAAACTCATCCTGTAATCGTGATCCTGTAACTCTTCCTTCTTTCAGAGAGAGAAGCTGAGTTGTATCGGAAACTCCTGTTATTTTGATGTTTGAGTTTTCTAAAAAAAACTCAAATATGGTATTCGCCTTAACTTGGTATTTGCTTTGAAAATAAATTGTTGCACGTACTGGTTCTTCCGTATATCCTTTAAATACGAAATGTCCGTTATTTATGGGTAAAGAATCATTTACCTGCTCGCCATTTTGAACAGCTCCATACAGGTATATATATCCCTCAGCATTTTGAAGTCCTTCAATATCTCCGGTAAGAGTATACCCATTGTTTCTTTCCTGAGCACAGGTTACCAGTGTAATGCCTGTTAAAGTCATTACAAAAAACAAATTTCTAAAATTCATGTTGGTGTTTTGTATTTATATAAAAAAATTAAAGCATGGTGTCTGTAAAAGACACCATGTTTAAAATCATTAATAATTCTGAGTTAAATTAAGATTATAGTTTGTTGCGCTCTGTGGAAATGGAAAAATCCATAATGGAGAATCAGGGGTTAATGTATAAATGATTCCATTAATGTTCCTATTAATAGTCTCCTTGTAGGCATCCTCAGTATTCCATCGTTTTATATTCACAAAATTCTTCCACGTACATAAGAATTCTATCCGCGATACTTTCTTTAAATAAGTCATTGCTTCTAATTCATTGGAAGCATTAACAGGAGCATATACATCAGGTGTAATTCGTCGTTCCCTTATGTAATTAATTACATCCATTGCTGCTGGCACTTCTCCTGTTCTTATCAAACATTCTGCCTTTATCAGATAAGTATCGGAAGTCGTCATGCCGGCTGCATTTTGCTGGTAATCGGCCGCATACCACAAAGCAGCTCCTGTAATACCGGTATAATACTCTCCATATTCAATATCCAGTATTGGAAACCCATCACTCCCAACAAAATCTTTAATTATATTTCCGGGTTCATAGTAGTTGTTAATAATATCTATGGAAATATTACTTTGAGTTGGATTGTAGTCCTGACTAGTTATAAAAAATAGATTATCCTCTGCCTCCAATCCAACACGAGTGAGATTATCGGCACCTATAAATGCACGATGATCTTCTAATGTATTGTTGTAACTCAAAGACGACCCGGCAGCAATCAATGCATTTTCATAGTCGCGCATCGAAAGGAGAATTCTTGCTTTTACGGCATAAGCAAAACCTTTGGCTACACGCATCGCAGTGGCAGGTTGATCAGGAAGCGAATTAGATTCCAATGCTGCATTGATATCTGAAAGCATATTCTGATACACTTCAGCCACAGTACTCTTTACGGACAGACTCTCAAAGTCAGTTTTGTTCATGTATGCAATTCCACCATCTGTTTCGGCAGTAGAAGGATTGTAAGCTTTGGCATAAATATTTACCAAAATATAATGAAGATATGCTCTCAACACAAGTGCTTCGGACTTAAGCTCCTCCACTTTGTCCGGATCATCGTTAACATTAGGAGCCTGCTCCAGAATCATGTTCAAACGCGTACAAATAATCGAGTAAATTCCCTCATAAACACGATCTGTTTTTGTAAGCGCAGCCCGATCAATACCAGCATCGTAAGTCAGGCGCGCATATTGCAGATCTTTTACAGTTCCACTAAGAATCGTAGGTATGTCACCGTAGCCATATGAGTACATATCATTGTCCAAATCATATAGATCTCTTAGGTTAAAAGCGTACGCACTATTAAAACTGTAGTTCAATAAATATTCAAGTTCGTCTGCAGTTTCCAGTAAATTTTTGCCCTTTGGCTTTATATCGGTATATTCTTCGCAGGCTGTAAACCCAAGCACTGCAAGAATCATTACTATGTATATGTTATTTTTCATCTGTTTATATTTTTCATGTTATGGTCAGATGAAACTTATCATGATTAAATAAACCTACTCGTATTTGAGTGAATCATTATTTACTCATGGACGTTTCATTTTCATTACTTTAAAAATTAAGATTTACACCAAATACGTATGAAGTTGGAATCGGTAAGCTTCCTGTTTCAGGATCATCCTGTAAATTATCCCTTGTCCAAACAGTTTTGGGATTGTCAATTTGAAAACGCAGTTTGATGCTGCTGGCTTTTATCTTTTCCGCTATCGATTTTGGGAGTTCGTATGCAAATACAATATTTCTAATCTTGATAAAATCAGCATGTTTCACCCATCTGTCGGCATTCTGTAACTGGTCTGAGGTATAAAGCATTTCAGATCGATAGTACTGTCCTGCACCGGGAATATCGGTGTTGGTATTTTCCGGAGTCCAACTATTCAACAGGTAAGCTGGTAGTGGTCCATAACCCGGACTTGAAAATGCACTTACCGCATTGTCACGAAAATAATGCCCGCCATAATACACTGCAAAAACACCTATGCTAAATCCTTTGTAGGCTATTTGATTGTTCAGCGAAATATTCATTTTTGGGTCTTTTGAACCTGAAAACACCACTGCATCAATATCCGAGGAAGGAAGCTCATCAGTAGTTAGTGTTCCATCAGAAAGAAGGTACTGAGGCAAACCTGTTTCGTCAAGCCCCTTGTATTGATATGAAAACAGCGAGTTAACAGGACATCCCTTTTTAAATGTTCCACTACCTGCAAGTGCATATGGTGTTGTTACAATATCATCAACTTTAGTGATCTCATTTTTATTTCTGCTCAGATTTAATGTCGATGACCACGCAAACCCATTTTCCTTAACAGGTCTTATCCAATCGTAACTCAGGCTTAGTTCCACACCTTTGTTTAGCATATCGCCATTGTTAATAACCTGAGTTGAATACCCCTGAGTTACATCCAGTCGTTTTTTTGCCAGCAAATCAGATCCTTCTTTCCTATACCAATCAAAGGTTGTCTTCAATCGATAGTCGAACATACTAAGATCGAAACCAATATTAATTGTAGATGTTTTTTCCCAACGCAACTTAGCATTAGGCGGCGTTTTAATTGAAGCTATCGGCAAATTGGTATAAAGTTGTGTTCCGGTAATCGATGCAGTTAAACGGCTTGTATAATCCGTTGAAATATTTCCAGTAACCCCGTAACTGACTCTCAACTTCAGAAAGTTGATCGACTCTTTATCCTTCATAAAATCCTCGTTGGAGATATTCCAAGCAAGACCTGTTGACCACAGCGGACTTCCTCTGAATTTTGGGGCTCCGCCAAACAGGTCGGCATAATCCTTACGAACAGAACCAAAAACGTTGTACTTTTCATCAAATGTATAAGTAAAATTGGCGTAACCCGAAGCGTAACGGTGCTTTGTGTCGGTACTCAATCCAAAAACATTAACATCCCTAAACATATTTGCAGGAGTCGCAAAAAAATTCCAGAACGATGAATTTATTTTACTTAAAGCATTAAAATCTATAGATGATGTAGATTGTACCTGCAATTGGTCATTGTAGCCAAATAAACCTCCCCTTGTTCCGTACGATCGGGTCTGTCGAAATTCTGTTCCGGCAATGATCGAAACATCATGCTTTCCGAATTCTTTGGTATAATTTACCTGGGTACGAAAAGTATAACTAGGCGACTTTTGATTAGAGGTAAGCAAGCGACCTCCTTCGGGTAACAAATTTTTATAAACATAAGGATCTGCGGCTGTTCCTGAACCTGACTGAGTCGTACAAGTATTTTGCAATTTTCTCATAAAGTAACTTTCCGACTCAGAAAGCACCCTTGTATCAGAGTGGTTATCTTCATACTGAAATTGAGGCTCTATAGTTAATCCAGGTAAAGGTTTAATGTTAAGATGTATGAAATATCTATTATTTCGGGTTGTTGTATTGCTAAAATTTCTATCCAATTCATCAAGATGATTGTATTTTAAAGAATGCAGCTTTGTATTTGATTCAAATACATCATTGTATGAGCTGTACACATTAAAATCGCTGAGTGAATAGTAGGCTTTCTCACCATTTTCATTATAAAGATTGTAGTAGGAAGGAACATTAAATGGTGTACTTGCATTGTAATCGCCATGAGAGCGCGTTTTCCCAATGACCATATTTGCTCCATAATTAAAATCCAACCATTTAGCAGGCTTAAACTTCCCCCGGTAAGAAATATTCAGTTGCTTATTATAGGCATTAATGATTCCTGAATTATCATCTTTGTAATTCACTACAAGATTGGACTCAGACCGATCATTATTTGATCTTACTGCAATATTGTACTGTTGAATTATTTGATTCTGAAGAGCATGCTCCCTGTATTCTTCATAGAAATCATTTTTCTTTAAATCTAAAAGCCTGGCATTTAGCTGCTCCTGTGTAACATCTCCTTTTGCCAACTGGTAGTAAGCGTATTGTATTGGTGCGATCATATTACCACTTTCAATGCTTCTTTCAGTAGAAGATACCATTTCATCTACTGTACCATATTTCCCTCCATTAAAAAACCAATCGTAATACTTGCTTTCAAAATCGACCTGCTGCGCAGAGGTCATATAACCATATTTACTGTAATCTGGTTTTTCAAAATAACTCAGATTGCCTGAAACTTCAACCGAAAACTGATCCTTCCCTCTTGCTTTTTTGGTTACAACCACAATAACACCATTGGATGCTCTTGCTCCGTATATTGCTGTTGCCGCTGCATCTTTCAACACAGTAACACTCTCTACATCATAAGGATTAATATCTTTCATATCCCCTTCTACAGGTAACCCATCAACTACCAAAAGTATGTTCTCATTGGCATTTAAAGTTCCTATACCGCGGATTGTTGTTTTTCCATTGTAACGCACAAGACCAGGAACAGTCCCCTCTAAATTTTCAGCAAGATTCGTTACATTCTTTGTCTCAAGTTCTTTTGCTCCAATAGATACAATTGCTCCTGTTACTTTTTCTTTCTGTATTGTTTGATAACCCGTAGAAACAACAGTTACTTCACCCAACAGTGAAACATCCTCCTGCAAAACCACATTTATCTCGGAAATATTTTCGGTAAGCAGCATTTCTTTCTTTTGCATTCCTACAAATGTAAAAACCAACACCTTAGCACTCTTCGACACCTCCAAAGTATAGTTTCCTTCAATATCAGTAATTACACCAATCATTGTTCCTTTAACAACCACAGAAACCCCTGGCAGAGGAATACCATTTGTATCCATAACGCTGCCATGAATTTCCTTTTTTTCTTGTTGAATTGGCTTAGGTGCAACAATTGGTTTCTGCTTAACAATTACTACTTTATCAACAATTTCGTAGCTTAAGTTCGTATTCTGCAAACAGTTGTCAAGAATCTCTTCAACAGTAGCCCCTCTCTGGTCAATGTCCAGATTTTTAACTGTTTCTACATCTTCTAAATCATACACAAAAGTAAAATCACTATTGTTTCTGATCTCTTTAAACACTTCGACCAATGATTGGTTGGTCATGTTCAAATCGAACTTGGTGTTTTGTGAATAAACACTTGCAGACAACTGCATAGCATTCAACACTATTAGCATCAGGGTAATCTTCATTGCTAATAAAGGTTTGTAGAGTTTTTCACGACAAAAACTCCGGGTTTCACTTTTTTTCATAAATTTGCATTTAGGGTTAATAATTTAATTCCGTGCGGGAATTGGGTTACTACTCACCGAGCAAAAGTTAGTGAGATAACTTTTGCTCTTTTTTTATTTTAATTTTTAACAGTTATTACATTCTCTTTTATCTCGAAATGTACTTTGTTTGTTCTGGCCAACATGTTCAGCACATCCTTAATTTCTTCGTACCTTTTTACTTCAACAGAAAAGCGTTTCATCTTTATTGTTTGGTTCATGTAGAATACTTTTATTCCATACCATCTTTCCAATTTTTGCATTATTGTTCCCAGATCAGCTTCTTCAAAGTAGAACACTCCATCTTTCCATAATGCGTAATTTTCAGCAGTTACATTTTTCACTGCAAACTGTTCTCCTTCATCGAAAATAAAGGCTTGCTGATCGGGCTTAATAATGACACTTTCCTGCCCTTTGCTTAACTTTACACTTCCCCGAACCAGTGTGGTCACTACCGATTTCTGATCATTGTATGCTTCTACATTAAATTCTGTCCCCAAAACCTCAATTTCAACATCCTTAACATCCACAAGAAAGGGCTTGTTTTTATTGTGTGCCACATCGAAAAAAACTTCCCCTTCGATCCAGACTTTCCTCTTATTTTGGTTAAACTGAACAGGAAACTTTATTTCCGACTCAGAATTCAGCATTACTTTAGTTCCATCTGAAAGTGTCAATTGATACTCACCCCCAACTGGAACCGTAACCGTATTATAAATTGTTTGCAAAGCAACATCTTCATTAGAGGTATAAGATAGTTTTCCATTTAAATTACTAATAATGGTTCCATCTTTTTCCACAATGCTGTCAATGCTTTTATTTTCCAACTGCAGCCTTTCTCCATTATAGAGCTGCAATACAGCTTTTGATGATCCTGGCTCTATGGCTGAAGCGGCCAATTCAGATTCATATTTTAAATCTTTCGTTGAAATATGATAAAGTGTCCCAACCAATACTCCAATTACCAAAACAGCGGCAATTCTCAGTCTCCATTCTTTCAAACGAATGATTTTTTGCTGGGGTTTAATTTTATCTCTTACCTTACCAAAAGCCAACTTCACATTTAGATTTGCTGCGTAATTATTTCTTTCAACTCTGTTTTCTCCCCTTTTAATAATTTCGTATAGTTCTTTATTTGCCTTCGATTCGGACTTCCACGTCTCAAGTTTTTTCACTTCATCAGCTGAAAGTTCATCAATAATCTCTTTCGAGATCAATTGAGCAATTTGATATTCACGGCGCAATTCTTTCATGTTTACGGTTTCATTTCTATATTATAAAACAATCGGGGTTTAAAAGTAGATGAATGAGATTAAAAAAATAACTATACCACATTCAAATACCTTAAGTATTATAGTTGTATTAATACAGTTCAAAGAAACGGATCGAGAATTATTTTCCCTATACAGCGTAGAAAGTATAAACAAACAGCAATGAACCTAAATTTTAAACCTGTTTATTACAAACTAACAAATTAGAAATCCACTTCGGGAGAATCATTCCAGTGAGTAAATTAAATTTCCCCGAGTAAAAGAAGAAGGATAAAGAAGTAGTGTTTTAATTTAACTCTAAGAGTTTTCATCGAATTATATTTCAGAGTTTTTACAGTATTAACCGATACTCCAAGGCGTTCGGCAATTTCCTGATTTCGCATCCCCTGCAAGCTTAGGTTCATTACAACAGCACTCTTATGAGGCAAATCATCGATAGCCTGCTGCAAAATCCGATATGTTTCTTCTTCAACAATACGATTGTTGAAATAATGATAATCTTCTTTATTGAGACTTTCTGTAAATTTACAGCCCAACTTATCTCTTTTCAAATAATTAAGACTAAGATTTTTAACCATCACGTACAAAAATGATTTAATCGAGGAAATATTTTCGTATCGATCCCGGGTATTCCACAATTTAACAAAAGCTTCCTGAGCTATATCTTCAGCAATTCCATCGTCCTTCACATATTCTCGGGCCAGCACACACATCGAAGGATACAACTGATTAAATAGTACTTCGAATGCTTTGGAATCTCCCGATTTTATTTTTTGAAATTGATTTTGTGTGGTCATGGATTGCAGGTATAGGCTGTGGTTAAGATTTTTCAAAAGTAAAAATAGAAATGGTATTTCCAAAACTGAAGCTTGCCGGCATATCGATTAAAAGCAACAAATAAAATTGGCTGACAAGAACAGTAATAATCAAAAAAACATTCGTCAGGTTAAATCAAAATTAATCATTATAAATTGCAGACGTAAATTTCATACTGCCCGGAAATTTAGCTGTAAGCACTTCAAAAAACAGCTGAAAACATAGAGCTGATAGGGGATAGATAATTTCATGAAAAATTTATCTGCACAAGCTTCATTCAATAGAACGGTGGATATCAGACATGAAATATTGGATTGATTTACAACACGATTACGTTTCAAATTTTTCGCCGAAACATTCAATAAGCAAATCACCCTAAAAATTGAGAACCTGAAAAACTTTACCGGAATACCAAATTAACATCAAAACATGCCTTATAAAATGTTTCTTTTCAGCTATATCTTCGTTAAAAAAGATGCATCGCAACATGGCTGTGCTTTACTTTTTTGCCTCGATACAGCTAAAAATTAATTCATATTATTTAAAGTCTGTTTTGAAATTAAATTGGTATAAGACTTAGAAAGATTTTGCTCTGTATATACAGATTTCTACAAAATAACCTATTCTCAATTGGCTTAAACCTGGCTCAACCTATTAAACATTTATACAAACTGAATTCAGTTCTGAAATTTACCCTATTTTACATCCCCTGCTGCCAGCACATCTGCAAATGCATATTATTAGTTCAACCTCTAATAAAAACAAACATACACACAGATAGCTCACACCTGCACACAAACCAAATAAATTCCATTAACAGTCTCCCGAACCATTTGTTAAATTTCATTAATTTCACTGAATCGGTAAAACTTGGCAAACTTGACACTTTATTAAAATGCAGATTTTACTTAATTTCACATTTGTTGAAATGGAAAAGATCTGTTTCGGGTAAAAACAGACAACCCATCGGCTGATCATCAACCGGATCGTTTTGAGATGCGAGTTTGGAAGAGGAGGCCGATGGGCTCTGAAATATACAATTAATACATTAATATCGTGGACTATCAAAACGATTTTGAAACATGGAAAGAAAAAATTAAAGCACTGTCGCTTTCGAAAGTGAAATTGCCAAACCAACCTATCGACAAGATAACTGCCAGCGCGGAAACTCTAGCCGTAGAGTCTCTTAAAGACAGAGAAGAACTTGCAAAGGCCGGACTGAACGTAACATTTATTGATGAGATCCCTTCTCTTTCTGGAGCAACAAGATACTGTCAGGCTAATTGGATGAGTGAATACCAAGCCAGGCAGGAAGCTCAAAAAGAGTGGCTGGAACAATCTCCTGCCGCATATGATCTAAGAGATGAAATGCTGCATCATTTCAGTTTTGCATTTCGTAACAATGTTGCTGTTAAAAAGAAAGTTATGCGAATTCGTGAAGGTGGCGGACATGCCGATATGATTCAGGATTTGCTTGAATTGGCCGTCTTAGGTGAGAAAAATCAAGATCCTTTAACTAAGATTGGTTTCGATCTTACCTCTTTACAGAATGCCCGTACAACTTCGTATGCAATGTCTGAATTACTGGCTGTTTCAAATGGTTCAAAAGATGAAAGCAGTCCGAATAAATTATTACGCGATAAAGCTTATACTTTACTTATGGAGCGGGTAAGCTCAATTCGTGAGTGTGGCCGCTATGTATTTTGGAAAAATGAGGAGCGAAGGAATAAATACTTAAATGATTAAATTCTGAAACACCCGATTTTATTAGTCCCGAGGCAGGTGTCACCCTCGCCTCGGGACTTTTTTGCTTTCAATCGGCAACTTGTGGCGTCCAATTGGCAAGTTGTACCCGTCAATTAGTAATCTGATGGCTCCCCGAGGCAACAATTGGTACCCAATTGGTAATTTAATGGCTTCAACAGGCAATCTCTCAGGTTTGTGTTGGTAGTGTCTCAATTCTTTAAAAGTTTGGCTGGGTGAAAAACAAAAACCACCCCCGGGGTCGGAGGTGGCTTGTCATTTTCAAATAGTAAAAATAAAAAAGCTTTACTTTTACAAATTCTTCAGTTCATCCAAAATATCACAGATTCCTCCGGAAGAGCGTGGCGCATTTACACTTATAATTTTCCCTTCAGGAACAATGTTGACCGAAAACAATCTTATTTTTTATGACTCGAAGGGACTAATTTTCGAATAATTCTTTCAATTTTTCATCTAAAGAAAAACCCCTTATATCATCACCTACGGCAACAATAATTCCTTCTTTAGAAATTAAAAAACTAGCTGGGATACCTTGCACTACATACTCTTGAGCGGCCAAACTTTCAAACCCTTTAAAATCAACAACATTAATCCAAGGAACATTTTCCTGTTTCAATGCTTTCGTCCATTGCTTCATATTATCATCGAACGAAAGTGCATAGATTTCAAAGCCCTTTTCATGATAAACTCCATACGCTTTCTTCAGATGAGGAAACTCACCACGACAAGGACCACACCAAGATGCCCACATTTCGAAGAGTGTATACTTATTCTCAGAAACAATATCCGATAATTTCACTTCTTTGTTATCAATTCCTATTGCAAAAACGTCTTTAAAGGTTTTACCTGGTGCTACAGACTTACGCTTCTCCTCAACTTTTATCTCATTAAGATAACTTTGTCTTAACCGATTTAAAAATTCATTGTTGCCCAACTCCTTCTCATATTGCCCCAGCAATTCAAGACTTTTATTGATATCATACTTCTTCCAATCATAATGCATTGATAAAACAAATAGTTTAGCTATTGCTGGATCATCTCCGTCCAACACATTATTCTGAAAACTCTTAATCAATTTAAGATAAGCAGATTGTTTGGTATTTACATTCTTTCTGGCATTATCTACAGCAACTTTATTCATCATATCAAGACCCGTGAACTCCCTCATAACTGCTTCTTTATAGTCTTTTCGATAAGCAACAAAATCTTCATTAGAATTATATCCATAAACCAAAGTATTAATCTTACCTCCTTTAGCATACTTCACATAGTCATTAGCAATTACCTCGTAGGAATCATTTTCAAGTATCAAGTCCAAACTTGTATGACTGATAATAATTTGGGCCATTGTGGGTTGATCTACCTGACCTTTAAATTCATATTTGCCATCAATGATTTCAGCCACTTGAAGCGTATCAGATGTTGAGCTTAAAAGGACGGCTTTACCATCAAAATCCTTTTCACTGCATGTACCATTTATTACATACCCGCTTGGTGCAATGGTACATCCACACATAAAACATAACACGAAACCTATTATTAAATCAATCTTTCTCATCTTAAACTTCTAAATTACAGTTTATTTACACATACTATGTCCAAACACATTGCAAGACATATCACTAAAAACAGCGCCGGTTGCTTACTAGAAGGAAGTTTTTCACCTCCTCCTTTAAAATTATTTTGAATAGCCCGGATTTTGGATTAAAGCATTATTTCCGGCAAATGCTGCTCTGGGTATTGGCATTGTTAGCTGATCAATCGAAACAATGGATGATTTGATCAACGAAATATCAATATCCCCATACATATTATATCGAATTAAATCGAACCAAGGCTGTCCAAACTCGCCAAATAATTCTAAATTTTTCTCAATACGAATATCTTCAAGAAGAGCTTCCTTAGTGATTGGAGATTTAACAGGCATATTAGCTCTTATTCTGATTTCATTCAGCTTATCTAGAGCTTCAGGATCAACCGTTGTGCCAACAGCTAATCTTGCTTTTGCTTCGGCATAAATAAGATAAACTTCTGCTGTTCTCATAATAAAATGAGTATTGGACTGCTGTCCTTCAGTCGCAGAATTATACGGATATTTAGCATTTCTTAGTCCCATGGGTACGCCATCGATGTGTGCAAAAGTATATCGTTTGTCATACACTGTTTCAGAGATATCATCCTCAGCCTCCAAATCAGCAATTTGCTCAATTGCTAAAGGTGTGTAGTAATTGCTAATGTTAACAGGTACACTTTCGCCGTATGCTACGGAAAGCGGAGCAAATAATACCTCTTGTGAGTTATATCCATTCTTAAAAATATCATTATAATTACTTTCCAGAGGATAATAAAAATCATTGATTACTGCTAAAGCCATATCCGCAGCCTCGCTGTATAAGCCCATATATAATAATGTTTTTGCTTTAAAAGCCTGGGCTACAGATTTAGACATTTTGTAATGCGGTGTAAACTCCGGAGCATTTAAAATTGCAAAATCTAAATCTTCAATAATAGCATCATAAACTTCCTGTACTGTATTTCTTTTAGGATTTTCAAGTTCGCGAGAGGCAGTCATTTTTAAAACAATTCCATAAGTCGAATTAACATCATAAAACTGACCAAAAATCTCCAATAAAAACAAATGACTCATTGCTCTGGAAATTCTTGCTTCTGATTCTACTTCAGCTCTTCGGAAATCACTCATCCCTATTATAGGTTGATCACTCTGCATTGCATCAATCAAAAAATTAGCCCGCTGAATTAACTCATAATACCCAACGTAAGCTTCACGAATATCAGAATTATTGTAATCGATATTATTTTCGTTAAACGCAGTATTATAGTTACGGCTATAATTACCCGATAAAGCCATAATATTACCTGGCAGGTACCTTCCTGATGCATTTCGCCATGTGGCATAAACACCATTCAATGCTGCTTCAACTTTTATATCATCAGTAAAAGCCTCGCTTTCTTCAAGTTTGTTAAGAGGCTCGATATCATCTAATGAGCCCATGATATCACAAGACAAAATGGATAGCATAAATCCTAGTAGAAAAATAAAATTATATTTTTTCATATGATTATAGTTTTTTGTGATGGCCATATGGAAGTCGCCAATAATTATCCCGCAGTGCGAAAAAACTTTACTCATAGCTCGTTTCATATCTTTTAATTTAATTGTCATTTAAAATCCAACAGTTACACCCAGTGAAAATGTTTTAGCAAACGGATAATCATCCCCACCAATAACACCAGAACTTATATACGAACTATTGATAGCCTCGGGATCCAGCCCCTTATAACTTGTAACAGTAAATAGATTTGAAGCTGAAACAAATACATTCACATTTTGCAATGGAGAATTCTTTAAAATATTTTCAGGAACCTGATAACCTAGTCTTAAAATCTTGAACCTTAAATAAGATGCATCCTGAATGTTACGGTCATTTACACTTGCATTGTCGTAATTCCCATAAATCAAACGTGTATATTTAGCATCAGTATTCTCAGGAGTCCAGGTATCAGTTAAAGCCTCCTTTGCCATGTTTGCAAAAACTGTTGGGCTCCCTATTAAAGATCGGTAATTCCCCCACTCTCTTTCATTTCCAACAGAGTACTGGAAGCCTGCAAATAAATACAAACCCTTATAAGTTAAAGTTGTCGAAAAACCACCAAAAAAATCAGCCTGCATATTTCCTATAACGACTCTGTCATCAGATGTAATTCGTCCGTCTCCATTCATGTCTTTGTACAAATAATCACCAGCTCCTGTCGTTTCCTTATAGTAAGTCCCTGTTGGAGAACTTGAGTTCAAAGCTGCTATTTCGGAGTTATCCTGAATAATTTTTTCAACTCGGTATCCCTTTATAGTACCAACAGGTTCGCCTTCTATAAAATTATCCATTTGATACTGAGAAAGAGATGCGCCATGAATATCCTCGACTTTATTCCTATTTAAAGCAATATTAAAGTCGGCACTCCATGAGAATTGATCATTTTTAACAAAATAACCCCCAAAATCAAATTCAATTCCTTTATTACTTATTTCAGCGAGATTACTTATGAAATTAGGAGATCCTGCCTCAAGAAAAATTGGAGATGGAGCCAAAACATCTTTCGTATATTTATTGTAAACATCAATACTTCCATACAAACGATCATTAAAAAATGAAAAGTCAAGTCCTAAATTGTATTCTGTTGTTGTTTCCCACTTAATATCTTTGTTTGGAAAGCTATTAGAATTCACAATTGTTGACTGACCATCGTAATTAGCAGTCTCGATTTGACCCACTCCAAAAAATTGCAGGTAACTAAAATCGCTTACATTTGAAGAACCCGTTCTTCCAACACTTCCGCGCAATTTTAATTGGCTCACAAATGTTTGATCTTTCATAAATCCCTCATTTACGATATTCCAATTTAAAGCAACAGAAGGAAAATAGGCACGCTTATTTCCGGGTGCAAACTTTGAAGACTCATCTGTTCTAAAATTAGCCGTTGCAGTGTACTTTGCTAAATAAGAATATTGCAATCGACTGTAAATAGAGTTTGTTCCACTTTCGGCTTTCCCTCCCTGAGAATAAAAATGAGTTGCTGCTGAAGAGGTATTTGTAAGTACATAATCATCAGCAGTACCAAGGTAGGTTTGATACTCGCTATGATAAAAATTTCGATCATATGAGATTCCGCCCATTATCGTAAAATAATGATCGTTAATGTTCTTCACATAGTTAGCCTGAAAAACACTAGAAACATTTGTGATATCAGAAAGGCTATTTGACAACATGCTTTTTCTATCTGTATTAAACACATCATAACTTTGAGCCCGTGTTGGTGCAAAATCAGAACCTACAGTATTAAAAGACCGAACATTTATCTGTGCTTTTAAAGATAAATCTTGTATAGGCTCAACGCTTAGGTAGGCATTTCCAATAAAAGAGTTGGTCTTTGACTCAATATTATTTTCCATACCGGCAACAGGATTTTGGTTCTCATAAATATAACCTCCCATTCCGTATCCGTATCCTTGCCAGAATTCTGGAATTCGGTTAAAATTTCCATCCTCCTTATACACCTCAAAATCAGGCCTTGAAATCATTGCATCTGTTGGTGATCCATACCCAACTAATGTCTGGCGACCAGATATATTTTTTATTCCACTATAATTTATAGATGTTCCTATTTTCAACCAATCATTTACATCTGAATCAACAGCTAATCGGGCACCATATCTTTTAAATTCTTCATTAATCATTAAAGCTTCCTGATTAGTGTGAGACAGAGCAAAAGCATAATTTGTTTTGTCATCCCCTCCACTAAAACTCAGATTCCACTGGTGGGTTGCTGCATTTTCGCGATATATCTTATTTTGCCAATCAGTATTGGCATTACCAAATACTGGAATAGTTTCGCCGGAAAAAAGATTGTAAATACTTTCCCTGCTCTCACCCGTATCTGAATCAATAACTAAGTCAGCATCGCTAAATCCAATATAAGATGCTGTTCCTTCGTAAAATGAATTGATTGTATTTTGAGCAATCATGGAATGTAATGACTTGAATCCATCAGCGTCAAGAACATCCTGGGTATTCAATGGGTTTGAAACGCTATATACATAGTTCAATTTAATATCAGTTCGACTTGATTTTTTCCCACGCTTAGTTGTTACAATGATAACTCCATTTGCACCTCTGGAACCATAAATTGCTGTTGCACTAGCATCCTTCAATACAGAAACACTTTCAATATCGGAAGGAGAAATACTCAACAGTGGATTCTCTCCACCACTAAAACTTCCATTTCCTGTTGCAACATCTCCATTAAACGGAACTCCATCAATTACAAACAATGGTTGATTATTTCCACTTGCAAATGGAGAGGTGATTCCTCTTACTCGAATTGTTGAAGCTGAACCTGGTGCTCCAGAAGATTGATTTATTTGAACACCTTTTATCTGGCCTCCAATTATTTGATCGAAACTAACAGCTCCTGCTGATCGTTCTTCAATTTCATCAGCATTTACTTGAGATATAGCACTACCAATTCGCTCTTTTTTGGTGGTACCATATCCAATGACTACAATTTCGCCCAATCCTTTGGTATCTAAATGCAAGCTTACATTTAAAACATTTTGTCCGTTGTACCCAATTTCCTGGGATTCCATTCCTACAAAGGAAAACACAAGAATATCTCCATTTTCAGAAACTTTTAAAGTATAGTTTCCATCTATATCAGTTGCAGCTCCGGTTGTACTTCCTTTAATAAAAACTGATACCCCAGGCAGAGGAATCCCATCTTTGTCGGTAACAGTTCCTTTAATTTCTTTTTTTTCTTGTTGCTCAATAATTTTAGGCTCAGGTATCTTGTAGGATACAATCACCACATCACCTTCTGCGTTGTAGTCAAAAGGCAGATTCTGTAACATCTGATCCATACACTCCTCTAGTGTCGCAGACTCCATATCCACTGATACTTTATAGCCCTCTACATCATCGTAAGAGAATACAAAATCATAATCTGTAAGATTTTCAATTTTTTCTAGCGCTGCAGAGAGTTCTACAGCCTCTAATTTCAAATTCGAAATGATCATTTGAGAATTCACCCGACCAAAGGTCGTTAGTAAACTCATCAATAACACCATTTTTAATACAGCAAGTCTCATAAGCCACTGTCGGGTTTTTGCCCTATCCCGACATAGGATAAGGTGGGTTAGATTTTTTTTCATAAATTTGTAATGAAGATTAAACAATAGTTCATCCCTCCAAGGATGAACGGTTAATTTGAGGGATAGCTCCAACTATCCCTTTTTTTACTCCCTATCCCGATAACTACCGGGACTCATTAGGAGATTTCTATAATTGGTTATTGGATTTATTTATCGATTAACATCGGAAACCACAATTACATTCCCTTTTAATTTCAGGCTTATTCTGCCAGTCTGCTCCAACCTGCTGACAATTTCTGCAAAATCCTCATTCCGATCGGCCCGCATTCTAAAGGCATAGTCCTTAACAGCCGTATTTTGATAAAAAACTTTAAAATCGTACCAACGTTCCAACTTTGTTAATATATCTTCCAGTCGTTCTTTTTCAAAATAGAAATACCCGTCTCTCCAAGCAGTATATTTTCTCACATCCACTTGTGAAACACGAATTTGATCTCCTCCAATTTTCAAATTGGCATTATCGCCTGGAATCAATCGCAGCTTACCTGAAAATTGTTTTGAATTTAACTCAACACTCCCCTCAACCAAAGTAATATTTAGTTCTTCGTTGGGGTAAGCACTCACATTGAACTCAGTACCCAAAACACAGGTATTTATATTGCTGGTTTTTACAAAGAAAGGTTTCTTAAGATTTTTCTTAACCTTAAAGTATGCTTCACCAATCAGTTCCACTTCTCTTGTTTCGCCGGTAAACTTCACAGGATAACGAAGTTCTGATTCCGAATTTAACCAAACCTTTGTTCCATCAGACAGAACCAGTTGATATTCTCCCAAACGCGGTACTTTCAATGTATTGAACAGATCAGCCAAGCTTTCGTCACTCTCTCCTGCGATACCGGTATACTGAACAACATGGTTTGAATCGGTACGAATTTGCACTCCCTCCTGTTCGGAGATGATTCTATTCATACCCTCTTCTAAACGGTATTCATTCCCGCCGGAAGTAATTAATAAAGCTTTGCTGTTTCCTTTTTCGATTTGCGCAAGCTGATTCCCATCCAGTTCCATTAGATTGACAATTCTGTCAAATTGAAAAATGAATGTACATGAAAGCAAAACAGCAACACTTGCCGCTACCATCCATCCCATCTTTCTTCTTTGCTGCTCTTTCAATTTATAAGTTAGCTTTTGCCACTCCAGGCCAATATTTGGAGCATCAATCTGCTCTAACTTTTGTCCAGATTCTTTGTATCGCCGCAACTCTTCGTACAAATCAAGCATTTGTTGGTTGCTCTCATATTTTTGAAAGAAGTCAGACCAATATTTTTGAGGATTTTTCAGCACTTGAAAAACCTCCTCCAATTGATCATGATCATATGATTTTTTCATCTTTCTTGTAAATTATCGATTTTGAGATATTTTAAATATTCTCTCTTACAGAACTAACACAAGGAAAAAATAAAAAGGGTGAATTCTTTTTTACTTTTTCTTCGAAACCTGAAGAAAAAACAATAATAAATCGCGGTCAAGATCCTGACGCAATCTTTTTAAAGAATTGGTTACATGGGTTTTTACGGTATTCACAGAGATATTTAATTCTTCTGCTGTTTCCTTATAACTTAAATTTTCGATAAAGCATTTTTTAAATACACTTCGGCCTTGTGGCGGCAATTCTTCAATGGCTTTCCTGATTTCAGCCAGCACAGAATCATAATCCTGATATTCGTCTTCACCATATCCGGAACTGTGTAAAGTTCTGCTAATGTATTTTTTCTCCACTTCTTGTCGTTTCAGGTAATTTAAAGATCTATTCCTGACCATGCTATATAGGAATGATTTTAAAGAATAGGAAATATCCAATTGATTGCGTTTGTTCCAAACTTCCTCAAAACAATCGTTCACAATATCTTTCGCAACTTCGGAGTCGTTTAAAAAACTTTGGGCATGATAATACAAACTGTTATAGTGTTCCTTAAACAGTTCTTCTAAAATGGTTCTATTTATGAGTAGCTTAGTCAATACTTAAATGCTCCATTTGAATTTAATTCACTTTAATGCCGCTCCTAATTTACTACTTCAACATACTATACTCAAGCAATTAAAGAAAAGGGTGAATAAAATTTTATTTTTTTTTTAATTTTTAATTCTCTTTTTTGATTAAGCATTCCGCAATTACGCACTACCAATCATCTTTTTTAAATCTGCCTATCACAAAAACAAGCTCGTGATATACTAAGAAGTAATCACATTTGCATAATGATAAAAATCTAAAAGAGGGAAAAAAGCAAAGCTTCATTTCTTAAGATTGCTTATTGAAAACATTCAATTGGCTAAAATCTATTTACTTTATCCATAAAAAAAACACCTCCAAAATGGAGATGTTTTAAACGTATTGCCTACGTATTTGTGATCACATAAAGTAAGTCTGCTTACTGAAAAAGCTCTTTTAATTTCTGATCCAATGCTTCTCCTCTCAATTTATCATCCATCACTTTGCCGGTTGATGCATCTACAAGGAAAATAGCTGGAATCATTTTCACAAAATAAAGATCGTCTACGCCATTTTTATTCAGCAGATTAGGCCAAGCCATGTTTTCTTTGTCTAAAGCTTTTAGCCAGGCGGCTCTGTCTTCGTCTTTGGAAATACTGATAATTTGCAAACCTTTCGAAGCATACAATTCATACATGTGTTTTAAATTTGGTATTTCTCTTCGGCAAGGACCACACCACGATGCCCAAAAATCAATCAGAATGTATTTTTTGCCTTCCATTAATTCTGAGGAGTTAAAATTTTTTCCTTCCCGGTCGGCCAAGGTAAACTCCGGAGCTTGTTTTCTGACAACTCTTTCCGGATAAAGTTCCTTTTTTACCAATTGCCCATAGTAAGAATTTTTAGCCGTCTCCGAAAATTGTTCGTACAAAGGAATTTGTTCATCGGTAAAATAACTCATCGACTCCAGCATTACCAAAGGTCCCCACCATGAATCTTTGTTTGCCAAAATAGCCTCATTACTAGTTTTCTCTACACTAGTAAAAAAGTCTTTTTCTGCTTGAGCAAAAGCTTTGTAATCATCTGTATTTCTTAACGAATCTGCAATAGCTTTACTTTTAGCATTTCTTACGGCGGCTAATATCGCATCATGATCTTTGTAATATTTTTCGTGCAGTGCACCGAATTTACTTTTAAATGCCAATTTCTCCATATAAAGATCATTTGCATTTGAACCACTTACCTGAACATCAGAAAAATCAACAAAAGTTCTATTATTACTTTCCTGAAAAACAACCTTTGCTTTTAAGCTGATTTCTGAATTTTCAAGCATAACACTTATAATTCCATTATGATCGGCAACTTTCAGATAGAATAGACGAGGTTCTTCCAGCTTGCCGGAAAATTCAAATTTTCCGTTGGTCACAACTGCACTGGCAACAGGCTCTTCTTCATTATGCGTTGCAGCAGGTACCAATTCTAATTTTGTTCCCTCTTTCAGTCCGCTTATTTCGCCGCTAAATGTGTAATCTGCGTTTTTTTGTGAACATGCAGTAATCATTACTATGAAAATGAATACTACTAATCCTGAAATACTTTTATTCATTGTTTCAATTTTAATATAAAATTATAGCTGATTTACCAACCAGCAAATTTTGAATGTGGCTGATTAATTTTTTCTTGCTGAGCATTTAACTTTGTTTGATCCATCTGTTTGTTGTTCCTATTCGCCAGAGCTAAGGTAAAAACAGTCGTACTGACACAACATTAAGTATCTTTCAAATTCCCTAACCTCAATACTTTAAAATTCCCGGAGTGCTTAAATAGCTCTCCGGGAAAAATACTGTTTATTTAACGGGGAGTGTTTTGCACCAATGTTCCATTGCCCGGATTACTGGTAGCTCCCATTGGGAACGGCATTACCCACATGTGCGAATCAGGTGACAATTCCAAACTTTGATTGTCGAAAACTTTAGTTAAAGTTTGTGCATAATTCACATCCTTATTAAAACGTTTCATGTCCCAAAATGGGATGGCTGTCTGCACGTATTCATTTGCTTTATCTTTGCGGATGTAAGCGATTGCCTCAGCCGTTGAGGAAGCTGTTAAATCAGCATATTTATTGTCGAAAATTCTGGTTTTACGAACTGTATTTAAGCTTAGCATGGCTTCATCCAAATTGGCTTGTCCGCCTTTACGGGCCAAACACTCTGCTTTGATGTAATACATTTCGGGAGTTGTAATTCCACCGGCATTAAATTTATCCGACCGTATGCCATAATAAATGCTATCCGGAGCCTGATACTTTTTCTTCCACTTTGAGGCAAAACGGGCATCACCATCTTCAAATTGTGCCGCTCTCACTATGGTAAGCGCTGCATTTGTTCCCGATTGTCCAGAATTTTTATAGGTACTGGAACCATATCTGAAAATGTAATTCTCAGGACTGTTCATGGTTTTGGAAGGATAACTTGTTGACCAATCGCCTTCTTTTTCTATTTGCTCTTTGTTTTCAGCGTAGTATTCCTTCCAATTGAACAATTGATTGTTTTGATCTAAAGCATTCTGTGCATACTTCAGAGCACTATCATAATCTCCCATCTGCAAATAAACCCTTGCCAGCATTGCATACCCACAGCCTAAATCCGGATGCAGCAAAGTAGCACTCTCAATAGGTAGATTGGGAATTGCATCTGTTAAATCGGCAAGAATGAATTCGTACATTTTTGCAATGCTAATCTGCTCCGAAGGTGCTCCCATTTCGGCACTGGTAATTAAGGGAACAGATAAGCTAGTAGCAGCAGTTGCTTCATCGTATTGCTCTGCATAATAATTAGTCAGATGAAAGTAATTCATAGCCCGCAGCACCTTAGCCTGAGCAATCAATTCCAGCTTCTCGGCATCGCTTGCATCGGTTGCATCTGGCACATTGTTAATCATTAAATTCCAATACGAAATGGCGGCGTAAGAATAGTAGTAAGCTTGTTCATCTGAATTGTTTTGAATAATCCTATCCTCATTTCCCAACCAATTGTAATTGATGGATGTTAAAGAAATGTAACTCAAATTACTTGGTCTTTGGTAAACATCATTCAACAGATTAATGGCTTGTGCCGCATCATTTAAATGATTGTATTCATTACGGACAAACGCCTCATAATCAGATAAACTTGTTGGTATTTTCTCTCCTTTGGGCAACACATCCAAGTAATTGTCGCAAGACGAGAACAACATGGCTGCCAAAAGACTAATAATTGCAATATATGATATTTTAAATTTCATAATTCTCTTGTTTTAAATGTTAAAAACTCAAATACACTCCTCCTACAAATGTGGGTTTTTCCTTAGCACCCAACATATATTCGGCTTTCTTCTCGAAAGCAAAAGTCTTTAGATTTTCTACATTAAATTGTACTCTTGCACTACCCAATTTTAGTTTATTGCACCATTCTGAAGGCAGGTGATAAGCCAATGAGATGTTGTTAATCTTCACATAAGAGGCATCCAGCACATGAATATCTGAGTAATTGTATACCGACTCACGATAATAATTGTAATCAGGAGAATTGCCATAGAACAGTAATCGTGGAACATCAGTATTGGTTTCATCACCAGACTGCTTCCATCTGTTTCGAATGTCTTTACTGGTTACACCTATCATAGCAGAACCATATGGATCGGCCATATTAATTTGGGGAATGTTGGTATTACGAACTTTATGACCTCCCGCATACAGCAGCAAAACTGATAAATCAAAATTCTTGTACGAAAAACCATTCATGATGGAACCACTGTACTTAGGAACTGTGGTTCCACTGAAATGAATGTTATCCATATTCGTGTAATCCGTAGAAGTTTTATTCCCATCAACATCGTAAATCTGAGGTTCTCCCTGATCATTCAATCCAGCCCACTTATAGGAATAAATTCCATTAAATGCATTATTCACCCTGGGAAATGCTTGTGGATAATCCAATTGCAAAAAATAAACAGGTGCTTCCACATTAATTTTGGTCACTTTATTTTTATTGTATCCCAAAAGAAAACCTGCATTCCAGGAAAAATTCTTTCCACGAACAAGATCAGCCTGAACAGCAAGTTCAAACCCCTTATTCTCCATTGATCCATTATTAAATGCAAGGGTATTGTATCCAAATCCTTCAGTTGGTGTACCTTGCTGATTGGCTAATAAATCAATACTCTTCTTTTTATAAACATCAACAGAACCTGACAGGCGGTTGTTGAGCAATGAAAAATCAGCCCCGGCATTTATTGTTGTTGTTTTCTCCCATCGTAAATTTGGGTTTGGCGGGGAGGAAATGCTGCCATAAACTCCTCCAACTAAGGAACTGGTATAATAACTGGCTGTTAAGTAAGGCGCAGCATCTTTTGCAATGTTACCCCCAATACCATACGAGGTTCTTAGTTTCAGCATGTTTACCCACTCTACATCAAAGAAATCTTCTTTGTTTACGTTCCAGTTTGCTCCAACCGACCATAATGGTTTGTTCTGGTACTTGGAGTTGGTTCCCCAAAGATTGGAACGATCCCAACGAATACTCCCCGATAAGGTGTATTTATTATTGTAACTGTAGGCTGCATTCGAATAAAAAGAAACAAACCGGTTAACCAACTCTTGTTGGCTGGCCAGATCACTATTATTTAAATAAGCCCATGAATTCATCAAACCGGAAAAGCCACCCGTCAGTAAAGGTTGGTTCAAATACTGAGAAGTCAGCATATCTGAGTCATAACCATAACGGGTTTGATCATTATACTCCAGTTTACTGTGCCTTGTCTCCGATCCTACAATCCATGTAATTTGATGTTTCTCCTGAAAAGTTTTGTTCAGATTTAATTGTTGTCTGAAATTGTAAGAATTTGAAAAATGGTTACGATCGTAATAAATATCTCCTTTGGGAAGGTTGTAAACTGCGGTTCCATTTGAATTGCTCGCAAATTTATTAATGATTGTGCGGGTTGAATAAGAATCCAGTTCATCCAGACGATGGTAACGGTTCACTCCATATTCATACTGAAACATGGCATCGTAATTCAACCATGGGGTTAGTTTTACATTTAATTTCGCATAGGTTCTGTTGCTAAATTCTTTCCTTTTACCCAGATTCCTGCTCAATTCATCAAGTGGAGTCAGGTCTAAACTGTACAAACCGTAATTCGAAACATTATCGCGAACAGTTTTTTTCACTTGCGAAGTTACTGTTGCAGGATTTCCATTATCATCAACCAAACGGTCGTATGGACTAGCAGTAAAACCAGCGTAATAGGATGAAAACAAATCATATGTTTGTTCTGTTGCCTTTTTGTAATTGATATAAACACCAACATCTGCTTTCAGCCATGGAGTAATTCGTAAAGAATTCAAGATGTTTAATCCAAGCTGATCACTTTTGGAATAAATATCCTCTTCTCTATTCTTTTTATAAGTTGCCGAAAGTTTAAAATTATTCTTTTCTGTAGCTTTGCCAATACTCAGATTGTACTGCTGATAGAACATATCGCGTTTGGCGTATTTGGCAACATCATCGTAAAACTGAAATCCTCTTGATGCAAGTTCTGTTAACTTTGCATTGGCTTCTTCTTCTGAAATTACACCAGAATACTGGTCTAATAAAACATCAACACCAGCACTTGGCCATTTGAAATTGTTCCGACGATTGTCAGCTTCTGCCTGAGCACGAGCCAACCCATTATTTAATTCTGGATTAGAGGCTGCCCATTCTTTTTCCAACTCAATAACATCAGCCGAATTGGTTAAATTTCCGGTATAATAATCGTAAGGTTTCCAGGTGAGTGTACTGGAAAAATCAACTTGAACTTTTCCTTCTTGAGCCTTTTTGGTGACAATAACCACCACTCCATTGGCTGCTCTGGCCCCGTAAATAGAAGCAGCAGCGGCATCTTTTAAAATTGTAATGCTCTCAATATCTTCCATGTTAAGCTCCGGAGCATTTTCAGTAATACGTCCATAATTATCAATACTTGTATTCTCAACAGGAAAACCATCAATTACATATAAGGGAGAAGCCATGGCATTCATGGTCGATACACCACGAATAATTCCATCGGAATAACCTGCGATCTGACCTTCCAAAACATCTGCAAGACTATTTAATCTGCGGGATTCCATTGTTTTGCTGCTCACCTTTGAAAAAGATCCGGTAGAACGTTCCTTGGAAATGGTTTGATATCCTGTTACAACAACCTCATCCAAATTTGCCGTATCAAATTTTAAGACTATTTTTAAATCGGTCTGTCCTTTATAGGCAATCTCTTGAGACAACATTCCAACAAAGGAAAATAACAGTACGGCATTTTCATTTTCAAAAGAAATAGTGTAATCTCCATTTGCATCAGTTGCTGTACCATTTGTGCTTCCTTTTTCAATGACCGAAACTCCAGGCAGGGGAATTCCATTTTCATCGGTCACCTTTCCTTTAATGGTTTTCTTTTCCTGTTGAACAGGAGCTGCTGCATCCACTTTTTGTTGTGGTTTAGTGATTTCCCTGGGAAACAAAACAATCATTTTGTCCTCAACACGATAATCTAAATTGGTGTTTTTCAATACTTCATACAACACCTGATCGAGTGTTGCATCATTAAAATCCACATTAACAGTCTCCAATTCATTTATATACTCGTAGTCGTAAATAAAATCGTAGTTGCATTGTTCTTGAATTTGTTCAAGCACTTCTTCCACACTTGCTTTCTCCATTTTAATATTCAATGATGTTTGAGAAAAAATCTCATTCGCCTGAACACTTAAAATTCCGAGTAGAAATAAAAACACACTTAATTTCATGGTTAGCAGTATTTTTCTCAGCGGTGAGAATCTATCCTCACAGCCAACGTAAACACAATTTTTTTTCATAAATTTGAAATTGGGTTAGACATTAGTTTAACTTGACATTTATCGAGTCGTAAGACTCTTATTATCGGGGAACCTGGTCCGTTCCCCGTTTTTATTTGCTCTCCCCGTTAACTTCATAACTAAGGAAAATTATTCACTTATTATTTTGTTCTTACAATTATCTCTTTTTGATCCAAATCAATCTTAACAGGAGAAACCTCTTCAATCAGACTAATCAGCTTATCTATATTTTCATATTTATCCATGCTTGCTGATATTCGTCTATTCAATACAAACTCATCATCACATGCTATATCCACACCATACCATCTCGACATTTTTCGAAACACGCTTCCAAGTGGCTCTTTATTAAAAACAAACTTGCCATCTTTCCATGCCGAAAATTGATAGGTATCTACTTCTCTGACTTCAATACTATTGTTACTTCTATTTAAAACTGACTGTTCCCCTGGATCTAGAATAAGCTGCTGCTCTCCAAGAGCAAACTTCACTTTTCCTTCTACCAAAGTTGTCTGCACCTCCGCTTCATCTTCATAGGCCATTACATTGAACTGGGTCCCTAAAACCTCCACGTCAGACCCACTACTAATCAGCACCTTAAATGGTCGCATAGTATCTTTTGTCACTTCAAAGTAGGCCTCTCCTTTCAACTTTACTTCTCTTTTTCCCTTGCCAAACTTTACTGGATAAACCAATTCTGTTTGCGCATTCAACCACACTTTGGTTCCATCGGATAATACCATGGCATACTCCCCTTTTATTGGGGTTCTTATGGTATTATACTCCATCTTTTCTTCTTGTGCTTCTCCTTTTTGATAGATCAAATAATTATCAAAATTCGTTGCTAATTTTTCTTTTCCGGATTTGATCTCACGATCCTGAAAATCTTCAAGATAAATGGTTTTACCGTTGGACAATTTCAAAGTAGCTTTCGAACTTCCTGCTTCTACAATTACCTGATCGTTATTCCAGTAAACTTCGTTTACAAGATAGGTTGCAGCTAAAATTGGCAATAAAAACATAGCTGCCCATTTTAATACAGTTCTCATTCTAATAACCGGTCTGCTTGCCAATTCTGGTAATTGACCGGTAATCTTACGCCATGATTTATCTTGATCAATCTTTGAATACAAATCATGTTTTTTCTGGATGCGATTCGAATCCGAAGAATAGAAATAAGCGGCTTGTTCTGTCTCCCCTTTGGCCTTCCAATCATTTAACTGAATTCTTTCTTCATCAGTCAGTTCTCCCACCTTTTCTTTGGAAATCAGCTCTGCTATTTTAAAAATTTCTTTCATTTCTTGTGTGTGATTTAATTTAGAGACCACTAAGTTGTAAAAGGGTGTTAGCGCATATTCCTTTTTTTTTTAAAAATTAGTAAGAAAAAATGAAAATCACCGCATAATCAAGATTTAGAAAATTTGGAAAACTTTGTACGTTGAAGTTAAGACTTAAAAACACCTCTCTGCATATCGGCATCTCCCACAGAAAAGCAGAGCTCACATCGATCTTACTAATAGATTATAACACTATAACCGACATTCATTAAAATGTACAACTAAAACCTACTTGATGTTTTGAATTTGGGACTTAATTCTTTCTACTTGTTTAATTAAATTGTAATGTCGAGGAGTACGGCAAGTAAAAAAGCATGTGCACCTAATTTTTCACGTAGTTCTCTGTACGCATTAAGCTTGTGAGATTTAACAGTATTTAATTTCAAGCCCATTATCTCAGCAATTTCCTGATTTTTCAAACCCAACAAACTGTACCGGATAATTTGTTGACGTTGCTTAGGCAATTCTTCAATAAATTTATAGAGAATAGCTGCAACTTCTTCAGATAAAACCTTTTCCAGAAAAAACTCTTCTGTTTCTAAATTTGGTAAGGTCTCTTTTATGTAGTTCTTTTTAACCTGTTCGTGTTTGATGTGATTTAAACATTTATTTCGAACCGAACGATACAAATAAACTTTTAAAGTAATTTCATTTTGATACTCATCTTGTTTTTCCCACAGGTTAACAAATACTTCCTGAACCAGGTCTTCACTTAAGCTAACATCAGACAGATAGGTATTAGCAAAACCAACCAATCCGGCAAAATATTGCTCGAATATCCGCTTAAAATTCGATCGGTCTAATTTTATTGTTGGGGAATTTTTCAAGTGGTTAAAAGTATTTATTGCCACTAAAGTAAACAGATTTGGCGTTATTCAAAACATCCAAGTTTAATTTCAATTTCAACAACCCAGTGTTATGCTTAGTAAAATCACCAAACAGAAAAAAACACCATCCACTAACTATCAATCAATTAATGTAATGCGAGCCATGGAGAAGTGACTTTTTTTTCCTGCGTAAAAAAACACATACAATCTATAATCTACCAACTTGCTTTAAACTTTACCTTCCCAAAAATGGTAAAAAGTTAAAACATTCAGAATTTCATGCTCCATACGTAAGTATTTCACCCCATAAAAAGAAGATGCCTAAACAGACATCTTCTAATTTTTCTTATCGAACAACTTAATATAAATTTACCTTCTTCGACCTTTACCACCACCGGAAGATCCTCCATCATCACCATCAGAAACATCATCACCATGTTCAGGTGGCCTCTTACTATGAGATTCTTCTTCTGGCACGAAGTTGAAGGGAGCAAACATTCCCCGTTCAATAACATGATCTACTCCCCAGGTAGGTGTTGACATTTTCCAAACCAAAAATTCTTCATTGTTATGAACCACCTCAAGGGCTTGCACATAATCATCTGCCTGACAAGCAAATCCGAGTGCACCTGAAGTTGGTTGGTCTTCCTTTTGAGTATACCTGTAAATATCAATTGCATCCTGCGTTAATGGTGCATTCCCCATCAATATATCGTGTAAAACCATATTCGGTTCAAGAATTTCAATGTGTGATCCAATTAGCTCACCGGTAACAGGATCGTAATCTCCTACGATAGTCACATAATCCAAAAGTGTTTCCTGAAATTTTTGTCTATTGTATTCAAAACTGGAATAATCTACATAATAACGATATCGGGAATACTGATGTTTATCCGTTTTATCCATCATTCTAATCTCTTGTTCGATAGTAGGCAGAAAGCAATTAGCTATACCTGGCTCATCAATGCCGCCTCCAATAACTTCCGGTACTCCCATAAATAGATTGACAAAGACAATTTCATCAATAATTAGAGTATTTGTTTTATCGGAACCTGCAGAAATGCAGGCGGCTGCCAAATTCATGATTAGTTGATTTGGTGAAGATACTTCTGAATAAGATTTTGCTCCGCCTATCCAATCATTATCAACCCTAAATTGGAAATCAAAGCCACCATAACCATTGTCTTCCTCTATTAAGAATTTTAATCCGTTATCGTCAGCATTACCACTGAATCCGTGCAGCATCAATTCTTTGTAAATGGCCAGATTCTCAAGAGGTGAGTCAATGGGTTTATCTTCAGCCCCATCTTCTATTGCTGCATCTGTTCGTATCATCATAACTCTTCCGCAAAAATCGCGGGTAACATTGGCAACCGTGCCATCACCAAAATTCTTGATGACCTCAGTCAATCTTTTTGAAATAACCGTTGATGGCGACCGAATAATATCTAAACGGCCAAATTCAATTGGCACAACATGAAGTGCCACTTCAGGGAGAACCTCGCCTTCAGCATCATAAAGAGCGATTACATTATCTGCTCCCATAACATAACCATTAACAGGTTCAATTAGGCGGTTTTCTGTTATAGGTACCGGATCAAGATCAGGATCGGTTACCGGCTCATAAGTCACGTATCCATTTTCGTCACGAACTAAAACATCCAGATAAAAAGAACCATTAAGTTTCGGATTCACAACATCAATTATTCCGTAAATCCACTCATCCTGATAATCTACGCGGTAATTCAATTCGTAAAGTATTGGAACCCCGCAGGTATCACGTTCCATTACCCATAGGTCTCCATACAAATCAGCTTGGTCAACATCCGTCTGCTTTCCTCCTTTTTTCAGGACAAGGCTTTCATTTTTCTGATTCGCTTCAGGCTCAAGATATTCATCCTGGCAAGCAGTAAAAAAAGTAAATCCTATGATCAATAAGATCACAAGGGGTTCTGCTAAAAATCTTTTCATGGTTTAAGGCTTTAAAGTGAAGTTAAATAATTTATTAACAAATAAATAAGAAAGATGATATGATACATTAAGTTAGCTAAAGCAGCAAAAATACTCAATCCTCATTTTGTCCATTTTAAAACCGCATAATGATCACTTACAGTCAACAAAAAAACAATTGAAATCATCAGCACAACTAGTTAATTATCAAAATATTGGATGAAATATATGTGCCTTTTAAAAAAAACGCGTAACTTGATTATAGAAATCTAAAACATGCAAAAAAAAAATTCAATTAGCATATTGATATCTTATGACCAATGTATGATTGCTGAAGGCTTTCAGGCAGTCCTCACCAATCATAAGCAATTTCATGTTTATGGACTTAGAAAAAATAAATCTGACCTTACCGATTTTATCAATTCCAATCAAACAGATTTATTAATTGTAGAAATCGCAGATATCTCGAAGAATAGCATTCATTACATAAATAAGATACATCGGTTCTTACCTAAATTGAAAATAATAATCATTTCAGGAATTCCTCCCCATGAACTACTAAAGCAACTTGTGAATATTACCAATGGGTACTTGTTAAGAACCTGCTCCTCAGCAAAGTTGTTTCTGGCAATTAAGGAAATTTTTGAATCGGGTAAATATATCTGTTCGCAATTGATTCCAATTCTTTTCAATAATGACCAACCAAGCAATCACAACATTAATTTAACAGTAAGAGAAAAGGAAATACTGTCTCTTTTATTCACAACAAAAGACAATAGTGAAATTGCTAAAAATCTGAACATAAGCCAGACCACCGTACGAACACATCTTAAAAATATCAGGAACAAATTTGGGGATTTTAACCAAATTCAAATGATGAGGTATGCCTGCAATAACGCTTTGCACAAAAATGACTGTATACCTCTTTGCCCTAATTGTAAGTTTTTCTGCAATGAAACTGAATAACTAATTGAATTCTGCAATCAAAAATCAATAACGAAACCAATGGTGGGAATTGACTTCCCCTCTTTTTTGTCCGTCTGAACCAAGTTAGGAGGCTCTATTGTACTTCCCATATCATCTCTTTGAAGAACATATTTGGGGGCTTCCGGTGTATTGCGCATTAGCAGGTTTTGGATTTCGAAAAACAAATCCAGTGAAAGCTTTTTAAAGTTCCATTTTTTGTCGATACGTACATCCAGCTGGCTGAAAATGCCCAAGGATTCTTCTCCCAGCCGACTGTAATCCAAAACAATATCCGGATAACGTGCGGTAGTTTCCTCAATATTTATTGGAACAATTGGTGTTTCGCCCGCAAATCGATATCGTGCACTTACTTCCCAGTTTTTCGGGAGTTTATATCCTCCTGTAAAAGAAACCAAATGCCGGCTGTCCCAAACTGACGGAAGATATTTAGCCCTGTCAAAACCAGTGAATTCACTGTAGAAAAAAGTGTAAGAGAAAATCCCATAAAAACGATGACTTAGCTTTTGCTGAAACATCAACTCCAAACCATAACTTCTCCCTCTACCAACTGATTCTACCTCTTCATTTCCCAGCACATTAAAATCGGCTCCTTTATTGGCCAATGAAACCTGATCGAGCACTGAAACAGGATAATTTTCGTACCGCTTGTAAAATCCCTCAACACCAACGCTGGAGGCAGGCCCAATAATTCGCTCTAGCCCAATCACATAATGATCACTTTGTGTGTAATTGATATCCTTATTTAAGAACACATCATTTTGCTTATAGCCTAAAATAGTATAGGGCGGTAACTTAAAATACCGACCAACACTTGTTTTGATCTTCCAATCATCGGTAAATTCGTAAGATAAAGCCAATCGTGGAGAGAAGGTGGCAAATAAATCATTGCCTTGAGTAAAACTATCGCCATCGGTTCTAAAACCAAAAGAGAAATCCAGTTTTTGATCGAAAAAAGATTTTGTAGCATTAACAAATAAACCATACTTGATAAAGTCAATTTTTGTATCGTATTGGAATCCTTTATTTATATCGATGGTCTTATTTTCGTAATCGCTTCTCTGAGCATTAAAACCCCCAACTAATTTCCAATCATTGGCAAAATAAGTAAGACTGTAGCGCAATTTGGTTTCCATTTCGCGCGAATCATTCTTAAAATACAAATCCGCCTGATTTTCATTGTCTTTGTATTTTGAAAAATTATTGTCCAATAAATTATTGCTGATGGTCGTTTGCATAAAACCTTTCCTGCTCTTAAAACGGTTCTTCCAGCTAATTCCTATTGTATTGGTTCGTTGTTCAATGAATGGAGTTTGATCTATAGACGACTGCTCATTTTCATCAATAGTTCCAGAAGCATCAATAGCAAAATCGTCAATAGAACCCAATCCAATTAAGTTAACTGTGTTGTACTGATCTATTTTATGAGTGATTTTGTACTGATAATCCCAATAATCGGGACGAATGGGCAAACCAATGAGCTTGAATAAGAATTGTAAATACGATCGACGTGCCGAAATAATATAACTCGTTTTGCTCTCCTTGTTTTTCCCTTTAAAAAGCGGCCCTTCATGAGTTAAAGCTGCTTCGCTGGCACTCAAACGAAAATTGGTATTGTGTTTTATGTTGTTTCCCTCCCGCTGCTCAAACTGAAGCACTCCTGAAAGAGGATTATCATATTGGCTGCCAAAAGCAGAGGTTGCCAAATTCACATTATCAATAAAAGAAACATTTAAAATACCAACAGGACCTCCGGAACTGCCTTGAGTGCTAAAATGGTTGATATTGGGTATCTCCACACCATCCAAATAGTAAACCGATTCATTGGGTGCTCCTCCACGAATAATCAAATCGTTACGAAAACCACCAGGCGAAGGTGATATGCCCGGCAAAGACTGAGCAACACGAACAACATCGTTGTTTCCTCCGGGATAAGTTGCAATTTCTACCGCACTAAGAGTTTGAGCAGAAAGCGGTGTTTCCCTAGGTCTTGTTAGCTTATTTTGGTTGGATACGAGTACTTCGGATAAATTTTGACTCTGTTCGATAAGCATAAAATTGTACAATTGATTCCCTACCGATTTCACTTCAATACTATAACGGGTTTGGCTATCATAGCCCAAATAACTAACCACCAGATTGTAAGTATCAGGAATTACATTAACAATCTTATAATATCCATTTGCATCAGTAGTAGCACCATTAGTGGTATTCTCAAGATATACCGAAGCACCAATTAAAGGAAGATCCGCTTTGTCTTTTACGTATCCGGCAATTTCAGTTTTTACCTGTGAATGGGCCGGAATTGTTATTAATACAAAAAAGAATATAATTAGTTTTTTCATTTCTTAAAAAAATTGCAGATGGTTATCAACCCTTATTATCATAACAAACAAATACTGTACTTTGTTTGCAACCGGCAAAGAATTCCTTTTCCAATGACGATCATAATCCTAAGATATAAGTTTTATCTCAATCCTTCAGAATATGGAAACATTTAGTTAGAATAAAAAAATGAGGACTTCAAAATTAATGAAGCCCTCACTCTATATTCAATTACAATAATTTATTTCTTTTCAGGAGTCATAGTCACTTTCACTACATCGGCTATTTTAAAGATTTTTTTAGCAAATTTCTGTACTTGCTTATCTGTGACTCCTTCAAGCATTTTACAATATTCCTCACCAGTCATAATTTCTTCGCCACTCATTAGGCTGTGAACAAGATTTCCCTGCCAAAAACGATTGGTAATTTCATTTTCGCTTCTTTTTTTGAGCATATTTTGCCTGATGCTTTCCAAATCGGTACTAACTGGCCCTTGTTTTACCAATTGATCCATTTGTTGAATTATAATTGCACTCAGGCGTTCTTCCTTTTGCGGATCGCAATCGAAACTGATTTTAATTTTAAAGTTTTCGTATGGGATTTTTGAAATAGACGGACGAACGGATACGCCATAACTTCCTCCCTCCGATTCCCGAACTGTTTCCAGGTAACGTTTATTTAGCAACTCACAAATCATTTTTACCATCAGGCGATTTTTTGCCGTGTAAGGCATTTCCCCATTTAGCTCGTAATATACTGTTGCTTTCGGTGTTTCCATTTCGCGTACAAAAGCATTCTCAAATTTTCCTTTCGGAGCACGAATATCATGGTTTACAAATTTTTCATGAGATGCTTTTGTAGTCAAACTGCCCAAATATTTTTTCAGCAATGGTAAGGCTTTCTTTTCATTTATATTTCCAACAAAAACAAAAGTGAAATCACCTGCATTGGCAAAACGATCACGATAAATAGCCTGAACCTTTTCAAAATCCATTCCTTCCATAAACTTTTCGTTAAAAAGAAGCACACGCGGATGATGATTTGTGGTACTCATACTTACCGAATCCTGAAATGCTTTGCTATTATCAGCTTTCATATTTGTTAATAAGTTCTGATGATATGATCGCTGATTTTCAAAAGCCGATTCATCAAAACGAGGCTGAGAAAAATGAAGCCAAACCAATTGCATCATGGTTTCCAAATCGACTACCGAGCTTGTCGCCTTCATTCCCTCACTGTATGTACCCAAATATGGAGAAACACTTACCAGTTTGCCAGCCAGCTTTTTACGCAACTGAATAGCACTAAATTCACCCAATCCGGAATCGCCAACTAAAGCAACTGCAAAATCGGCAGAAACTAAGTCTGATTGCGGCAAAAGAGAGGTTCCTCCAAAACTAAATGCATTCATACTGATCTCATCTTTGTTAAAATCAGTTGGCAAAAGAATAAAACGAATGCCATTACTCAACACATATCCTTTGGCAGAAGTGTTTTTAATCTGAAAATGACCAGTTAGCTCTCCGCTAACAAGAGAATCTGAAATCAAAGCATTTTCTCCTGCATCATCTTTATAGTCTTCAATATTTGCTTTCGAAACCTGTGAAATAATTTCATCAAAATCTTCTTCTGCAAGATATTCTGTTTCTTCTTTTTCCGGACCAGTTACCGTCATTACTCTATTTTCGCTTGTCAACAAAGTTTTTGCCATGGTATTAATTTCTGCCAAACTAATTTGAGTAATTATTGTTTTAGCTGTCTCACACTCTACTTCGATGCTGGTAAGTGGTTCTGCCTTTAGAAAATATTGCTGCAGTTTTTTCGCCCACTGATCATTACTGATTTTTGCCCGCTCGATATAGTAACTCTCGTAGCTTCGTAACCATTCTTTTTTAGTGCGTTCCAATTCCGAAGCAGAAAAACCATAACGATTCACTCGTTCAACTTCCATCATCAACTGAGTAAAAGCCTTAGCTGTTTGATTCTCTTTAGGCAAAATGCGTAAATAAAATGCTGAACGAAGACGTCCCAAAGAAGCGAAACCTGCCTGCATGGATAAGTTTGCGGCACTGGTGTCCTGCAGTAACTCGCTAAAACGATTCATTAACATCGATGAATACAGAGATTGAACAAAATTACTTCTCTGATATTTTTCGTCTTTTTCTTTAAAAATATCCTTTTTGTAGTACAAACTTATCTCCTTGGAATTAGCTTCTTTGTCTTTTGCCCGGCAAAAAAGAGCCTCTTTGTGATTGGGAATCTCTTCATAGAGTCTAGGTGCAGCATTTTCCTGCAAAGGAATGCCTGAAAACAAAGTCTTCACTTTATGCTCCAATTCTTCCACTTCTAAATCTCCAACTACTACAACAGCCTGCAAATCGGGACGATACCACTTGTGGTAATAATCACGAAGTGTTTGATGCGAAAAATTATTGATCACATCCAAATCGCCAATAACATCGCGCCTGGCATATTTCGATCCATAATAAGTAAAAGGAGATGTTTGATCCATTAATCTCTTTCGCACATTTCTGCGTGTGCGCCACTCTTCACGAATGACTCCCCGCTCCGAATCAATTTCATTTTCGTTCAAGCTAATGTATCCCGACCAATCGTGCAATACAAGCAAACAAGAATCCAGAAGTCCACTGTTGGCAACCGGGACATCACTAATATTATAGACTGTTTCATCCTGAGATGTATAGGCATTGATATTATAACCAAACTTAACACCATACCTTTCCAGATAATTGATGATTTCTTTATCAGGAAAATTTTGTGTTCCATTAAAAGCCATGTGTTCCAGAAAATGAGCCAATCCATTTTGATTATCCTCCTCGAGTATTGCACCTACATTCTGTACAAAATAAAAGCTAGCCCTGTCTTTAGGCTCTTCGTTGTGAAGTATGTAATAACTCATGCCATTTTGCAACTTCCCATAACGTACGTTTTCATTTAAAGGTATTGTAGTTGTATATTGGGCAAAGCCTGCACTAAACTGTAAAATTAGTGCTGCAAACACTATTGCTAATTTATGTATCATCTTCTTATTTTTTGGCGTCGACACTTATCCAGTGTGCCTGAGATTAATCAATATCTTTTATTTTATTTTTCCTTTTAGAGGAACAAAACCAATGTTCCTGGTTAATTGCCTGCCTTTCCTCCATCTTCAAGCCGTCAATCCACTCTATCTTATCGTAAAAAGAGAGATGATCCAATGACTTTATTGGGCATTCCATATTTCTCTCGCCTGCAGGACAAGAGTATAAAATTCCATAAATCGTATAATCACTCATCAATTACTTTTATCTAAATTTTACCTGTTTCTAATTCATTCGCTTAAACAGATTCACATTTCGGCTTACAAAAATAACGCAGAGAAACATCAGTATTTAGCCACTCTACTAACTAAAAAAACCTATGGTTTCTCTGCATTACAACCACTAACTAATAGTTTGATTTTTATATAACACAAGCAAGTTCGCTTAAATGATGCTTCTTACTTGCCGTACAATTGATACAATCTCCATGCGTCCTCCCATGTACGAATATTATATCTTGATTTTTTAGTTGAAAGGTTTGTATTTGTAACAAATTCAGGATTTGTTTTTGCCAATTGCTCATTTAATTTTAGATAAATATTTTTTCCTATCGTAAAAATCGATTCAGAAATTCCAATCTCCTCACCACTCGAAATTGTCAAATAGTAAGTTTGATCTTTCACTTCCACTTTTTCCTTTAATCGATTGAGTCCACATTGCGTCATTTGAGCAACAACCTTCTTTTGCTTGTCTGACAAATGATTCACCTTTTCAAAATCTACATTGATAAAGAAAAAATATTTTGACCGCTCACACTTATGAACTGCAGCAAATAATTCCTTGGCCGAACTCCTGAAAACAAGAACAGAATCCTGATTGTATTTAGCAAACAACCGATCCTTGACTCCTTTTATCACCTCATCTTTAGAAGGACTAACAACCGAATCGCACTTAAGAAACTCCAAAAAATAATACGGACGTTCAAATCCATATTTTATTGATTCTTCTTTTGCTTTTTGGGGTGTTAATATCAAGTTTTTCCCCAACTGATACCAGGAATAGTTATCGGCATAAAACCGATCAACAGCAATCTTTTCAGCTTTTAATCTCTCAAGAGTTTCCTTGCTTCTGTTCGCAATCATTAAAGAATCAAATTCACCAATTGTATAATTGTCAATTTCCGCATCAACATTAGCCTTAAATTTTGCAATATACTGTTCATGATTGTATGAATTACAAGCCGTAAAAAATAAGAGCATTCCAATAACTAATCGTGAACCTTTCATATTTGTATATTTTACTTTATTTCTTGTTACTTTCTCCTTTATTCTTGCAACTTATTCCTTGTCTTCCTTAGACACTGACGGGTTAAAAAAAACGCTGTCAGGTCTTGTTCCTTGGAGCTTGCTCCTTGAATTTTTCTTACTGCCACTCTTCCAATAAAGCATTTGCTTTTAGCTGATGTTCCAACACAAAACGTACGTAACGAATGTCAACCGAAATTTGACGTGTTAACTCAGGCATGAATTTGTAATCGCCAACCAATCCGTTTCCTGCACTATCGAAATTCAGACCAATCAATCTTCCTTTTGCATCTAAAACAGCGCTTCCTGAATTTCCTCCTGTAGTATGACAATTACTAATGAAACAAGTTGAAATTGGATGCTTTGATTCCTTCACCGCTCTTGCACAAGCTTCTGCATATCCACTTGGCACAGCATAAATTTTTGAATCTTTTTTATTCTTTTCAATCAAATCATTTAAACTTGACACAAACGGATATTCTATTCCTTCATCAGTAATTCCTTTAATATTCCCATAGGATACCCGAAGACTACGGTTAGCATCTGCAATCATTTTCTCTCCTTCATTCATTTCCTTTAGTGCTCGCAGGTATTTGCTATGGTAGATTCCGTATTCTTTTCTTATTTCGGTGCGAGGCATCATTACCATATCCTTGTTGATTAAGAAATAACTCAGACACAATTTAAAAACTGGATCGCTCTCTATTTTGCTCACATCTTCCTTAGTGAAATACTTTATGAATTCATTTATCTTTTCTTTTGAGGAAAAAACAGATTCATTAAAAGCTTCATCGATGAACTTATTGAAGTCACCATTGTACTTTTTTCGTGCTTCGACAATTGGCGTTGGCTTGTACTTATCTCCAACATTTTCATCATACAAACGAACGAATTTCTTCAAAAATTTCTTTTCTGTTTCCATATCAAAAGCATTGTAAAAATTCGATATTTCAACACGCAGCTTTCTCAATTCCCTATTCAATTTATCCTCATTCACATTCTTTCTGGAACAAATTGCATTCAGCATATCGAATTTACCGGTAAAAGACACAAAGTTCCCGCCATTAATTCCTGCTTCAAACACATATAAATTCAACTTCTCAATGGTATCCAAACGAGCCACACAAGATTCAATTCCCGGAATAACATCGGCGTATTTCTTCTTTAATTCTTCCGAAGAATTCACCCATGCATCAAACTTCTTTTCTTCCTCTTTCTTCAGGTTCACTAAATCCAACTTCTCAATCCCTTTCGACTCGGCCTTCCAACGCAATAAATTGTTCGATGTTTTTGCCATGATATCAGAATACTTTAACCATAAATCCTCATTCTTACTCATGGCTTCGTTAATGATTTCCATTTTAGCATCGCGAATTTTTATTCCGTGAAGATTTTTCACATCAGCAACTTGCTGAATGGCTTTGGAGGTAAGATATTGCTTTGTGCTACCCGGAAATCCATATACCATAGCAAAATCTCCTTCCTTATACCCTTTTAGCGATAACTCCAAATGATTGACTGGCTGAATTGGCTCATTGGTAATTGAGTATTTCAATGATTCATTGTTGGAATTCCCATAGACTCTTAAAATTGCAAAATCGGCAGATTGACGAGGCCAAACCCAATTATCGGTTTCGCCACCAAATTTCCCCAAAGACAAAGGAGGCATGGCAACAATTCTTACATCATGATAAACTTCGTAAACCTGCAGCAACATTTGGGTTCCACCAAAATACGACTGAATTTTTGCGGTATAATGGTTTCCCTCTTCAGCATTTTGTACAATCTGCTTACCTCTTGCGTTCATGAGCTTACTTTTCTCCGATTCATTGAGATCTTCTGTTTCTTTTAGTAAGTCTTCGCTAACATCCTGCATGCGAACCAATCGGGCAAGAATTAATCCTTTTGCAGGAAGCTCATCTTCTTTAGTTTGCGCATAGAAACCATCTCGTAAATAATTATGCTCCTCGCTGCAGTGTGTATGCAAAAAAGAAACCGCTGTATGATGATTGGTTAACACCAATCCTGTTTCAGAAATAAAAGAACCACTTCCTGAAAAAGCAGTCGGATTATCTTCCCGCGCCAAACCAACAACAGCATCCTTCAAACATATTTTATTTATGTCATATACATCTTCGGCAGAAAGTTTAAAACCTGCCTTTTTCATGTCTTTGATATTGTATTTCTTTAACAAGGAAGGAATCCACATTCCTTCGTCAGCCTTTGCCGAAGCAACAAATAAGACCAGACAAATAATCAATAATTTTAGTCTAAGCATTTTAGTATTTAGTTGTAGGTTTCCAGTTTGGCAAACTAGTAGTCTGCCAATTATCAATAAATATGTTCAGATTTATTATTCTATCCTATGAACATTGTCTTACTGCAAAATATACTTCAGGTATAAAAAATGTTTCTTTACAGATTCATTTCCCTTTTCAGCTTTTTTGTCTACAAGAGTTTCAATCGTGCTTAATTCTGCTTTTATATCAGCCATAACAAGGTTATTAAAAGCGTGTCCTCCATCAATACTATTTTTATCCAACAGTTTTAGCAAAGCTTTTACGTACTCCGATTGCATATTTCTCATCCAATTCGTACTCTGTTTTCTATTGGAAACTTCGAAAAGCTTCTCTGTAATATCGGACAAATACTCACTTATATGATACGGATCGGAAGACATATTAGAGCAGGTAAACATTCGTACCAATACGGCTCTATCTATCAGTCCCATTATCACTTTCCCTTGTGATTGCATGATTTCCTGATCTAATGAACCCATACTTGCAGTAAAATCAGCAGTATTCATCCAATCGTACTGTGTCAGCAATTCATCCATAATAAAGGCAAGCGCTTCCTTTTGTTTTTCTCTGCTTACAGCATCGTATTTTTCGGGATGAGTTTCATTGATTGTATTGTACTCATACATACCGCCCAACATAGCTTCGGCGTGTTTAAAATATTGATTGTATTGCTTTATCACAGCAGCATACATTGTATCCAGGTCACGATCAGAATCATTTTCAGCAGCAGTCCACTCGATCAGATTTTTCATAATCACTTTTGTGTTTGCAACGCCATACTTTCCAGCTTTTACTATATCATTGCCTAAGGATTCAGTCAATACCGATGGATCTAAAGTACCATCGCCCATGCCATTTTTAGTTCCAAACAAATACATATCGTCTTTGCTTCGATCAGCTATCCATTGATTTAGCACAGTTTCCTCATCCTCTGCATTTGATACAGAATAAATTGGTTGATAAGCCCATTTGATAGAAAAATAATCGTAACTACCCAATAAAGGAGGTGTTAAACTCACTCCTTTATCATTTGGTTGAGCAATATAATTGTTTCGGGCGTAATCCATAATAGATGCCGCAGTTCCGTACTTCTTCGTGAAAGTTGCAGAACGCAAAGAATCTACCGGATATGCATAGGATGCTCTGTAATTGTGTTTTAAACCTAAAGTATGTCCGATTTCGTGAGCGGCTGCATAACGAATTAAATCTCCAATCACTTTTTCTTCAATTTTATTTTTATCCCCACGGATCGCTGAATCGTTTGCTGCGGTTTGAGCAAAACGCCATTGATACAATTTCGAGATTACGTTGTGGTAAAACAGTACATCTCCCTGAATAATTTCACCTGAACGAGGATCTATCCATGAGTTTCCCATTGCATTTGCCTTTTCACTCGTTACATATCTAAAACAAGAATTTGTTATGTCATTCTCATAAAAAAGGCTGTCGTTAACAGGATAATCTTTTGCGATGATCGCATTTTTAAAGCCAATGGCTTCGAATGCCTTTTGCCAGTCTTCAATACCGGCTTTTATATATCCTTTCCATTTTTCAGGAATAGAGTTGTCTACATAAAAAACAATTGGCTTTTTAGGTTCAACCAATTCGCCGTTTTTATGGCGTTCCACATCTTCTTTTTTGGCTTCTAACCTCCATCGTTTAATGTATGTATAGGATTTTGAACCCATGTATTCTGATGATAATTCTTTTTTTACTTCATCGTAGTAACCGATTTGCGGACTTGACAAACGAGCCTGCATAGGTTCTTTGGGAAGCAATACAATTGAGCGGTGCATAGAACACATAAACGAATTACGATTTCCAGTAAATCCCATTTGTGTTACAATTTCAACATTGCCAGCGTATGCCCTTGCATTAATTGTTTTTGTGACTTCACTTATTGCTTTTCCGAGGCTGGTACCTCCAAATGGTGAGATTCCGGGAATTTGAGAATTAAAAAGTTTTGTAACCTCAATTACCGATGCATTATTTTCTAAATTTCTTGCTTCAATTTTAAATTCATGCATTACAGTTTGCATGTTGTTTCGGTCAAACGAAATACTGATTGGATCCTTATCATCCATCTGATTTTCAGTATCCATTAAATGAAGATACACCGACTTATTATCCTGACTAAACCGTACCATCATCGGATTGTGCATCATTTGCCCGGCTACAGCACTTTTAGTCGAGCTCAATTCTTCTATCCTACTGCCAATTAACAAATCTCTGCCCATTATGCTATCAGGAATTTCAAGCCATAGCTTATCATCATTCATGTGAACACTGATAAAACCCTTATGGCTGACATTTGCCATCTTTACAAGGCTCTGATATTTTTTAGCATCTGCAGAGACACTCGATTGTGCCTGAGATGGAATATTTATGGCTAAAATGCCAATAATAAAGAGAAAGGATAATTTGAATCGAAACATTTGTTGTTATTTAAGGATTTTTGGGTTGTTTCTATATTGGGAAAATATGTAAAAGTGACCGGCATAAGCCGATCACTTAAACTCAGATACTAAAATCTGTTCATATATTTAATACTCATGGTATAAGAATTACCATCATTCGAAATGTAATATTTCGGATCAATACTGAAATCAACATCATCACAAGTGAAAGTAATATCAACCTGAATTTCTTTAGTTGCTGTATTGTATGTTCCTACTGATTTTGCAACTTGAATTGAAACAGGAGTTACCATTGTTGATTGAGAAATATCACCTTGCGTAGTATTTGAATCAGCATACCATGCATAATAAGATTCAGTGCCACCATCTACATCAACAGTTGTTTTTGCTTTCCAAACAGCCATATCAGCCTTATAAAGCGTTAAAGTCTGCTCTGGGACAACAACGGTTCCTTCTGTAGCTGAAGCATCTGTTGAAACGAAACGAAACCATCCTTTTTCAGCTTTAATTTCAGTTTTACTATAAGTTGCTTCATTACTAAAGAATTTCACCAACCCCAAATAATCTCCAGCCTGTTGTTCATGTCTTTCCTGTTCAGCAATATCAATATTATTAGCACCTAACAATCTCTGATACTTATTTATAACTTCTGACCACTGATTATTATCATTCAATGAAACATTTGTGTAATGCTCGCCAGTTAAAGTTTTCCAATCTTGAGCAACAGAATCAAAATAGTAACGCATTAACCAGTATCCTTCTAAATCAGTTTTGTAAGTAATTGTTGGAGTAGTCCAATCTTCATAGAAATAACCATACTGGTTATCATCATTAAACCAAGCAGAAAAATCAACCTGAGGGTCAACAGCATTAACAGATACTGTATTTTCGGTTGCTTTAACAGCATAATCAGTAACAGATGGAGTAGTAAATGCGAAATCAAGAGTTTTGTTCATACCCACTACTGCTGTGTTTTTCATTGTTACAGTAAAGTCAGCAGAAACAGAACCTGCAGGAATCGTGATTGCATCGTTCGATAAACCAGCAAGTTCATAATCGGTATCTGCAAGTAAATCACCAGAAATAGTTAAGGGAATTATTAGATCTGAAGAAAAGGTTTTGCTCAAACCAACAGTTATCGTCTTCACTTCTTCCAAATATGGATTGGTTACCATATTAGAGGTTGCAAAAGATACTTCTGGAGCATCGGATGGAGGATTTGCATTGTCGATAATTGTGATAGCAACACTTGTTGTCGCTGTTAATTCGTAAGCCGTACCAGCCTTCAATTCAATACTAACAGTTTTGCTATCCTCAATAGCCGAAACATTAATAGGAGTTACAAAGATAGTTGCAGACGATCCGTTTGCTGGAATTGTAACTGTTTTAGCAATTTCCTGAAAATTAACCCCTTCAACAGCGGTTCCAGAAAGAGTAAGACCTACTGTGTATGCAGTTTCTAAAACGGCATCAGCATTTACTTTTACAACTAATGCAGAAGTCGCAGTTTCTGAAATTTCTACAACATCAGCAGTAATCGACAACTTAGGAACTACAGGGTCGTTATCGTCACTACAACTAACAAAAAAGATTGCTGCTACAGCAAGCCAAATTAAGTTTAAATAGTTTTTTTTCATCTGGTATTAGATTTTTAGTTATGGTTAATAAATATATTTTTTTGATTTCATTTTTTAGTATCCAGGGTTTTGCACCATTTGGTTATTGTATTCCATTGCATCTTCGGGAATTGGCAATACGAACAAATTACTTGGATAATCGATATTTACATTGTACAATGCATTGCAATCAACTCTGCGTAAATCTCTACCCATTCTTACAATATCAAAAAATAGGTGACCTTCAAAAGCCAATTCTCTTCTTCTCTCTTGAAAAATTTCCTCTTTTAAAGCGGCTCCTGATAATTGAAGATTTGCCGCTGCCGGATTGGCACGTTTACGAATTACATCTAAATCGGCACGAGCTTGAACTTCGTTACTTACCGGTAAGTTTAAGGAAGCCTCGGCACGAATCAAATACATTTCTGCTAATCGAATAATTGAAGTACATCTGTCTTTATCCGAAAATTCAATCCACTTTGTAGTTAATGTTTTACCAAGCTGTTCCGCAAATAACTCACCTCTCACATCTCCATCGTTATATAAACTAATTAAATCATCAGACGGTAATAAATAAAGACTAGTTCTGTCATCCATAATTCCAATTGTTTTAGAAATAGGGGCTCCAATACTTATCCCTTTATTATCGAGAATAAAAATATCCTCTTTGGTTGGTTCCTGACTTTTGTATGAATCAACAACTTCCGAATTATCGATAAGTGAAATACTTCCATCCTCTATCACTTTTGTTGCATATTCCTTGGCTTTGTCCCAATCCCCTTTGTACAAATAAACTCTGGCCAGCAGAGCCTGAGCTGCAACTTTTGATAGGTAAGCTTTAGCATAGCTTGCATCTTCAATTCCTAGAGCTGTTCCTAAATTTGCCTCGGCAGCCAATAAATCAGCAATAATATTTTCATAATTATCGTATAATAAATCACGCGACACCAATTCATCCCAAGCAATATTTTTCAACATGTAAGCAATACCAAGATGTTGTGCATTGGCAGAATAAGAATAAGGCTGAGCATACAGTCTGGTTAAATCGAAGTGAGCCATTGCACGAATTGCTTTTGCTTCGGCTACAGCCTGATTTTTTTGTATATCAGAAGCATCTTTAGCATCTTCAATATTCTCAATAATATTATTTGCTCCACTAATTACAGAATAGATATGCTCATAGCAGTTCTCCATATAATCATCATCCCCTTCCACCGTATGAGTAAACTGAAACGAAGGCAAATAGTAATAAGAAGTGGAAGCTTCAAAAGTAAGATCATTAAATTTAAGATTACCTCCTTTAATTTCAGGACCTATAAGCATCTGATTCCCATAATAACTTGAATTAGTCAGGTCATAATACACTCCATTTAAAGCTTCTTCCACACCACTTATAGTAGAGAAAAGATGATCATTCGAAATCTTGGTTTCATCATCGATATCCAAAAAATCGGAACAAGACATTAATCCAAATGCCAATAATCCTATGTATATTAATTTATTCATTTCCTTCTGTTTTTCTTATGATTAAATTCCAAGCTTTAGCTGAAAAGCAAATGTTCTAGATTGTGGAAACGGGTAACGATATTCAGCAATACCATTTCTTCCCGATTCTCCACCTTCTTTGTACCAAGTATAAATGTTTGATACATTAACGCCTATGGATGCGTTAGCTAATTTAATTGACTCACAAATATGTCTCGGGAAACTGTAGTTTAATGAAATAGATCGTAAAGAAATATTGGTTTGATCGTACAAGTATCTAGAGCTACTTTCGTTATACGTTACATCTTGTGCCAATCTTGGAATATTTGTTATATCTCCCGGCTTTTGCCATCTATCCAATAAATTTATGCTTTTATTATACAGATATAACTGCTTCTCTTTTTCCATATCTCTCGCTGCATAAGGCATCATTTTATCTGCTCCATATTCAAAAGAAATCATAAAATTTAAGTTGAAGCCTTTGTAATTAAAGCTATTCGAGAAACCACCCGTAAAATCAGGATTGCTCTTTCCAATAATAACTTTGTTATCGGAACTGCTTTTTAATAAACTATTGTCATCTGTAATAGAACCATCATTCATATACCACTGTGGATTACCATTATCTGAATTAACACCAGCATATTTGTATCCAATAACTAATGAAGTTGACTCCCCTACAATTAGTCCGTTATTACCAGAAGTAAATTGATCTGAATATGAAGACAATCGATCTAATCTACTCTTGTTAAAACCAATATTGAAGTTGGAAGTCCAATGCACTTCTCCCAGCTTGATATTATTTGCTTTTAAAGTAAATTCTAATCCATAATTGGTTAAATCTGCAGTATTCACAGCAATAGAGTTCCATCCTGTTTCTGGTGGTACATTTAATGATAGAATACCATCTTTGGTTTGGTTATTATAATATTCTACCTCCAAATTAAATTTCTTTAAGATTTTGGCTGTTAAACCAAGATTGAACTTATAGGACGCTTGCCAACCTAAATCTCCATTAGCCGCTGCATAAGGATTTGCAACCAGTTTTCCATTGTAATTCGAAGATGTTTCGTAAGAGTATAAGCCTTGTGCTGAATAGGATCCAACTTTAGCATTCCCCAACTTACCATATGAGGCTTTTAACTTTAAAAAGTTGATAATATCATTTTCGATCCAGAAATTTTCTTTTGAAAGTATCCAGGATGCCCCAAGGGAAGCAAAATTTTCCACTTGCTGATCGCCACCAAAGTATGATGAAGCATCAGCTCGATAGTTAATCGACATGAAATATTTTTTCCCAAAATCGTAATTGAATCGACCAAAATAGGAACGCATTGCACTCTCACTTTGGCTAGATTTCACGTCACTATCCTCGTCTTCTTTGGACTGACCCAGAATTTTAATTTTTTCAGTTATTAAATTTTCTTCATCACCAGTTGTACTGTTACTTTCATCGTGTTTTAGTTGAATACCTGCCGAAGCGCTAAAAGTGTGCTTCTTATATGAACCATTATACTCTAATTGAGTATAGCTAATCCAATTATTATTCTCACTTCTGGTTTCTTTGATATATCCACCTTTATCATCACCTCGTCCGTTCTCTTTAGAATAAAAAGTATACTGCTTGGTATTGGTATAATCCAAACCAAACATACTCGACGATTTCAAATTCGCGGTAATATTGATATCCAGTTTTAAACTGTTATTGCTATAAAACTTTTTCGATTCATTGATATTTTGCTCCAAATCGGCTAATGGATTAGCATAAGAATCCATCAATGTATAATTTCCATCTTCATCGTAAATCGGAATATTTGGTTTAAACGAATAAGTAGCAAAGGCTGCATATTTATCTGAATTAAAACTACTAATACCACCATTATAAGATAGTGCTATTCCTTTAGCCAATTCGGCATTTAGACTTAAACGAGTTGTTATAGATTCTGAATCATTGCCTTTGGTAGTTGTTTCATTATCATTATAACCTAAGGACAAACGATAAGTTGCTTTTTCGCTACCTCCGGAAATACTCACATTGGTTTGGTTTGACATCGAATTTTGAAGCGTTAAATCTCTCCAATTGGTATATACATCTGTCGCGCCAATTAAATTAGGAATACTTTCTTCTGAATAACCTGAATTGCGATAAAATTCAGTTGACAATTCAACAAATTGATCGGTATTTAAATACTGAACTTTGTTAATTGGACTACTTAATAAGGTTTTATGAGAAAGACTCACCTTTGTTTTCCCCTGGCTCCCCTTTTTGGTCGTTATAATAACAACGCCATTGGCTGCATTAGCTCCATAAATCGCAGCTGCCGAAGCATCCTTTAAAATTGAAACCGACTCAATATCCTCAGGACTAATTAAGGCTAACGGGTTAATTACGATATTTTGCTCAGCCTGAGCTCCTGTTGAAGTATTTATATTCGGATTTAAAGCATCAATTAGAGGAACTCCATCTAAAATGTATAATGGTTCACTTGATGCAGTAATATTCGAACCCAAATCGGGTAAAGAACTATTACCCCGAATACGCACTTTTACCGGGCTATTTGGATTACCATCATCGGATTCCAGATATACACCTGCTACCTGACCTTCTAACATTTGGTCAACACTTATAGCGTTGCTGTGCTTTAACAAATCATCAGACTTTACTTGTTCTACCGAACCAACAACGGCTTCGCGGCTTTTAACGCTTCCGTAACCAAGAATCATGACTTCTCCCAATTGCTGGTCTGCACTTTTCATCTTCACATTAATAATCGATTTTCCTTTTGCTGCTATAGATTGAGTTTCGTACCCTATAAAAGAAAACAAAACAACAGCGTCTGCTTTTGAAATCTTCAGTTTAAATTCTCCATCGATATTGGTAATTACTCCATTCGAAGTCCCTTTCTCGAGAACTGTAACTCCGGGCATTGGCAATTTGTCACCAGCTTCAGTTACTATTCCTGTAATTGTTAACCCCTGCGCAAAGACATGAAGCTGTAACAATACAAGAAGTGTTATACAATAAATTTGTTTCATAGATTGGTTATTTAATTAGTCTAATGGGTTCGGTTTTTTGATATCGAATAAAAATGGATTCGCCTTTTGTTCCACCTCTCCGTTGGTATACTCCAGAGTCAATTCATCTTTGCTTATCCAGTCTGAGATAGCCTGTGGTTCAACCATATCCTGTATGTAAAAGAATCTCACCTCAGGATTATTTTCATAGGTTGCGTTGATTCCCACGGCACCATTAAATTTTTTGCCAACATGATTTGCCAGCAGATTGAATAATTGTTCATTCTTAGGGAAATCAATCAAATCGACTTTAAACGATCGCAGCTGTTCTTTCGGATAAGTTTTATAATTATTAAATGTTACCTGATACTTTTGGAAGGTACGCTTCATTAAGTCCAAACCGTTTACAGCTACAGGTGATCGCACAACATCAACAACTTTGTAAGGCGTTTTGCGTCCAATTTTCACCGTATTAATGAGTCCTTCGATAGTTTCTTCGCTTATACCTGCATCACAAAAAGCCAACATTCTAATTTCAGTATCGAACTGTGTTTCCAACTGATATACTTTTGTACCAATTAGTTTCTCTGAAATTTTAGCTAAATCTTCTTTTGAAATGTATTGCTCAAACCTCAATTTGTGAACCACAAGATTCTGATCCAAAGCTGGTGCTTCGATGAACTGTTTTGCTCTGGCGTAAAGCATTTTTCGAATGCTTAATTCATTCAATTTTGTAGTATCGTAAACAATATTTGCTGAATGATCACTGATATAAGTAGATACTGCCAATATTCCTTCCACTTCCTTCATCTGGCGAACAAAACCCATCGAACTGCTAAAACAGGTTAGGTGACTTAAATGCTCTAATTTAAATTCCTTTGAATTATTCATTTGCTCCGCACTACCCCATGCTTTAGATACGGTAGGAAGATTATACTGACTGCCAATTAGTAAACCTGTTACAAACAGAACAACAACGATTACCGATGGCAGCCATTTTACATTTAATTTCTCGTTTAATGTAAGAGCACCCTCTTTAGGACAAGCCGAAACACAATCGCCGCAGATATTACAATCAGGATGTTTAACAAAAACAAGATCTGCCACATCAATTCCCTGAGGACAAGTTCTTGAGCACAAGCCGCAATCGATGCATTCGTGCGTATGACGGATTATTTTTAATACGGATTGCTTTTTAGTCTGTATTTTGAAAATCTCTAACGCATATCCTGCCAAACAGATAATTCCAACAATATATGCTATGTCGATACCTACTTCGAAAAAATACATAGCGCCTAAAACAACAACAACAATGGCTACTCCAACCCAATATTTAAAAATATTGGAGATTGCTCCCAGCGGACACATGTACTTGCACCAAAACAACCTGAACACAACATTCCCGACAACAAATATGGATATAGAAATGGTGGCATATAAAAAGTTTACCCGATGACCAAATAAGGTGATACTAGTATAAAAAGGATCGTATTCCTTGCAAAAAAGCTCACCTGTTTTTAATGTAATTGTTAGTGTTAAAAACAGAAGTATGTATTTTAAACTTCGAAGAACTTTATCTGGAATCCCATTAATTTCTCTACGAATTTTTAAGCGGTCACCAAATTTCCCAAGAGCTTCGGAAACTGTTCCTAATGGGCAAAGATGACTGCAGAATAATTTACCCAAGACCAATACGGTAAAAATAAATATAGCTCCCAAAACCATTTGAGTGACTGTCATATTACAAGCAATTAGTCCATCTTGCATTAATGTTAATATGGCTTGTATTCCTCCCATCGGACAATACGTCTCAAAATCGACAACTCCAAAACCTAGCTGATTTCCTATAAAAAAGAAAATGATAAGAGCTAATACAGAAAACTGTAATATATTTCTGAAAAGGCTAACTCGTTTTTTACTCATAACAGTGATTAATTATTTTTTTTGATTTCGACCGAAAAGTGGCAAATCCGATTTGCTTCATCGCTCCAAATTGCGATTTGAGACTTTTACAACAGTGTCATTTCATATTCTGATACGACTTTGTTTCACATTTTCAGATCATTACATCTCTACTTAGAATTGCTCTAAAAAAAGCAAATCACCATGCTATATTTAAGCATTCTACACAACTATGATTATTTTTTACCAACTACCCCCCTCTTCTTAGGATATACTAAACAAAAACTTCATTCATATTTGCTTTCACCGTATTCCCGGACAAAGTTGCCTGGATAGTATCAAGCAAACAATCCCATGATTTGGGTATATTCGCTTCAAAGCATAAAAAAAAGCTTGCACAATTGGTGCAAGCCTGACTTATTAATTAAATACATAGTATTTACTTCTTCTTATCTTTTTGTTGACAACAATTTGTTCTTCCGCACCCCTCTCCTTCGGCTCTATTCTTCTCATATTCTTTAGCAGCCTTTTGTCTTTCTGGATTATGAATTAATGCTTGCTTAAGAAACTTCCGATTACTCATAGTCATAATTGCAGGATTCTTCGCTACCTCACTAACTTTCACCCTTAGTTTATTCATAAAAGTTCTCATATCTGAATCCCAGTCTTTCTCATTAAACCTAAAATATTCATAAAATCGATACGGCATTGTCTTATGATATTTTTTGGCCAAGTCAAAAGTCTCTGTTTCTGAAATCCATAAATAATAACTAACTCTCAAAAAACTTAAAGTAATTTGGCTATGGGCAATACGACTTTTTTGCCAATCCCCAAATTCACCAATAGTAATAACAGCTATAGAATCTTTCCAACAGTTAATTCTTTCCTCATGAAACTTGTATTTTTTCATCAAAGATTTAAATTTGTCAGATGCTATATTTATACTATAATCCTCATCGAGGAATTCATAATTATGTTTTAAATAATCATAAGTTAAAATTTCATTAGAAACCTTTTGTGCAGATAAACCACAACTACTTATCAAAACTACTATTACAATAAAAAATAATCTCATTATTTATTATGTTTTTATGGATTAATATTCCCAATTAAAATATTCTTCCTCTTGTTCAGTTAAAATTTTACAATCCGATAAGGGATATGCAATACAAAGTGAAAACCATCCTCCTTCATGATATTCATCTAAACTTATAAAACTACCTTCAGTGGCATCAACATGTCCTTCTATAATTTTACTAGCACAAGTAGAACAAGCACCTGCAATACATGAATATGGCAAATCAATACCATAAGCCCACGCAGCCCACAAAATACACTCGTCATCATCAACCCAGATTCCCGTAACATTGTTATTATCACTTGGTATTATCAACTCCACTCCATATGTTGGACCACCTTTCAATCTATTACTATTTACTACACCAACATCTATGCTACTGTTCTTATTTGCCTCAAAACGCTCTAAGTGTGCCTGGTAGTTTTCCACAGAACCAAATCTCTCTAAAATTACTTCTCTTGAATAATCTGTTAAAAAAGTATCAAAATTAAATTCCTCCTCAATGTCTTCAAAAGTCAATCTCTTATCTTCTGTTCCAGCCTTATCAGAGCAAGAAGACAAAATCACAAGGGCTGCCAGCCAAGCTAAAAATGTTTTTTTCATAAAAAAAAATTTAAGAATTAATAAAACGATTACTTGTTCACTTCATTCTCAGATGAAATTTAAAATTGACAAATCCATGAATAGGTAATCAAAATATCATTCTAATTAATAAAGTTAAGCTTAATAAAAAGTGCCATTTTACGATTTGATACAATTATACGTGTATCAAATCGCAAAATAGCATGACTAACACTGTGATATTATAATAGTTAATACGCTATATATAATCATTATAAAGAACAACATAATCTACATCAATGATCACAAATATTCAATTTCAACGACCACTAACAAAACTACTTGTGAAATTTAATATCAAATTAAAGGTGTATTTAATAAGAAAACATAATTAATTTATAGGGATTTTACTGATCATGCCTTATATATAAGCACAATCAAACTTGAGGATGAATATATTAAATACCTTTTGATTTAATGTATTCGGAAGGAGTTACATCGTGAAACTGTTTAAAAACCCGATTGAAAGAAGATTTAGAATTGAAACCACATTCAAATGCCATATAAAGTAAAGTTTGCTCTTCATGGGCATTGTTCTCAACTTGATTTAAAAAGAAATTGATTCGGTAGGCATTTATAAAATCGGAATAAGATCGATCGGTTACCCGATTAATAACCTGCGAAATGGTGTGTTCTGGAATATCTATTAACGAGGAAAGTTTCCGAAGTGTTAAATCACCATCTTTAAACAAATCATTTTCTTCAATATAAGTGCAGATTTTACTGTATTGATCTTCGTCTTGCTTACTATTTACATCCAATTTGGTCTTAACCTCTTTTATTGAGCTGGGATCATTTCCAAATGGATGTGCAAAAATATAGGCATACTTCGTATAAATATAAACGAACGAAATTACAAAAACTGAAACGATAATATTGATGAGCATTACCTGATCGATAATAAAATGAACATTATAACTATCGAGCATTCTTATAAAAAAAACTGCAGCCAGTAATATAACAACACCATTCCCAATACTACATATCCACTTTACACCATAAGGGTTTGTTTTTCTAAATTGCTCATCCTCTTTAATTTTCCATATTACAGCGTATGCCGCAATAACATAGACAAGAATAATAAGGAATTTCATATACACCGAAATTACAGCGTAAATGTTATCGGAGTGAGAACAGCCACCCTCTTCCAAACAATCCACCAAACCCAATAATTTAGTCGTTGTTTTGTAGCCCATATAAACTGCAAAAGGAAATAAATGAAGCAGGTGTTTTCTTTCAAACTTAAAAAATGGAACAACAAGACTTAACACATAAAAGTAAAAAACCGTACCATGCAAAACATGACTACCACACGCAAACTCATAAACCCAATGAAAGTCTTCAAATAAATTCTGAGAGGAAAGAAAAAAAGTTATTTCAGCAAGAAATACCAATACCAACCAGAAAATAAATATCTGATCGGAAATGTGACTTAATTGTCTCGAAAAAATGGATGCCATAAAAAAAACCAATATGGCTAAACAGATAACAAATAAATAATCCATCCTATGTTAATCGTTCAATTACTATTCAATCTTCCCCCTTATCAACCCGACAATTTTAGCAATTTTCAAGCTTAGAATCAAGACGTATAACCAAGAAAAACCGGCGTAATTATCAATAAACATCACGAACACAACATAATACTCTTTTCAATAAAAGAACTTAATTTCCAATCCAATTCCTTACCTTAGTCCTACTATTAATTACAAAAAGTTATGAACGAAACGAATGATTTGAACCTTGCGGTTCTGATTGATGCCGATAATATTCCCTATTCGAACATTAAAGGAATGCTCGATGAAATAGCTAAATTAGGCACACCAAGCATTAAACGTATTTATGGCGATTGGACAAAACCTACTGTTGCGGGTTGGAAACCGGCCTTGCTTGAACATGCAATTACTCCTATTCAGCAATACTCCTACACCACCGGAAAAAATGCTACCGATTCGGCAATGATTATTGATGCCATGGACATTTTGCACAATGGTAAAGTAGATGGTTTCTGTCTCGTATCAAGCGATAGTGATTTTACCCGCCTGGCTACACGGCTAAGAGAATCAAGAATGCTTGTAATTGGAATCGGAGAAAAGAAAACGCCAAATCCTTTTATTGTTGCCTGCGATAAATTCATTTATATCGAAATTATTAGTGGTAAAAAAATCCGTGAGAAAAAGAAAGAAGCCACTGCAACACCTGCCGAAACACAGAAATTTGACAAGATTGACAAACAGTTTCTCAACTTACTGATCAATTCGATTGAAGACATTGCTGACGACGATGGCTGGGCTTTTCTTGCTGAACTGGGTTCTTTAATCAACAAAAAGAAACCCGATTTCGATCCTAGAAACTACGGATTTAACAAACTCACCCCTCTACTTAAATCAATGCAGCAACATTTCGAAATTGATGAAAGAGATAGTGGAAAACGTAATATCAAACACATTTTCGTGCGGATTAGAGAGTAAGAATGCTTGGGGTAAGTGTTAGTCTTACAGGTCAATTAAACATTATCTTAAAGGAGAAACAGATTGCACATATTCACAATTTTATTATATTTAATCTTTCCAAACAGAAGGATTTGTGCACTGTTACACATACTTCTCTGTTACCAATTGTAAAATGCAGGAAATAGAAAACATCGAATTGTCCTTCTTAAGTTTAGATGATTATCAGGAACTTAAAAAAGCTATGATTGAGTCATACACAAGTATGCCCAATTCATATTGGAGGGAACATCAAATCAAAACATTAATTGATAATTTCCCTGACGGTCAGGTAGTAATTAAAGTCAATAATCACATTGCTGGATGTGCGTTATCGATTATTGTTGACTATAGTAAATTTGATGACAAGCACACTTACAAAGAAATAACGGGAAACTATACTTTCTCGACGCACAATCCGGATGGAGATGTTTTGTACGGAATCGATGTTTTTATTAAACCGGAGTTTCGTGGCTTACGATTGGGCCGACGATTGTACGATTACCGAAAAGAATTGAGCGAACGTCTAAATCTGAAGGGAGTCGCTTTTGGCGGACGAATACCAAACTATCACAAATACGCCGATAAATTATCTCCAAAAGAGTACATCGAAAAAGTAAGAAGAAAAGAAATTCACGACCCGGTGTTGAATTTTCAGGTTTCCAATGATTTTCATCCGTCCAAAATTCTGAAAAACTATTTGGAAGGAGATGAAGATTCGAATGACTATGCTGTACTTTTGGAATGGGATAATATTTACTATGAGAAAAAGAATAAAAAACCCAGTATCATAAAAAAAGTAGTGCGGCTTGGTTTGATTCAATGGCAAATGCGGTCTTATAACAATTTGGATGAGCTAATGCATCAAGCCGAATATTTTGTGGATGCCGTTTCAGGCTACCGTTCAGACTTTGCCTTGTTCCCAGAATTCTTTAATGCCCCTCTCATGGCTAAAGACAATCATTTATCAGAGCCTGAGGCAATCAGAAAATTGGCTAAACATACAGAAACCATCGTTCAGAAATTTTCGGAACTGGCCATTTCTTACAACATCAATATTATTTCCGGTAGTCTGCCTGAAATCAAAGATGACCGATTGTATAACGTTGGTTACTTGTGCAAACGAGACGGTAGTATTGAGCGTTATGAGAAACTTCACACAACACCCGACGAAGTGAAAGTTTGGGGCATGCAAAACGGATCGGAATTGAAAGTATTTGATACCGATTGCGGGAAAATTGGCATCCTTATTTGTTATGATGTTGAATTTCCTGAATTGAGTCGATTGCTGGCCGACGAAGGAATGGATATTTTGTTTGTGCCGTTTTTAACCGATACACAAAACGGCTATTCCCGGGTTCGAAACTGTGCGCAGGCCAGGGCTATTGAAAATGAATGCTACGTTGCCATTGCAGGTAGTGTAGGCAACTTGCCAAAGGTACACAACATGGATATTCAATATGCCCAGTCGATGGTATTTACCCCCTGCGACTTTGCTTTTCCAGCCAATGGAATTAAAGCCGAAGCAACGCCAAATACCGAAATGATTCTAATTGCCGATGTAGATATCGACTTACTTCGCGAATTGAACCAGTTTGGTAGTGTACGTAACTTAAAGGATAGACGAAAAGATATTTATAATTTGAAAAAACTGTAATGAAATTTGAGAGCTTTACCTGAAGTAAAGCTCTCAAATTGATTTTATTGCCTGCCAAAAGACTGATTACAAAGAATCTTACACAAAGACGTAATTAATATCATAACATCCCTTGTAAAAACAGGGCTTTTCTTATTCATCAATTTGACGTTCATATTTTCGTCTATTATCAAACCGAACTAGTCCGATTTCAATCAAAATATTCCCGCGATATCCAGATTAGAAAAGTAAGTATGACTGACACCTAAAAAATTTCAGTGAAAACGACCTGTTTATTGCATGAATAATTACTCGTGATGGCGAATAAAAGATCATTTTTTCGTAAATTCATAATCGAATTAAATGAACAAAACCTACTTCTATGATAGATAAATTACTCATCACTCCATTTCAGAAATTTGTTAAAATAGAAAGCTTTAGTGGAATTCTGCTTTTTATAGCAACTCTGCTTGCATTAATCTGGGCAAACTCACCTCTTTCTCATTTATACGATTCATTATGGCAGTATAAAATCGGGATAACAACATCTAATTTCGAACTAAATAAACCAATAATACTTTGGATTAACGATGGCTTAATGGCTGTCTTCTTTTTCCTGATAGGGTTGGAAATTAAACGCGAACTCTTAATTGGCGAACTCAATACGGTTCGAAAAGCAAGTTTTCCATTTTTCGCTGCTTTAGGCGGGATGCTGGTTCCTGTTGCGATGTTCTTTTTACTCAATAACAATCAAAGCACATCAAACGCATGGGGAGTTCCTATGGCAACCGATATTGCATTCTCTCTCGCCATCCTTAAACTTCTTGGAAAAAGAATTCCTTTGGGTTTAAAAGTGTTTCTAACCGCTTTTGCCATTGTCGATGATCTGATTGCTGTATTGGTAATTGCAATTTTTTACAGTGGAGATATCCAATGGATTTTGTTAGGATATGCGGTAATTCCTCTTGCAATTCTAATCTTTCTGGCATACCGGAAAATCTATTTTCCCTATTTCGTTTTTATTATTGGTATACTCGTTTGGTATCTGTTTTTAAAATCAGGCATTCATCCGACAGTTGCAGGTGTAATAATGGCATTTACCATTCCCATCAGGCAAAAAATTGATATCAAGACCTATTCCCGCAAATTAATGGGCATTGCCAAGGATATTGAAGAAACATGTGAAAAACCAATCCTCTCTGATCATCAGATTGAACAAATCGATAATTTGGAAGATTGGACCAGTCAGGTGCAGTCCCCCTTACAACATTTAGAACACAAACTGCACAACTGGGTTGCCTATTTTATTATGCCGGTATTTGCATTATCAAATGCAGGAATCAAGTTTGGTACAGATATAAATATGGAACTGCCTTTGGTAATTAACATCGCCCTTTGTTTAATCATTGGAAACAGTGTTGGTGTATCCTTAATATCCTTAATCGGTATTAAACTGAAGTTGGCCGAATTGCCTAAAGGAGTTAAAGCCATTCAGGTAGTAGGAATATCCTTTCTGGCTGGGATAGGATTTACAATGGCAATATTTATTGCTAATCTGGCTTTTATCAGCAATCCTGAATTTATCGATTCGGCTAAAATTGGTATCTTGATCGGCTCATTTATCTCGGGAATAATTGGCTATTTGGTTCTAAGAGTTGGGAGTAAATCAAATGTAACACAACATGGATAATAACGATTCTTTACTTCGTAAGTCAACAATAAGTAATACTGACAAAACAAGATTGTAGTTTAGGAAATCTATTCTCAGATATAAGAATAAATTTTGTGTTTTTTTTAATACATACAGGTGAAAATAAAATTGAATAATCGGAAATAATACTCTTTAATCAGATAAACTGGTACAATAGTTTATCTGATTAAAAATTCCCAGCCTCAGATTATGAATAATTTACCTCTTCAACCAATAAATTCTAAACGTCCGGTTACTAAATCAGCTTTATCAAACAAAGTTTGGCTTTTCCATTTTTATCCTTCTATTTACAGTCGTGAATTATTTATTTTTACAGGTTAATGCTTATCCTATGGCTTAACTATTTCGTAATCATTTGATAACAAGTTCATGATAAAGCCGTACAACGATTGATAAAACCGTTCAATTTTAATTGAAATAATTTGCCCATTTAAGTTCAAAAAATGAAATATTTTTCTTTATATATACTCCTTTTTCTTTCTGTGTTATCTGGTTTTGGACAAGCTAAAATTGATAGTCTGGAACGAATATTAAAAACATCTGAAAAAAAAGAAAAAGCCCACATTTACTACCTTCTGGCAAAAGAAGTATTCTATAAAGACGTTCAACAGCTAACATACTATTCAAAAAAAGCTGACTCAATAGCTTACCGATTTCAAATTGATAGTATCAGGGTGAATGCTCTCAATTTTTTATCCTATGCATCAATACATTCCGGAAAACTTGATGATGCGATTGGCTACAACAAAAAGGCATTAAAATTAGCAAAAAGTAATACACTTAAGAAAGAATGCATTTCATCAAAATATTTTAAGGGATACTATTTATATGCTATAGGGCAAACAGACAGTTCTCTTCTGTATCTGCAAAACGCATATCAAGAAGCAATAATTGCCAAATATCCAGAATTAAAGCTTCGCTGTTTAAATACCATTGCAGCTAATTATCTAAATCAGGGTAAATATAAAAATGCTTTGGAAAATTTCACGTTGGCTTACCATATAGCAGACAGTTTGCAACTTAAGAATATGTTAACAAATCTGTCGCTAAATATAGGAACAACTTTACTTTATAACGAGGAACTTGAAAAAGCAATTAATTATTTCGAAAAGGTAATTGCAGCATCAAATCCCAACGATGTAACTCTTGCTTATGCAACTGCTTTTAATAATTTGGGTGCCTGTTACAGCCGAATGGCAGATCACGAAAAAGCTTTAGTGTATTTTAACGAAGCTTTACCTGCCTACGAAAAATTAAACAATAAGCTCCAAATTGCCCAAGTTTATGCAAATTTGGGACAATCCAGTTATTTGCTAAACAAAACAGAAGAGGCAACAGGCTATTTGCATAATGCAATAAAACTTAATAGGGAAAGTAAGTCAACAAATCAACTAATTGTAAATCTTATTCTTCTTGGACAACTTCAAACCATGAAACAAGAATACCTTCAGGCAAAATGCAGTTTGGAAGAAGCCGAAGATCTTATAAAAAGTCACAATATCAATTATAACAAATCTGATTTGTATAAAATATACAGCTATTACTTCTCTCAAACCAATCAACTTAAAAAAGCTTTAGATTACAAACAAAAAGAATTGAATCTAAGAGACAGTACCTTTAACAGAACGCGGCAACAGCAAATTTCGGAACTGCAAACTAAATTTGAAACAAAGTTGAAAGAGAATGAAAACGAAAATCTTCGAAAAGATCTTGCTCTAACCCAATTGAATACAGAAAAACAAAACCAAATCCAGAATTTTTTAATTATTGTTGCCTTTTTGGTAATTATTCTTGTAGTAATTTTGTTGAATAGAGCTCGATTAAAAAAAATATCTCATGAGATAATTGAAAAACAGAAATTGGAACTCGAAATTGCGAACAGTACGAAAGATAAATTTTTCTCAATTATAGCACATGACTTAAGGTCACCCTTTAGTGCTTTAGTTGGTTTGTGCGAGCTCTTGTCTGAATTATACGACGAATTGAGTGATGATGACCGAAAAATATATATTCATGATTTGCATGAAGCTTCCAAGAACACTTTTAATTTGCTGGAAAATTTATTGACATGGTCGAGAATTCAACAAGGAAATATTAAAATCGAAAAAAAGGTACTGAATATCTCAAACTTGATTCAAAATAGTATTCTTCCACATCAAGCTACAGCCAAACTTAAAAAAATCTCAATTTCTAATTTAGTTCCTACCCAGTCCAACGTTCTAATTGATAAAAATTCAATAGAAACAGTCATTATGAACTTAATTAACAATGCTCTCAAGTTCACGAATGAAGGAGGTACAATAAACATCTCTTCAAAAGAAAAAGGCAATAAGCTGATTATTTCTATTGCAGATTCAGGGGTTGGTATGACAAAACAACAAATTGATAAGCTCTTTAAAATAGATGAAAATAAATCAACATCCGGCACGAGCAAAGAAACTGGAACAGGATTAGGTTTAATTCTTTGCAAAGAATTTATTGAACTTAACAATGAAGAAATTTGGGTGGAAAGCGAACAAGGGAAAGGTTCAATTTTCTCGTTCTCTATAGAAAGATCCTGACTATAAAAACCTTAACATTTTCGAAAAAAAGCATAAGAAAACTATTCGTCAACGGAAAAACAAGTTTGGCAATATAGTTCATCTCAATAAATCTAAGATATTAAAACGAATTTATTTTTTTTACTGCATGTGCCAATCCCCCTTTCTTTCAGCCTGAATAATCAAAGAGTTTGATAGTAAAATCTCATATTTTTCGAGTAATTTAGGTGTTCTTATAAATAAAACCACACATATGGAACCTATATTATTAAAAAACACAATCTGCGCTGAAGATATCGACCATTTGATTCTGAAAGGTGTACATGATATGGATATAAATCAGGATAAAAGAGATGAAATAGAATCGGAATCTAAAAAACTATCCTGGAATTTTGTAAAAATAGTAGATTACCATATGCATAATGGTGAAAATCCTGACGCTTCCTATGCCTTTCAAATCGCAGTTAATTTCAATAATTTCACAGAACAATACCGACAGGTATTTGTAGAAAATTACAAAAAGAATGTATTGCTTGGTTTTGGCATAAGTGCAATTTGGATGAGTATTTTAAATGGGCTGGATGCAGAGAGTGGAATTATGCCCAATCACCCGTTCAAACGAGAAATTGCAACCTGCCTGCGAACAATTAGTGAAATTTTAGACAACAAAGGATAAAAACAAGTGTAAAGGCAAAGAATAAGACGAAAATGATGGCACACTTTAATAGGGTAACTGACTCAAACCTCACAAATTTCCAGTTTAGTCATTGTTGATTTCCTTGTCACAAATTATAAAAAATCCCCGTAAGGAAATAATTCCAAACGGGGATTTTGAGTTATAATAATTGAGTTTTGACTATTTGTTTTCCTGTGAGAACTTACGCCCTGCATGAAGAGCCTTAATATTCATATCTACCACTTCTTCCCCTTTTCTTGCGAAAATTTTACGAATACCTTCCTCCAAATATTCGAATGGAACATCGATAAACGGAGATGCAGCACCCAACATTACAAAGTTAAACGCACGCGCAGAACCAACTTCTTCTTTCGCTATTCTATCCGCGTCAATCAATACATAATTAGGCAAGGCTTTAATGGTTGCTTCCAATTTTTCCTGCTCAGGGTAATCCGTAATATTGATAAAAGGAGTTGAATTAGTTACCACATAACCACCTTTTTTCAAATAAGGAAGGTAACGCAATGCTTCCATTGGCTCAACTGATAAAATAATATCAGCACCACCTTTAGGAATTAAATCGGAATAAATAGGCTTATCCGAAATTCTCATGAAGGACTGAACATCACCTCCACGCTGACTCATACCGTGAGTTTCAGCTTGTTTCATATATAAATCATTGTCGAGTGCAGCAGAACCTAAAGCTGCAGCAATGGATAAAATCCCTTGACCACCAACACCTGCTATAACCATATCTGTTTTCATCTGTTTCTATTTTTTTGATTAAGGTCAGATGTAACTTGCCATCAGTCAAATAACTATTTTTGTGTTTTTTAATAATTATTTAATGCGGGCCGTTTCATCTGTTTACATTTTTCAGGTTAATTATTTAATTAAGCTTTAGCCGCAGCTTTTGCCATGGTCGCTTTCTTAATTTTCTGATCACGTACATTCTTCTGTACACATACTCTGCGTGGAATAATTACAGAAACCCCTTTGTATTCAAACTCCTTACGGAAGATTTCCTTAATCTCATCATGTTTCTTAGGCACTGGAAGTAATACATGAATGTGCTCCTTCTCTACACCTAAACCTTCGCAAATTGCTTCCAACTTGCCTTTAGCAGATGATTTCTGACCTCCTGTCATTGAGATCGATTCATTATCAGAAATAATTACTGTAATTGGAGTCTTTTCATTAACAGCATCCAACAAACCAGTCATTCCCGAGTGCGTAAAAGTTGAATCCCCAATAACGGCTACCGAAGGAATCAATCCGGCATCAGCAGCACCTTTAGCCATAGTGATTGATGCTCCCATATCCACACAAGAGTTAATTGCATTAAATGGAGGCAAAGCACCCAAAGTATAGCAACCTATATCCGCAAACACACGGCCTGCACCATATTCCGCAATCACCTCATTCAATGCCTTGTACACATCGATATGACTACAGCCAACACACAGTGCCGGCGGACGGGCAGCAACAATACCTGGTATTTCAAGACTTTCTTCAATTTCAAATCCAAGAGCTCTGCCAACCATATCCGGAGTTAACTCACCATCACGGGAAAGAGTACCATCCAAACGGCCAATAACAGCTTCTTTTTCTAAATATCCTTTCAAAATTTCCTCAATCACAGGATAACCTTCTTCCAAAACCATTACTTTACTGCACTCGTTGGTGATCTTTTGAATCATTGTGCGGGGAATTGGGTACTGGCTGATTTTAACAACAGGATATGGACAGTCTCCGTTTGGATAGTTTTCCATTAAATAATTATATCCTAAACCACATGCAATAATACCCATTGACTTATCGGCAGCATCAGTATATGAATTATAAGCTGAATCTTCTGAGGCGGCTTCAAATTTTTCCTGATTGCTTAGCAATTTCTTATAACGCTTACGCGCGATAGCTGGAAGTAATACGAATTGAACCTTATCTTCAGGAAGTTTCAATTCATTTTGTACCATTACCTCAGCAGATCTTGCAACACCGGCGCGGGAATGAGCCAAACGAGTCGTAATTCTCATTAAAACAGGAATCTCAAATGCTTCTGACAATTCGAAACCGAAACGAGCCATATCGTATGCTTCCTGCTGATTTGACGGCTCTAAAATCGGCATCATAGCAAACTTACCATATACACGGGAATCCTGCTCATTTTGAGAAGAGTGCATAGACGGATCATCTGCAACTACGATCAACATTCCTCCGTTTGCTCCTGTAATAGCAGCATTCATAAAACAATCGGCAGCTACATTCAATCCAACGTGCTTCATACAAACCATTGCTCTTTTTCCTGCATATGACATACCGAGAGCTGATTCCATAGCTGTTTTTTCATTCGCAGCCCAATCGCTGTGAATTTTTAATTCTTTTGCTTGTTTCGAATGTTGTATGTATTCGGTAATTTCAGTGGACGGAGTTCCCGGATACGCGTAAACTCCGGACATTCCACCATCAATTGCTCCTTGAGCAATGGCTTCAACGCCTAATAATAAAGACTTTTGCATGTTGTATTTGTTTAACTATTTTGATTAATCTATAAGTTACAACACTTAGAAAAAAAAAGTGCCTAATTATAAAATTATTGATGTACTAAAACATCAATTACATTTACTCAAAAAATAGAATAGAAAATTGATCCCAGGGATCGAGGTAGGAAGTGAAATTTATAGTCCGCCAAACATTTCAAGGTAACTTACCAAGTAGGCGCAAACGTAAAAATAAATTTCAAGAAAATCCATATTTTTGCTTGTGAATTGGAATTAAAACAAGTCTTGTTTTTAATATTTGGCACTAAAATACCAATATTTGGTTTAAAATCAATAAAAGAGAAAACAAAGCAAGAAGTTTAGAATTAGTTCAAATAACGAAAACGGTTGCGTAAAAATACACTGCAATGTTTTATTCTTGATTTTCAACAAAATAACAAAGATCATTTAGATCCATGTAGGAGATTCTATTTCTTAAATAAGTTGGATTTAATGCGGCCGAAAGAATCAAATGCAAAACGATTAGCCAAAAGAATACTAAACATTAGATTTATAGAGCAACCAACGAATATGGCAAGCATAATTAATATCTGATACTTTATGGCAATCACTGGAGAACTTCCACCTAAAATCTGTCCTGTCATCATTCCAGGTAAGGAGATCAAACCAATAACAGACATGGTAGCAATTAACGGATTTAAACCAGTTTTTATAGCCGATCGGATAAATGGTGTCAAGGCATTCTTTCTGCTATTTCCATTTACCAGAAGGAAATAATACAAATCCTGTTCTTTTGTTAGGCGGCTAAAATAATTACTGATACCAACAATGTTGTGATTTAAAGAATTTCCCAATACCATACCTGATATTGGAATAAAGTAACGGGCATCAAAAATATAATCGAGATGAATAACAAAACCAAGAAAGAAAGCATCCAAAATTAAAATACTTATAAAACCTGAAATTGCAAACGGAAGGATAAAAAATCGATAAGTAAGCCCTGCCCTCTTAATTGTTGTAAAAGTACCAACCAATATCATTGTACAAACCCAGATTACATTTACCCAGGCATTGTTCCATGTAAAAATATATTCCAAATAAAAGGCAACCAAAGAAAGTTGCAGCACCATGCGAATTAAGGCGATAACAGTTTCTTTTACAATTTTCACTTTAAAATAGATGAACCCTGCAATGGGAATAATCATGAGCAGAAATCCCAAGGCCAAACTCTCTATTCCAATGTCAACGATTTCTTTCATATGATTATAATTTTAAACTTTTGCCATATGGAACTTACCATGCTGGAATAATCATCCCCCTGTGTCAAAATCACTTTGGCATGGACGTTTCATATGATTATAATTTGCTTTTTAGTTGCCTTATGGTTCCGAGTACTTTCGGAATTACCATGCAGGAATAATCATCTCCCTGTGTGTCAAAATATCTTTGGCATGGACGTTTCATAATTCAATTGCTCGGTTGCAATAGTCAATCCATTTCCTGTTATGAGAAGTAGAAACTATTGTTTTGTTTGACAAGGAATTTAAAGTAGCAAATAAAAGGTCAATGGAATGATCATCCAGTGCGGAAACTGGTTCATCCAGAAGGATTATTGGTTTATCATGACTTAAACATGCTGCCAAAACGATCCTTTGCTTTTGCCCTCCGCTAATTTCAGTAAAACTTTTATCGGCTCCCCATTCCCGAACTCCCAACTGATCCAAAAACTGCTCAAATCTTACTACTTGTTCTGCATTCATCTGAAGTAATCCAACTAGTTCATTGGCCGAATCAACCGGTAAATTACTATTTTGCGGTAACCAGATCATTTTGTTTCGAATTGAGGTAATCGTATCACTATTCAACTCTAAACCATCAATTTTAATATTCCCGGATTGCGGTATTATAAATCCCATTAACACTTTCAGCAATGAAGACTTTCCCTTACCTGATGGTCCGCTGAAACATACCGACTCACCAGCAAGAACATCAAAACTAAAGTCTTCGCATATAAGTTGTCCAGGAAAACTTAAATTAATTTTTTCACATTTTATCATGTTCACCTTCTATACTATAAAGAAAATAATATTATCTCAATTGTTGTCAATGCGAATCATATTTCTTTAGCAGAGATGAATAATGCCTAACAAATCAAACCCTATAATGGGAATATTCTCATTTAATGATTTTTAACACTATCGAAAATAAACCGTTATCCACTCTACAACAACATCTTAACACAATGCAATCGATTTAACATGCTGAGCAACATGTTAAAATTACGCATTGCATTGGTGCTAAATTTTACTGAAAGATTACTTTTGCATTGTAGATATGTGGATATCTACATATAATAATTGCAACAAAATAACTTTTAGAATATATAACAATGGCAAAATACTTAATAGTTGGCGGTGTAGCAGGAGGAGCAACAACAGCTGCCCGTTTGCGCAGAATGGATGAATCAGCAGAGATAATCATGTTCGAAAGAGGCGAACATATTTCCTATGCAAATTGCGGTTTACCCTACTATGTTGGTGATGTTATTACAGAGAGAGAAAATCTGTTGCTGCAGACTCCTGAAAGCTTTAAGAAAAGATTAAATGTCGATGTTCGAATTAATAACGAAGTAGTAAGAATTGATCGTGAAAATAAATTAATAGAAATCAACGACCTCATCAACAATACAAGCTATACTGAAACCTTTGATAAATTGGTTGTTTCGCCAGGAGCAGAACCAATAAAACCACCAATTCCTGGTATAAAAGACAAAGCAATTTTTACAGTTCGAAATGTAAATGACACAGACAAAATTAAAGCTTACATCAACGAAAACAAACCAAAGAAAGCTGTCGTTGTTGGAGCGGGATTTATAGGTCTGGAAATGGCTGAAAACCTTCATCATTTAGGTATGATGGTTACCATAATTGAAATGGCAGAACAAGTAATGACGCCTCTTGATTACGAAATGGCAGCTGTTGTGCATCAACATTTGAAAACTAAAAATGTTGAATTTTATCTTAATGATGGCGTTAGCCAGTTCAAAAGAGATACGGATTATCTTGAGATCCATTTGCAATCGGGTAGAAAAGTGGACGCTGATATGGTTATCCTTTCGATCGGTGTTAAACCTGAAACCAAATTAATTAAAGAAGCAGGTATTGAGTTGGCTCCTAACGGAGGTATTAAAGTAAACGAATACCTTCAAACCAGCGATCCTAATGTTTATGCTTTAGGTGATGCTATTGCTTTCCCTCATCCTATTACCGGTAAATATACAAATGCATACCTGGCAGGTCCAGCCAATAAGCAAGGTCGAATTTTAGCAAACAATTTGGTTCTGGGACACAAACAATCATATAAAGGTTCCATTGCAACTGCCATAGCCAAGGTATTTGATCTCACCATTGGATCAACTGGATTGGCCGAAAAGGTTCTTAAAAAGGAAGGCATTTCATATGTTTCTAATATTACTCATGGAGGATCGCATGCAGGATATTATCCGGGAGCAATGCCTACAAGCATAAAAATCACTTTCGATCCCAAAAATGGAAAATTATATGGTGCTCAAATAATTGGATATGTAGGTGTTGATAAGAGAACCGATTTAATTGCAACGGTGCTTAAAAAAGGTGGAACAATTTACGATTTGCAAGAAATAGAACATGCTTATGCTCCCCCCTACTCATCGGCGAAAGATCCTGTAAATCAAGCAGGATTTACTGCAGGAAATATTATTGAAGGTTTGGTGAATATTATTCATTGGGATGAATTGAACCAATTGCATGCAGCAAACAATTTCATATTAGATGTTCGTACTCCTGACGAATTTGAACTAGGTCAAATTGAAGATGCCGTAAATATTGAAGTAGATCAAATAAGAAATCGCCTTGACGAAATCCCAAGAGATAAAAAAATAATCATCTATTGCGGGGTTGGTTTACGTGGCTATTTTGCAGCAAGAATATTAATGCAAAAAGGATTTTCGGAAGTTTACAATTTAAGTGGAGGCTACAAAACCTACGAACATGCCACTTGCAAACAAAGTAACGAAGATATTTTTGAATCGAGTTATATTGCTAAAGACAGCCATATTTACCGAGGCAAACCAAAAACCGCTGAAACTGTAACTGAAGCTAAGCCGGATATAAAAACAATTGAAGTAGATGCCTGCGGTTTGCAATGTCCTGGCCCAATTATCAAACTAAAAAAAGAAATAGACAAACTTGAAAATGGCGATCGTTTATTGCAAAAAGTAACGGATCAGGGATTTATGAAAGATGTTGCATCGTGGTGTAACATGACAGGAAATAAATTAATTTCCCTTGAGTCTGATAAAGGAATTATATCTGCCCTTATTGAAAAACAGAAGAAAGATGAACAATGTTCTGTTTTAAACGGTAGCCTGGCAAAAAATAAAACCATGGTTGTTTTTTCTGATGAATTAGATCGGGCTTTGGCATCACTTGTTATTGCTAATGGAGCGGCTGCCACAGGAAATAAGGTAACCCTATTCTTCACTTTTTGGGGCTTAAATGTGATTAAAAAAGCTCAAAAACCTAAAGTTCAAAAAGATTTGATGGGCAAGATGTTTAGCAAAATGATGGCAAACAGTGCAGATGATTTGAAGCTGTCAAAAATGAATATGATGGGTCTAGGTTCTAAAATGATGAAAAAAAGAATGATGGCGAAAAAAGTAGACTCCCTTGAAGATTTATTAAAAACAGCTATGGAAAATGGTGTTGAGATGATTGCTTGTCAAATGTCGATGGATGTAATGGGAGTTGATAAGGATGAATTGCTTGAAGGTGTTTCTATTGGAGGTGTAGCTACTTATCTTGAAGAAGCTGAAAAATCAAACATTAATCTATTCATATAAACAATATCGTCACAGTAAAATAAAAGAGGCTGTCTCAAATGAGATAGTCTCTTTTTCGTTTTATAGTTTTTTATATTTATCACTGATTTCTTATTTTAGAGATA
>JAFGYE010000075.1 GCA_016936255.1 Marinifilaceae bacterium | reverse complement strand
TATCTCTAAAATAAGAAATCAGTGATAAATATAAAAAACTATAAAACGAAAAAGAGACTATCTCATTTGAGACAGCCTCTTTTTTTTGTTTTGCTTGTTCTCATTGAAATATTCGATTCTGATTCGCTCACATTCGAACATGTTTAAACATTTCTTACTATCTTCACTTTTCGTATAAAATTTGAATAACTATGTACAAAGCATCTGAAAACAGATATGATGATATGCCCTACCGAAGATGTGGGCAAAGTGGTTTATTACTGCCTGCAATTTCTTTAGGATTGTGGCATAATTTCGGACATGTAGATGTCTATAATGAGTTCAGAAAAATTATTTTTCATGCTTTTGACCGGGGAATTACCCATTTCGATTTGGCCAACAATTATGGACCACCTCCAGGTTCTGCTGAAGAAAATTTCGGAAAAATTCTGAAAGAAGATTTGAAACAATATCGTGACGAAATGATTATTTCGACTAAAGCAGGATATAAAATGTGGTCCGGGCCATATGGTGATTGGGGATCACGAAAATATTTGGTTTCAAGCCTGGATCAAAGTTTGAAAAGAATGGGACTCGATTATGTAGATATCTTCTATTCTCATCGTCCCGATCCCAATACACCCATTGAGGAAACCATGATGGCACTGGATCAAGTTGTCCGTCAGGGTAAGGCATTGTATGCTGGCATTTCAAATTACAGTGCCGATCAAACACGCGAAGCCTCAAGAATATTACGGGAACTGGGAACTCCGTGCCTTATTCATCAGCCAAAATATTCGATGTTCGAGCGTTGGGTTGAAAATGGCTTGTTAGATGTTTTGGAAGAAGATGGAATTGGAGGCATCGCCTTCTCTCCTTTGGCACAAGGAATGTTGACCAATAAATATTTGAAAGGGATTCCTGAAGGTTCGAGAGCTGCCAAATCGCATGGTTTTTTGCAAAAAGAGCAGATTACTGAAAAAGTAATAAATAAAGTTAAAGCTCTGAATGCAATTGCCGAAAAGCGAGGGCAAAGTTTAGCTCAAATGGCCATTGCCTGGCTGCTAAAAGATGAACGAATTACTTCGGTTTTGGTTGGCGCAAGTTCAGTGAATCAACTCGACCAAAATATAAATTCTGTTGCAAATTTACATTTTGAAGCAATGGAATTGAAAGCTATTCAGAAAATTTTGAATTAAATTTAATTGAATACTAACATTTTTTCTTAATGCTCGTAAATGTTTACTTTAAATTAATAATCACAAACGAACATTTACTTATGAAACGTCCATGCCAAGGATATTCTGACACACAGAGAGATGATTATTCCAGCATGGTAAGTTCCATATGGCAAAAACTTAAAATTAAAAACATATGAAATTATTTAAACCCTTCGTAAACCTTACAAAATCAGCATCAACTGGAGTTTATACTATTAATTCCGTAGTTTCTTTACCAAAAGACTATGCACTTAGTTCTATAGAACAAGAACTTATAGAAATAGACGGAAAAAAAGTATGGTCAGTAACAGCTACTGTAACCACTAACGGTTCGTTAGAAACGGATATTGTTGAATTCGCAGTTCCGCTAAAACAAGGACCTTCAGAAGAAATCAAAAAAGTGAGTATGTTTATAGTTGACTCATCGCCTTTGAGTTCCTCAATTGTAAATGCTGTTGAAGAAAAAAGAACTGATGTGAATTATGATGATGCCGAAACAACCAACCCTTAGCTAATAGTACTTACAAAAGAATAATAAATATTGGAAACTTATAATTTAGTAATCCGATTTTTATCATTCATTTTTTCACCTTAAATTGCTCAATAGTTTTAATCGAATTTGGTATGAGAAAACTTGTTTTGTTATTAATCATATTTATATTTGTAGCAAAGCCCTTAGCTTTTACTCAGAATTTAGATTCTATTGACAAAAAATTAGATTCTATTTCAGACATTCATTTAAAAATTGAATTCTTAAATGAATGGACAGGCAAAAACTATCGAAAATTACCAGTTGAAGCAATTCATTATGCAAAGGAAGCTATAAAGTATGCAGAAAAATCCGAAAACCACTCAGGAGCTGGAAATGCCCTCATTCGTATTGCTTTAGTACATTTTCGTAAGGAAGACTATACTCAGTCAATATCTTTTTTTAATAAAGCTCTTGATAAATTCATACTATCCAACGATTCTCTTGGTATAAATAACACCTATTTAAACAGAGGAATCGTTTATCGAAATATGAATAAATACAATCTGGCTATTGTTGATTTATTTACTTGTATGGAATATTTCGAAAACAACAACAATACCTTTGAGCTACCCTTATCCTACAACAGTATTGGACTAATATATAAGGCTTTAAAAAAACACAACAAAGCCCTGGAATATTATTACAAGGCTGAAAAAATTTACAAAGAGCGGAATCAAATTTCTTTCTTGTATACCTCAAATACGAATATTGCCAACATACTTTCCATTCAGAATAATTTTCAAGAAGCGTTAGATTATTACAAAAAAAATCTTGATGTTTTAAAAGAGGCCCCCAATAAGTATAAACTAGCGCAAACCTATCACAACATAGGCTCTTGTTTTTTTGAAATGAGGCAATATTCAATGGCGTTGGAATACTTAAACCAAAGTTTGGAATTAAAAGAAAAAATTGGAAATAAAAACCTTTTAATATCTACCATCAATAGTCTTGCTCATGTTTTTTATGCGCAAAACAATTATAAAGATGCATTGGAGTATCGCAAAAAGGCTCTTGCTCTTGCTATAAAGTCCAAAAACATTGAATACCAAAAAGATTGTAATGAAGAACTCTTTAAAATTTTCACACGTTTACATGTAGCGGATAGTGCATTGCACTATTTCTCTGAGTATGAACTGCTAAAAGACAGTATTTTCAACCATGAAAATCTAAAACAGATTGCAGAGATTCAGGAAAAATACGAATCGGAGAAAAAAGAAACGCAAATTACTTTATTGGAAAAAGAGAACAAAAGTAAAATGTGGCAACGAAACAGTTTAATAGTATTGTTGATTTTACTGCTTGGCTACGCTATTTTTATTGTCCGTTCGTATTACAGAAATAAAAAAACACATCAATTACTGCAATTGCAAAATGAGAGGATTCAATGGCATAAAACTCTCTTAGACCAAAAAAACGAGGCATTATCGGATTCCAACAAAACCAAAAACAGGTTGTTTCAAATCATTTCGCACGATCTGCGCTCTCCTTTAGCATCTGTATATAATATTGCCCAGTTGATCAAAATTTTTATTCAGCAAAGGAAATATCAATTACTCGAGGAAAGCTGCAACGACATGGAAGAATGCATAAGTAATGTATTGAGTCTAACCGACAATCTTCTATCCTGGTCTTTAAATCAATCAGGTAAACTGCCCTGCAAACCTGTTATTCTCTCTCTTAAACCACTTTTAGAAAATAATCTTCGAACCTATTCGAGTGTTGCGAAACAGAAAAACATCCACCTTCAGTTACTACTTGAAGAAACCCTTTTTGTTTTTGCCGACCGCCAAATGCTCGATACAGTAATTCGTAACTTAATTAACAACTCACTGAAATTCACTCCAGCAGGAGGAATCATTGCTATTGGGGCAAAACAAAGAGATCAGTTCGTTGAACTTTGGATAAAAGATAGCGGGATAGGAATTGCTCAAGATCAAATTGCACATCTTTTTGAAGTAGATCATTCTCAATCTTATATTGGAACCAATGGCGAAAAAGGAAACGGATTAGGTTTACTGCTCTGCAAGCAATTTATTGAACAAAATAAAGGGGAAATATGGGTTGAGAGCACTTTAAATTTGGGAACAACCTTCCGGATTACGATTCCTGCTGCCGAAAATACAAATGAAATTGCATCCATTCTTACTTCAAACGCAAATTCAAATTAAACCTGTTTTTTTTTGCACAGGTTTCTTTTCTTTAAAAATTACTTAAAAGTTAATCATTCAATTGGATTAGATCTAAAATAAAAATCACTAATTTTGCAGCCTTAATAATTAAAGGAAATAAGTGTATGATTTCAGTTTCAAATTTATCTATTCAATTTGGTAAAAAACCTCTTTTTCAGGATGTTAATATAAAATTCACCCCTGGAAACTGCTACGGAGTTATTGGTGCAAATGGTGCCGGTAAGTCTACCCTAATAAAAATCATTTCCGGTGAGTTGGATTCTACAACAGGATCAATATCGATGGAACCTGGTGAAAGAATGGCAGTTTTAAAGCAGAATCACTTTGAATTTGATGAGTTTACAGTTCTAGATACGGTAATTATGGGTCACGCAGAATTGTGGGCCGTATTGCAGGAGAAAAACGATATTTACGCAAAACCTGATTTTTCGGAAGCTGATGGAATTAAAGCATCGGAACTGGAAGAGCAGTTTGCCGAAATGGATGGCTGGAATGCTGAAAGCGGGGCTGCAGAATTATTAAGCGGTCTGGGCATTAAAGAAGCTCTTCATTACAAACTAATGAAAGAACTGAGTGGTAAGGAAAAAGTTCGTGTGCTGTTGGCGCAGGCTCTTTTTGGAAACCCCGACAACTTGCTTCTCGATGAGCCTACCAATGATCTTGACCTTGAAACAGTAATGTGGTTGGAAAATTATCTGGCCAACTTCGAAAATACAGTTATTGTAGTATCGCATGACCGTCACTTTTTAGATTCGGTATGTACCGATATTGTTGATATCGATTTTGGAAAAGTGAAAATGTTCTCTGGGAACTACAGCTTCTGGTACGAATCCAGTCAGTTAGCTGCCCGTCAGCAGGCAAATCAAAATAAGAAAGCCGAAGAAAAGAAAAAAGAACTTCAGGAATTTATTGCCCGATTCAGTGCCAATGTCGCCAAATCGAAGCAAACAACTTCCCGAAAAAAGATGATCGACAAGCTGAACATCTCAGATATTCAAGCCTCTACCCGTCGTTATCCTGGTATTATTTTTCAGCAGGAACGTGAGGCCGGAGATAAAATTTTCTCTTGTTCAGGTTTAAGTAAAAGCTTAGATGGAGAGGTTCTATTTAAAGACGTTGAATTCACAATCGAAAAAGGTGAAAAAGTGGTATTCCTTTCCAGAGATCCACGTGCTATGTCTGCCCTTTTCGATATTATTAACGGAATTGAAAAAGCCGACAGTGGTAATTTTGAATGGGGAGTTACGATTACACCGGCCTATTTACCACTTGACAATAATGAATTCTTTCAGGAACCAATTACTTTAATCGATTGGTTAGCTCAATATTCCAGTGATACCAGCGAAGTTTATCTGCGGGGATATCTTGGCAAAATGCTTTTCTCTGGTGAGGATATTTACAAAAAAGCAAATGTTCTTTCAGGAGGTGAAAAAGTTCGTTGTATGGTTTCAAGAATGATGTTGAAAAATGCCAACCTGTTGGTTTTGGATACACCAACCAATCACCTGGATCTGGAATCCATTCAATCATTCAATAATTCATTGATCAACTTTGGTGGTACCGTATTGATGTCGTCTCATGACCACGAATTTATTCAAACAATTTCTACCCGTGTTATTGAATTAACTCCGAATGGAATCATTGACAAATTAATGGATTACGATGATTATATATCCAGTGAGAAAATCAAAGAGCAAAGAGAAAGCTTATACAATTAAGTCTAAATTAAACCTTTATATCTCATCCCCCGGGCATATAATTGTCTGGGGGATTTATTTTTTAAGCCTCACCAATAATAAATCTATCCGTAAAATACAATCTCCGGCTTTTTAGCCATTCCTATTTTACTTTTCCGGCCTTTTTATTTACCTTTGCCTCACTACCTAAACAACCCTTCATCAGTATATTTTATACACTTTAAACACAAGTTTATGATTCCTAAAATAGAACGCGCTACAATTGTGGTGCTGGATAGCGCTGGCGTTGGATATTTACCAGATGCTGAAGAATTTGGAGATGTTGGCTCCAATACATTTGGAAATATTGCCAAACATTGTAATGGTATTAATTTACCAAATATGCAGAAACTAGGTCTTGGCAACCTTACTGACATTGTAGGTGTTGCATCATGCAACAACACAAACGGAGCCTACGGAAAGGCTGCCGAAGCTTCCAAGGGAAAAGATACAACAACCGGTCACTGGGAGATTGCAGGAGTTAAGCTGGAACGTGCTTTCCCTACCTATGCGAATGGATTTTCAGAAAAAACCATTCAATTATTTGAAGAAAGAACCGGCAGAAAAGTAATAGCTAACAAGCCTGCTTCAGGAACTGCTATTCTTGACGAATACGGAGAAGAGCAAATGAAAACTGGGAACTGGATTGTATATACTTCTGCCGATCCTGTTTTTCAGATTGCTGCTCACGAAGAAATTATTCCTTTGGAAGAATTGTACCGGGCCTGTGAAATCGCTTTGAAAATTTGCTCCGAACATGAACCTGTAGCGCGTGTAATTGCACGTCCGTACCTGGGAAGCGGTGAAGGAAATTTTGCCAGAACAGCAAATCGTCACGATTATTCTGTTACGCCACCCGCTCCTACTGTTCTCGATCGCCTAAGCGAAAGCGGATTGGATGTTATCGGTATTGGTAAAACAAAAGATATTTTTGCAGGGCAAGGAATTACCGACTCCCGCGGAACCAATAAGGATAATGAGGATGGAATCAACAAAACTCTGATTGCTTTAAAAGAAGATTCAAAAGGTTTGATCTTCACGAATCTCGTCGATTTTGATATGATGTTTGGACATCGTAGAAATCCGGAAGGATATAAAGCTGCTTTGGAGGAATTTGATTGTTATTTGCCACAAATTCAGGCAAATTTAAAGGACGATGAAATTTTAATTCTGACTGCCGATCACGGATGTGATCCCACTTACCCTGGAACTGATCACACAAGAGAGTACATTCCAATAATGGTGTTTGGTAAAAATATCAAACAAAATGTTGATTTGGGAACCAGAACCTCTTTTACTGATATTGCTGCTACTATTGAAGAACTTTTATTGGGGAATAAGGTAGAAGGCAGTTTTGCAAAAGAACTTTACAATTAGACTTTTATACCGAGAAGTACAAAATATTTTCAAGATAAAAATGCCGCTTCAAATAATTGAAGCGGCATTTTTTTATTCGATCACGGGATCTTTATTCTTCCAAAACTTTGAGCACATGCTCATGAATCCCAATTTTATATCCGCGTGAAGAGAATTTAATATCACCACCGGAATTTAGAACCAAAATTAGTGGCTTTTCAATTTTACCAGAAACACCCAGCTCCTTTTTAGCCAATGCAATCAGTTCATTATTATTGTCTTTACACAACTTATAATTGGACGGCATATTGGCAAAAAAAGCTTCTGAGAAATTCTCCGCAGCTATTTCCTCAGTCTGCAAAACAATAATATTCCCATCCCATTCTTTGTACCGCATTTTCACGTCCTTAAACTCTTCCATTAAATGTCGGGTTGGTTCTTTTCCCGGCTCCAGCCACATCAGCAGAATTCTTCCTTTGTTTCCTAATGATTTAAGGCTTACTTCTTCCCCACTATCATTAATAAGCTTCCTATCCATATTCAAATGACCGAGTAATTTACTCTCAAGTTTTGGATCCCTAAACACCAAATTAATTCTAGAGGTCTCATCTTTCTTGATCTCAAAATGATTTAAATGAGCATAAACGGTTCCATCAGCGCCACGTTTGCCTGTTACCAATCTATATTTCCCGACTTCCAATTCCAGTTTTGAAGGCAAATCAGATAATTTAGAATCCCAGCCATAATCAAGACTTTCATAAACACCATCAATCATTTTTCCGATTGTAAAATGCATATAATAAGCCGGATCAAAATCCTTTGCAGTTTTATTCAACATCAGAAAACCCGTAATTGGCTGATTAACTATTTGTTTTTCGAAGTAAACATTCAACCATTCTTTGCCATCGAAATACTGCGGTGTTTTTTCTGCTGGCTCCAAACGCGAAGGAATTCCCAAACTTCTGCAAAGAGCAACAAACAATACATCACGCGACTCCGCATTTGAGATTCTCAGCTCATAAACACCCTTTGGAGTAATTGGCAAATTGTAATAATTCTCCTCTTCGGTGATTTGTATTTCATCTAAAATCCATTGTTTAATTTGCTCAACTATCTCAGATCGCTCGCCGGTAAATTTATCTTGAAACGCCTTTTGCAAGTATCCGCGGTAAGCAATTAAACACTCATTGCTGATTCTTGGATTCAAAACATATTTCAAATAAAGCTCCTTGGAATCGTAATCTTGTAACCTGTATTTTTCAATCGTATTATTCAAATGATCTTCCAATATTTCAGATCGGGTATCACGTAAATCCTTATCAGCAATTAAATCAAGAAGATCTAATGCAAAAGCACTATTTCCAGCAGATGTTGATTCTATAAATTTTTGAATCTCTTTCCAATTTCCTTGACTTTTCTTAAAGCAATTCCAGACGGTTTCATTATCCAAAGATTTCTCCTCAGCTAATTTACAGGCCGTGACTGAATCTATAAATGTGGTTCTATATTGCATTCGCATACTGTCTTCATAAGACAAGCGAATATCATTTTGCTTCTTTTTACTCTCATCAACCGAATAAGGATCTTTCTCTACCGGAGGAACCATATTTAAATCGGCAATTTGCTCTCCGTAAAAACCACGTCCTAATTCCAAACGAAGAGTATCGGTTTGCCTTACGTTGATTTTCCTGCCAGCATACTCTCCTTCTTTACCAGCCCAAATCATTAAATCACCCAAGCCTGTAGTTAGGAAAGCCAACCCATTAGAATCGGTACTTTTACTGGCAATTGGATAAAACTCAGCATAGTTATACAATCCAAAATCTACTTTTGCATTTTCAACTGAGTTTCCTGATCGATCGAAGACCTGCACATAAATTTTCTTCACATCAGCGTAGTTTTCCACCACATTAATCTCAGTGAAATTATCTGAACGCTTTACAACTTCATAATCTCCCTCAAAATCACCAAACACTTTGGTATGAACCAGCATTGCCCTGCGGGCAGGTTCGGTAAACCAACCCATATTTAAATCTGGTTCTGGTTCACAAGCACCTAAGTATGACCATTTCCCATCCGTCCAAACTTCCACCCAAGCATGATTATCATCGCTATGTGCCCAACGTGGCGTATAAACCTGTCTGGCAGGAATACCTACAGATCGCAAAGCTGTAACCGTAAATGTGGATTCTTCACCGCATCTTCCCCAAGATGTTCTCACAATGCTAAGAGGCCCGCTTGTGCGGCTATCTGTCGGCGCGTAATTTACTTTCTCATGACACCAATGATTCACTTCCAGCACTGCCTCTTTCATCGACATGCCTTTTAGTCTTGGTTTCAACTCTTTAAGAAATACCCATCGGGCCGAATCCAGGTTTTCATTATTAACACGATATGGTAATACAAAATGGCGAAACAATTCATCCGGCACCTGCTTTCCCCACTCAAAACTTTCTCTGGCCTCAAACGAAGATCTGACTTGTTTTAAGAAGAAATCGCCATTGTAATCGGCTAAATCGCACAAAGGCATGTAAGCATATAAAAACTGCAATGCTTCATTTTCTTTGGTAGTAATATTTTCTTGAAATACTGAGAAAAGTTCATCGGATCGATTAGATGCAATTTTTTTTCGTTCTTCGAATCGCTTGGAAACTTTTACACGAACCACATTGTCTTTGATAAAATGTACATCGGAACAGCCCCAAAAGAAAATGAGACTAAGCAGAAGGATAGAAATCTTCCTCATTAGTAAAATAATTAATTATTAGTCCTCGGCTTTTAGGATGTCTGCAATTTTACGAATTTTCTCGGAATCTGCCTCGTAAAATTCAAATTCAGGTACATTTTCTTCACCTCCCATTGCAATTTTAGGATTCTGATATTCCATTTTACCTCTCACCAAAGACTTTGCAGAACAATGAAATTCTCTAGCTCCAGTACTATTTTTCAAGCTCAAAATATTTTCATGATTGATTCCACTTCCCGGCATGATCACTATCCGTCCACTTGCTTTTTCAAGCAAATCTTTCAGTAAATCTTTACCCAATTCGGCAGTTTGCTCTCCTCCGGATGTGAGAATTCGATCGGCTCCCATCTCTATTAATTGTTCCAAAGCTTTAAAATAATCCTTCACCATATCAAAAGCTCTGTGAAAAGTGAAATTCATTGGTTTTGCCAAATCAATAAGTTCCTTAGTTCTTTCCAAATCAATACTTCCATCAGAAAGTAAAACACCAGAAACAATACCATTTACCCCATTTTGTTTGCAGTTTTTTATATCGAGTTTCATACACTCAAACTCAATATCAGAATAGCAGAAATCGGCTCCTCGAGGTCTGATAATTACATGCACAGGAATACGAACTGATTCTTTAGTTATTTTGATACACGAAGCACTGGGAGTAGTTCCTCCTTCATGAACGCCAGCACACAATTCAATTCGATCTGCACCAGACTGTTCTGCTATAATCGCTGATTGAACAGAGTAACAACATATTTCGAGTAGAGATGTTTTCATTTTACAATAGTAATAATAAAAAAAGTTACCTCTGATGAGATAACTTTTAGTTTGAAAAAAGTCAACACTCAATTTAAGTTAGTTTGCATTTAAATGATTTTCATTTAAAAAACTAACAAAAGAAATTAAACTTTTTTCATTTTTAGGATTAATCTTGTTCAGATTAATAAAATCATACAATTTAGGTTGATCACTAAATTGTTTCTTTAATTTACTTTTCGTTTTTCCCAATTGAATTAATTTGGTTCCCTCATAAACAAAGTAACTAAATTCTTTTATAATCTTACTCGATTTTTGTCCTGCATCCAATTGTATGTTATAATTTGATGGCTGTATTTTAGTATTATATCTGCATAACAGAGAATTATCATCATCAATTAATACCTTATAAAACCCTTTTTCTGTCGATTCCAATAAATTTTCAGTAACATACAACTCCTCATTATTAGTAAAGACAATACTTTTTACCCGATAGCTTGGCAATACCTTTACCTCTCCCTTATACTTAATTTCCAGCTCACTCCTTTGCAGATCTATTCGAGTTTCCATGTCTTTAATAACACTACTATCTGATACCAGATAGATATCAGCTTTTTTCCAATCTTCACATAAGTAAAAAGATCCAATTTGTGATTTTTTTCTTCTTAAATTAAGCAAATTTGGATCATTCACGACATTCCCTTGAAACAATTTCATAGAATTTGCTTGAATTATCATATTGGATGATCCTGCAAAGCCCCTTGTATTTTGTCCAAAACTTGAATGACAGAATAATAACAACAAAAGCCCTATCCCCATAATGACTTTTAATTTACTTAAACCAGATTTGCTACTATCCAGTTTTTGTAGGTTAATTAATTTCATTTGTTTAATTTTTTGTGACTTAATTAATACTTAACAAGTAATAAATGTATGTATTCTATATATAAATGCATAATTTCTGTTAATTATTTATTCAACAAAAGCTGGCAAACACAATTGCCAATTCAGAAATTAAAAACTATCATAAATTTTCACTAATTTGTATCACGAACTATAACCTCTACATCCAATGACCAGATCGAAACTGATTCTATTTATTGTTGGGCTATTTTGTAATCTCACCCTTTTTTCACAGCAAAATAATATTCGATTCAAAAGAATTACCATCAACGAAGGTCTGTCTCTGAGCTCTGTTTACTGTATTTTTCAAGACTCAAAAGGATTTATGTGGTTTGGAACAGAAGATGGCTTGAATCGTTACGATGGTAAAAACTTCACAATTTACAGAAGTAATCCTGAAAACACCAATAGTATTTCCTACAAATGGATCGAACAGATAATTGAAGATAATTCTGGAAATTTATGGTTTGGCTCAAGAGGTGGATTGACCCGATTTAATCCGGTAACAGAAATTTTCACACAGTACAGAGGCATCGAACCTAACCGCCAGTTAAGCAACGACACAATTACACATCTATTTGAAGACCATAGCAATCGATTGTGGATAGGCAGTCTAAAAGGAATTACCTGCATCAATACAAAACTGGGAATGATTGAGAAGAATGAATATGCCAAAGGTTTAAATTCAAAGATCAATTGCTTTCTTGCCGACAATAATAACTTTTGGGTCGGCTCTGAACTCGGACTTTTTTATTATGAGTTTGAAAAGCAATCATTCAAAGAAATAGAACTTCCTAAGTCTGACTCAAGGTGGAATGTAACAAGTCTTGTAAGAACCGATAAATATTTATGGGTTGGCACCAACAATGGTTTACTTTCCATTTCAAGAGATTCGCTGACCGAAGATTCACATAACTTTTTAAGCGGACTGCATATAGAAAACATTTCGTCCGACTCGGCAAATGGCTTATGGGTAGCTACCAATAAAGCTCTATTCAGAAAAGATCACTCTTCTGAAAATTTCCAGAAAGCAATAAGCTCGTTCGAGGTAACTAACAGTCTTTCGATAAATACAAACAAACCAATATTAAAAAGCAACAGTGAAGAAATCTGGTTTGGTACATTTGGTTCAGGCATATATAGGATTAATCCATCAACCAATCAAACATCACACTATACAAACAATTCTGCAGATCCTCAAAGTTTATCGGAAAACTCAATAAACTGTATTTACGAAGATAGAAATGGAATTATTTGGATTGGAACATTTGGTGCCGGAATCAGCATCTATGACCCCCAATCACATAAATTTGAACTCCTTAAAAACAATCCTTTAAGTGAAAACAGTTTAATCAGCAACTTTGTGTGGTCTGCATGGGAAGATCACAATGGAGACCTGTGGATTGGAACAAACAACAAAGGGATTTCAAAATACATCGTAAAAAGGGATAGTTTTGTTCATTACGATGTGCGGGAATCAGATAATTATCCCTATTCGACAATACGAAAAGTACTTGAAGACAGGAAAAATAATATTTGGATAGGAACAGATGGGGAAGGATTATTCAAACTAAACCCCCTAACAGGTAATAAAACTCAATACAAACACATACCAAACGACAGCACCTCTCTTTGTGATAATTCTGTTCGGGTAATTTTTGAAGACAGTGAAGGAATTATTTGGGTTGGAACCCGGGGAGGATTGAATCGTTACCATGAAAAAAACCACAATTTCACGCAATACAAACACATAGAAGGTAATACCGAAAGCTTGTCGAACAACTTTATTTATTCAACAATATATGAGGATTCGAAAGGCCTATTATGGATCGGCACATACGGTGGTGGTTTAAATATTTACGATAAAAAAACCAACACATTTAAAAGTTATCAATACAACGAAAATACGAAAGATGGTCTGTCGGACAATGTTGTTTTCTCTGTTTACGAAGACATAAATGGCAAATTTTGGCTTGGAACAAACAATAAATTAAATTGTTTTGATGCCCAAACAGGTATATTTTCTCATTTTGGCACGAAGGAAGGTTTACCCAACAATGTTATTTATGGAATATTACCTGATAATTTTGGAAACCTCTGGCTGAGTACGAATAATGGAATTTGCAGATTTTCAACACAAGACTACTCAGTAAAAAACTTTACGGTTGATGATGGATTACAAAGCAAAGAATTTAACGGAGGAGCTTTTCATAGAGGCAAAAGTGGTAAATTATATTTTGGAGGCGTTTATGGTTTAAATGTTATTGATCCGAATTTAAATTTAATTGAGGAAAGACGTTACAATATTGTTCTAACCAAACTCGAAATACACGGACAGGAAGTTCTCGTTGATCACTCCACAAATAAAAATTCCAATAATCTAATTCATTACTCAAAAGAAACTGATTCCTATTATCTCAAAAAAAGTATAGCCTACACGGATAGTATTGAGCTGGATTACGATTACCGATTCTTCTCCATCGAATTTTCGTCTTTATCCTCTTATTCTTCAGACAAAATAAACTACACCTATCGGCTGCAGGGTCTTGAACAAAAGTGGGTTAATTTTGGAAATAGAAACTATGTTTCCTACTCAAATCTTTCTCCCGGGGAATACATTTTTCAGGTTAAAGCTCAAAATCAAGATGGACAATGGAGTGAACATCCGAAAGAACTGTTCATTGAAATATTTCCTCCATTTTACCTGACATGGTGGTTTATTCTAATCGAAATAATAATTGGAACCATAATTACAATTTTTATTTACCGATTTCTGCTTAATACCAGAACCAATAAATTACTAATTCAACAAAATGAAAGAATCAGCAGCACAAATCTGCAATTAAAAGAATTGATTGCCACAAAAGACAAGTTCTTTCGAATCATTTCTCACGATTTAAAAAATCCATTTACAAGTCTGCTTTCAATAAGTGAAATGATTCAGGAAAATTATGATTTAGTAGAAGATGAGGAAAAAAGAACAGGGATTCAAAAAATTCATGAATCGGTAAAACACATTTATACCTTGCTGGAAAATCTATTGACATGGTCAAAATCACAAACAAATAAAATTGATTTTCATGCTGAAATATTTAACCTGACAGATTTGGTTGAGCAGTCAATTTGTTTGTATAAGGCATCTGCAGACAAGAAAGAAATCAAAATTGTTATGCTTAATTCAGAAAAAAATCTTGCTTTTGCTGATCAAAATATGTGCAGCTTAATTGTTAGAAATCTCATTAACAATGCAATAAAATTCTCAGAGCCAAAAAGTCAGATTGAGATTGACATACAAGATAAAAATGACTTTCTGGAAGTTCAAATTATAGATCATGGTATTGGCATTGCCAAGGAAAATATTGATAAACTTTTCCGTATCGATTTAAAATACAAATCAACAGGAACTGCCGGCGAAAAAGGAACAGGATTAGGCCTTTTGCTATGCAAAGAATTTGCCGAAGCGAATGGAGGTAAAATTTGGGTTGAAAGCACCTTTGGCGAAGGAAGTACATTTTACCTGCGCATTCCTCAGTCAAAATAAGACTTTTAAAAACCAAAACATACAGTAATGGTTTGATTTTCGCGATAATTTAAGGATATTTGCATTCGTTAACCTAACGAGAGACTAAGCAAATATTTACTTGATGAGAGATAAGGTTCTTCAATTAGCAAAAGAAAAGAATGCAGTTATTCTTGCTCACTACTATCAAACTCCTGACATCCAGGAAATAGCCGATTTTAAAGGTGATAGTCTTGCTCTGGCGCAAAAAGCTTCGGAAGTAGATGCTGACATTATTTTGTTTGCCGGCGTTCATTTTATGGCTGAAACAGCCAAAATTTTAAATCCTGCAAGAAAGGTACTCCTACCCGATTTAGCGGCCGGTTGTTCTCTTGCAGAATCGTGTCCGGCTGACGATTTTCGAAAGTTTAAAGCACTTCACCCCGATCACATTGTAATTTCATATATCAATTGTACTGCCGAAATCAAGACTTTATCAGATGTGATCTGCACGTCGGGAAATGCAGTTCAAATCGTTGAATCCTTTCCAAAAGATCAAAAAATTATTTTTGCTCCGGATAAAAATCTTGGGCGATACATTAATGAGGTCACTGGCAGACAAATGGTTCTTTGGGATGGAACCTGCGAAGTTCACGATATTCTTTCTTCAGAAAGAATCATGAAAATGAAAATCGAAAATCCTGACGCTACACTTGTTGCTCACCCGGAATGCGCACATCCGGTATTGTTACTTGCCGATTTTGTTGGCTCAACCACAGCAATGTTAGATTACACCAAAAACAGTGCGTCCAAAAAATTCATTATAGCTACTGAAACAGGCATTCTTCATCAGATGCAAAAAGATTCTCCTGACAAAGAATTTTTAATTGTGCCTGCAGATGAGACATGTTCTTGTAATGATTGTGCTTATATGAAACTAAACACAATGGAGAAGTTATACTTGGCATTAAAAAACGAACAACCTGAAATCATCTTACCCGATGATGTAATGGAAAAAGCAAAAGCACCAATTGTTCGAATGCTTGATTTATCAAGACACCTGATTAAATAGGTTTAAAACTTACAATATAAAAAGGGAGATCAAAAATGGTCTCCCTTTCTTTTGATATAAACATTTAAATTCTAGCTCATTACGCTTTCAGGAGAAATACCGGCTAATTCACAAGCCTCCTCAAAATGCAAATCGTCTAACGCTTTGTATAAAACAGCAAAAGAAGAGTGTATCCAAACTATCGAGACAAATACTCCTACAAACAGACAAATAAGTCCTAAAATCAATACAAAAAAGGATAAAACAGCCATTCCAAAAATAGTCCAAAAGTATCCTTTGCTTAAATAGAAACTAAGCTTTACTGCCTGAATTGGATCTACCTTTTTATCCATGATTAAAAAAGGAACAAAAATCAACTTGCAAACCAAATAAATTCCCGGAATAATAAGAAACAGAAAACCTACTCCAACTATTCCAATCACCAACAAATGACTTAATATCACCAACAAATACTTTTTAAAGCCATCTAATATCTCTTCGAATTGGGGTTCTATTTTTCTTGATGCTTTCAGAAACATCCAATCTACTCCATAACTAAATGGGGTAACAATCAATAGATAATAGATAAATCCAAGAAATTTAAATGAAACCAAACCGATCTTAAATGAATCGCTGTTATCCCATCCCATTTGATTAAGTCCCATAGGCATGTCAATAATGCCGTAAATAATGATTGCAAGTAATAAAATTAAAAAATGATTCTTCAGAACATTCCATCCCTCTTCAAAACAGCCACCTACAGTCGGGAATACTTTTAAAATAAGATTCTCTTTACAATAATCTACTCTCATAAACCAAGCCCTCTAATATTTATTTAATTGTATGCTTCACATCCATATATATTATCCCCCTTGTTAGCAGAGAAATTATTTATATCATTTTAGATAAATATAGAACATCTAAAACTTGTAAAAAACACCAGCGAAAAAAAAAATAAAAAAATGATAGGGTATTTTATCCACAAAGCATCATAGTAGTAGAAGCAAGAATATACACGATCGGTTTTCTCCTATCTTTAAAATTATTATTAAATAAAATAAATCGCCATGAAAACAAAAATTAGATTTTATTTCGGAATCATTCTTTCTGCATTTTTGTTTTTCTCTTTCAGCAATGCAATGGCCGCGGAGGGAAATAATGTTAAGAATGAAAAAGCCAAAGTACAACAGGTAATTGACACCTTAAAATACAATGTTTACAAAGGGAAAATTCAAGATAACAAAACGAATGAACCTCTTATGTTTGCAACTATTGCTGTTAAAGGTGTTAATGTTGCAACAGTATCGAACAGCGATGGTGAATTTCTATTGAAAATTGCTAAAGATCTTCCTGTCAGCAAGATTGAAATCACCTATATTGGATACAAAAATCTCGAAGTCCCCATTTCTTCATTAAAGGAAAAGAAAAATATTTTAAAACTGGAATCTGTAACTATTCCTTTAGACCAAATTAACATTTATCCATTAGATCCTCTGTTTTTAGTAAAAAGTATTTTGGCTAAAGTAGGTCAAAACTACCCTAAAGGCCCAAATATGATGAAGGGGTTTTATCGTGAGACAATTAAGAAAAACAGAACTTATGTCGCTATATCCGAAGCTGTTGTAAACGTTCATAAAGCAGGATACAAACAATTAAAAGATGATCAGATTCAAATTTACAAAGGACGTAAAAGTCAGGATGTAAAGAAAATGGATACATTGTTGTTTAAATTACAAGGCGGACCGCACACATCACTACTTTTAGATGTGGTGAAAAACCCTTACAATCTGCTTTCCGAAGACTTCATCGAAAACTATAATTTTTCAATCAAATCAATCACTAAAATTAATGACAAGATTCATTACGTAATTGAGTTTAAACAAAAAGAAAATATAGATATTCCATTGTATTACGGATTGCTGTTTATCGAATCAACAAATTTAGCCTTGTCAAGTGCAAAGTTTAGTTTAAACCTAAGTAATGAAGATGAAGCCAGTCGAATGTTCATTAAACGCAAACCGGTAGGTGTAAAAGTAACTCCAACCTCAGCCGATTACTTGGTTAACTATACTGAAAAAGACGGCAAATGGTATTTCAATTATGCCAGAGGTGAAATTAATTTTAAATGCAACTGGAAACGTAAACTATTCAACACCAATTATAGTGCAATGACTGAAATTGCAATTACCGACCGTGACGAACAGAATGTTGTGCGCTTTAGAGGTGATGAGAAATTTAGAGCAAATCAAATAATGGTTGAAGAGGTAAACAACTTTGCTGATGCTAATTTTTGGGGGGAATACAATACTATTGAACCCGACCAATCTATCGAATCGGCAATTCGAAAATTGAAGAGAAAAGCCAAACAATAAAGATTTGAATTCAAAGCATAACGGAATTAGTTTTCCTACAACCTTTAACAACTGAATTCTAAACCAGAAAAGAACCGTTCACTCATGCTTGGGGAAACATGGGAAAATTCAGAACGGTTCTTTTCATCCATAATAATTCGATTATGGAGAAAAGAAATACCAACAATATTATTGCAGATCTTTCCTCTAATGATTGAAAAATCCTAACTTAGAAAGTATTAAAAGCTTTTTAAAATACGGAAGAGATACGAAAATGCCGGAAGATACAAATACTATACTTAAGCACATACAAAGAGGTAATTTACAGGAGTTTGAAAAGTTATTCAGAGCATATTACCCTTTACTATGTCATTACGCTCTACGATTTGTAAAAGATACAGATCAGGCTGAAGAAATTGTTCAGGAATTGTTTTGTCAATTATGGGAAAACAGAAAAGATTTAAAAATACACACCTCATTAAAAGCATACCTTTATAAAGCAACTTATTTTAATAGTTTACAGGTTTTGCGTAAAAGAGGCGTAAAAACGCAGTACGAAGAATACATTAAAAACAACAAACAGGAAAGCTCATTACCAATAGATTCGGTTGAAGAAAAAGAAATTTACAACATTGTTCAAAAAACTCTGACAAATTTACCCGAACGCTGCAGTAAAATATTTAAAATGAGTAGGTTTGAAGGCTTAAAATACCAGGAGATTGCCGATAAATTATCAATTTCGGTTAAGACTGTTGAAGCAAATATGGGAAAGGCATTAAAAGCCTTCCGGAAAAATTTAAAGGATTACGTTGGAATTATTGTGCTATAAACAAAATGAAAGAAAAAACATCACATAAAATAGAGTGGGAAATCATTTCGAAATACCTTAGTGGAGAGATGAGTGCAGAGGAAAAATTGGCATTTGAAAAGTTGATTGACACCAATCCTGAGTATGCAGAAATTGTTTCGGCATCCGATAAAGATTTGAATCTTATTCAGGAAGTAAACGAAATTCAACAACAATTTAATGTTGATTTGGCATGGTCGGCGGTAAAATCCAATTTAAGCGATCTAAAAAAGGCAAATACCATTAAGGTAGTTCCTTTATTTTCAATCCAAAACACCAAAAAACTTATGCAGATTGCAGTCATGTTAATTATTGCCATTGGCCTTGGATTTGCATCATATCATGTTTACAATAACAAATTTGCTCCTTACCAAAGTATTTCATCACAATTAAATGAAAGTGGTAAATCCATTACATTGGCTGATGGTTCTGTCGTAACACTTAATGGCAAATCGGAATTGGTTTACCAGAGATCATTTGCAGGAAAAGAAAGAAGGGTAAAGTTAACCGGAGAAGCTTTTTTCTCAATCGCTAAAAATCCCGCTAAACCATTCATTATTTCGGTGAGCAACGCTGAAATTAAGGTTTTAGGTACCTCATTCAACGTGAATGCCTCCAACAAGCACGTTGAAGTTTTGGTTGAATCGGGTAAGGTTCAATTCTCGCTTGCAAAAGAACCGGACAAAAAAATTATTCTTGAAAAGGGCGATTTTGGAGTTTTGCAGGAAGATTTTCTGGAAAAAAGAACACAGAACGATGAAAACTATCTTTCCTGGAAAACTCAGTTGATGGTTTTTAAAGCGATGAGTTTACAGGATGTAGCTAAGGTTATTAACCGAACCTATCAGGTTAACATTGAATTTAACGACACTGCAATTCAGCATTTACCGATCACAACATCATTCAATAAAACACCTCTTAATGATGTTCTGGAAAACTTATGCAGACCACATAACCTGACCTACGAGAAGAATGGTTCTCAAATTACAATTAAAAAGAACTGAAATAATTTATTGCTAAAATGAAAAGCAGAAAAACATATCAAAATTTAGTACAAAGCATCATTTTAAATGCTCTGCTTGTACTTATCGTATGTTCTTCTCATACTTCCAATGCACAGAATTCACTCTTGCAGAATAAGATATCTATTGATATTACAGAACTAAGCATTAATGATGCATTGGATTCTATTGCCGCAAAAAACAACTGCTATTTCACCTACAATTCTGATTTATTTGCAAATCAAAAGAAGCTAAACCTTAAGGCTGATGAAGTTGAATTTGAAATTTTGCTGAGGAAAATAGTGCAGGATACCAGCCTTACGTTTCAAGTAGTAAACAGACATATCATTATTGTTCCCACAAAATACAAAACAGATAAACCCCTTACTTCGAGCATCATTCCTTACATTTCGTACCGAAACATTAGTGGCAAAGTAACGAATCAATCAGCTAAAATACCTCTGCCATACGCGAGCATTGGGATTAGAGGCAAACATATTGGAACAATTAGCAATCAGGATGGGGAATTTGCCCTTACTCTTTCATCAGAAAATAGTAAAGACACACTTGTTGTTTCCTATGTTGGATTTAAAAATTTCGAGATCCCTGTTTCCGATATCTCAAATAAGCAACTTCAAATTAAATTAAAAGAGGATTTCATTTCCCTTCAGGAGGTAGTAATCCGAAACAACGATCCTAAATCAATACTAAAAGCGGCCGTAAATAAAATAGAAATTAATTACCCAAAAAACGCTTCCAATCTCACCTCATTCTATCGGGAATCTGTGCATAAAAACAGTAAGTATATGATTTATCTCGAATCTGTTTTAGAAATTTATAAAAATCCTTACTCCGAAAACAATCTAACAGATAAAGTAAAAGTATTTAAGAGTCGCAAAATTTATGATGTATCCCGTCTGGATACCATATCATTTCGATTAAAAGGAGGTATTCAAGGTTGTTTGATGTTAGACATTGTAAAAAACCGCCCTGAATTTTTAGATCCTGAATTTATAGATTTATACAGCTACCGCTTATCCGATATCAGTACTTTCAACAACAAGTCTGTTTATGTTATTGATTTTGAACCCAAACCATTCATGAGCACGCCTCTTTTAGAAGGCAAACTCATTATTGAAACAGGAAGTTTAGCTATTATTGGTGCAGAATTTGGCTATAATCAAGATCGATTGCCCGAACTAACCAACCGATTTATTAGTAAGGGGAATCCCAAAATAAAAGTAAGACCAACACAGGTTCTATATTCTGTAAACTATCGAAATATAGATGGAAAGTATTTTTTGAATCACACGCTTGGGAATTTAAAATTTAAAGTGAAAAATAAAAGAAAATTGTTTTCACAGACCTTCTCTACAACTTTCGAAATGGCAACAACGAAATTGGACACCATCAATGTCCGGAAATTTAAGCATCGCGAAACAATTGCGCCAACAACAATTCTTTCAACTGAAAAACTAAGTTACGATCCCAAATTCTGGGGTAACCAGACATTTATTAAGCCCGAAGACAATATTAAAGAAGCCATTAAAAGAATCAGCAGCAGCATGCAGCAGGTTGCAATGGATACAAGCAATGCTGAATAGAATTGAATTAAAAATCCTCAATGACTTACATTTGTCCCACCTGCAAAAGAAGCTTATCTGGTCCAAACCAATATCACTCCTGCCTTATAAGCGATAAAGAAACTCATTTACAAAAAATGAGTCCAGCTATTTCAGAATTATTTGAAATACTTCTATCCTACATGTTAACATTCAAGAACCTTAAAATTATTTATTTAAAGACCTGTGTTCAATTTAAGATCGGAGCAACTTTTTTATCTGTTTACACAAAAAAGAATCATCTGATATTGGAGTTTCAATTGCAAAGGGAAGAAGATCAATTTCCAATTTACCTGTGCAAACGAATATCTAAAAACCGGGTACTTCACCGCCTTGCTATTGGGGAGTTATCTGAATTTGATCAGCAATTAAAAAACTGGCTGCAGGAAGCTTATGAAACAATCAGGAAATAAACATTTCATGATATTATAATTTTCCTTTGAAACAAAAAATTCTAAAAGTCTTCCTATTTTTGTATTTCTTTGCAAAAAAAATAAATCAGTAACGTTATTAAATGGGAAGTCGAATAAAAAAAATAATACAAAATTCAATTGGAATAATAATTGGTTCCGTATTCTTGTTTCTCACCTTACGTGAAAAACCAATGGCTCCGGTTTGGGAAAGCCTGGCCAATGCTGACTATTTTTTTATACTGCTTAGCTTCGTATGTTTATTCATCGTTTTTTACCTAAGAGCCTTACGTTGGAAGTTGCTAATTGAAGAATCCGGCGAAAAACCAAAATCTGATAAAGTCCTAACCTCCGTCCTACTCGGCTATTTTGTGAATAGCTTTACTCCAAAATTCGGAGAAATAATTCGTTGTACATCTCTTCAAAAAACAACAAATGTTCCGGTATCTGTATCCATGGGAAGCGTTATGGCCGAACGGGCTTACGATTTACTGATTTTGGGTCTTGGTGTGTTTGCTGTATTTTGGATTGAACTGGATCGTTTACAGGGAATTATGGACTCTACTATTGGTGGAATTTCTCATATTTACGGCTACCGCTATTTGTATGTAATTCCAATTGCCATACTTGTTCTTTTTATCCTTTTCCTGGTTAGCTTACGCAGAATAAAAAAATCAGAGCGTCGTCCAATAAAAAAAATAGTTACATTCTTACAAAGCATGTTTCTATCGCTTAAGCAAGGCTTACTTCTTAAAAAGAGATTTCAGTTTATAGTTTTAACACTTTTAATTTGGACAATGCTTGTTGTCTTAAACTACATCTACCTGCTTTGTTTGCCTGAAACGTCAAGCTATTCAATGAGTTTTGCTATTGTGATTCTGTTTATTGGCGGCATTGGCTGGGCTTTGCCAAGTCCGGGAGGAATTGGAACCACTCATTTTCTACTTCTTCAATTATTCCTTGCCTTTCAGTTGGATCCGAATGCAGGAATCAGCTTCGGAATTCTTTCCAATGGATTAACTTTTATTGGTACTATTGTAATAGGAGGTTACGGCTATTTCAGATATTGGACAGAAACCAGAATACTGGAAAAAACAGCAAAAGCATAAATGATGTTCCCTATTTAGCAACAAGCATCTTGCTAATTCAACAAAACCATATTTTACACCTATCTTTGCACAATAAAATCATCTGAATACAAAAAATGAAATTTAGTCAATATAGTTTTTCCCCCGATATTAAAAGAAATTTAGACGGTTTGGGTTTTAACAGACCAACCGACATTCAATTCAAAGCCATTCCTCCAATTGTGCGGGGAGAAGATGTGCTTGCCATTGCACAAACCGGAACAGGAAAAACAGCGGCATTTGCGATTCCTATTATCGATAAACTGCACAAAGCTAAGAATAACAAAAGCAGTAACGGCATTAAATGTGTCGTAATGGTTCCTACCCGCGAGCTGGCCATTCAAATTACCGAAGTTTTTCAAAAAATTGGAAAACATACCAAAGTAACCAGTTTTTGTGTGTTCGGAGGTGTTGAACAAGCTCCTCAGATTGCAAGTTTACAAGTTGGAATAGACGTATTAATTACAACACCCGGCAGAATGTTCGATTTAACCAGTCAGGGTTTTATTCAGCTTGATAAAGTAGAAACCCTGGTTTTGGATGAAGCCGATCACATGTTGGATTTGGGTTTTATAAAAGACATACAGGATTTGATTCGTTTTCTTCCAAAGAATCGTCAAACCTTGTTTTTTTCAGCGACAATCACGCCCAAAATTAAAAAGCTGGCCTATTCTCTGGTTCGAAGTGCAATTCGTATTCAGATATCACCTAAAGATCCTGTATCCAAGAACGTAGAGCATGGAGTTGCCTTTGTGAAAATGGATGATAAGCGTTTCTTTTTGGAACGAATGATTAAAGAACATCAGGAAAGCAAAATACTTGTTTTTGTGCGAACCAAAGTAAGAGCGGAACGTGTTCACAAAGCCATGGAACGTGTAGGAATAGAAACACAAACCATTCATGGAGACCGCGAACAGGATGATCGTTTGATTGCCTTAAATGCTTTTAAAACAGGAAAAGTAAAAATCTTGATCGCAACAGATGTAAGTGCCCGCGGTATCGACATTCCTAATGTTGATTATGTGGTAAATTATGACATGCCCGATGTAGCCGAAAATTACGTTCACCGTGTGGGTAGAACCGGACGTGGTGTTCAAAAAGGTTTGGCCATTTCTTTCTGCGACCCAACAGATGAAAAACAATTATTAGCTGAAATAGAAGAGTTCACCGGCACCGAAATTCAGGTAATGGACATATCGAAAGGAGAATACACTGCAACTATCGATTTTTCTGAAGATTACTCGAAAAGCTTAAAAGAACTAATGGACGAAGCAGAAGATTTTCTGCAAAATCCGAAAAAGAAAAGTGTGAAAAAGAAAACTCCTGCGAAAAAGGCAGCGAAAAAGAAAAAAAAGTAAGCAATACGAAATAAACAAAACCTCAAAACCAAAATGGATTTGAGGTTCTTTTTTTAAGGATAAACTCTATACCTGACAACAATAAATAGGCCTGATTCTTTGCATTTCGGCAAAAATCGAAATATATTCGTTCCTCCTAATCTAAATCAATCAACTATGCAATCACTAATATCTCCCGAAAGCAATTTAACCTTGTTTTTCGTGATAGCCGGAGCTGCTGCTTTTGGTCTCTATTCCGAACACAAAAAATGGTTTGGTAAACTATCAGGAATTTTGGTTACCATGATTTCCATGTCGTTGCTTGCAATGGCTGGCGTGGTGCCGGTAGCATCAAACCCAACCATTAAAGTAGATGTGTACAATATGGTGTTCTCTTATTTTATCCCTATTTCTATTCCCATGCTGCTGTTCAGTTCCAACATCCTTAAAATTGTAAAAGAAAGTGGGAAGCTACTGGTTGCCTATATTTTGGGTGCTATTGGAATTGTTCTGGGTTGTTTTATTGCATTTTGGTTAATTGATTTAGGTTCGGATTCAGGAAATACAGCAGGTGTAATTGCTGCCACACTTATTGGTGGAAGTGTTAATTTTATTGCTGCTGCCGAGATCTTAAATTTCAGTACCAATCCCTTATTTACGGCAACCATTGCTGTTGATAATTTTGTATCGAATTTGTATACACTCTTCCTGTTCCTAACTCCTTCCCTTTTGTTCTTATCCCGTTTTTTTGTAAAACCAAAGAAAGAAAATGAAGTAGAAGACGCTTCAAAATCCGAAAAAGCACAATTCCCGATGAGTTTGGAACGGATAGCCGTTTCTGTTTTTATTGCAGCATTAATTGCAGGACTGGGAAACCTTCTGTCTCCCTATCTTCAAGACTTACTGCACACCAAACTAAACCTTAGCATATTGGTGATTACAGTTTTAGCAGTGCTTGCAGCCAATCTATTCCCCAAAAGACTAAAACCATTGGAAGACACAGCCTTCTCGCTTGGTTTGTGGATGATGTACATCTTTTTGGCGGTAATTGGTGCTGCCACCAACATGACACAGATATTTAGCATTGGCCCTGCTGTACTGGGATTTTACCTAACCATTATGATCTTTCATTTCCTGTTTATGCTCGCTTTGGCCAAACTCTTTAAACTGGATGTTTACGAGGTAGTAATTTCATCGGCAGCAAATATTATGGGGCCATCAGTTGCGGCTCCAATGGCTGCTTCAATGGGACAAAAGAAGCTGGTAACACCCGGAATTCTGGTTGGTATTTTGGGTTACATCATCGGTACCTTTATTGGTGTTTCCATTGCCTTGTATTTAAGCTAGATCGAATCAAAAACATAAACTAAAAGGCTTTGCACAATTGCAAAGCCTTTTTTTTGAAAAATGCAGATCAGTTTACTTTCAAACAAGTCATAATATAGAAACATTCCATTAGCATAATTAGGTCTTTTATTAAAAAACATCAGTATTTTCATGTTTTAACAAAATCAAATCCTAAAAATGAAAAAATCCGATATTATTGACCTTGCCCTTAAAATCTTTGGAATCTATGTAATTATTGCAGCACTTCTTTATCTTAAAGACCTGCATTTTATCAAATCGATGTTCACTCAAAATATTCCAGATTATATGGATTTTGTTGGTTTGGGACTATTCTTGGCAGGAGGAATAATCACTTTTATCATTGGCTATTTATTAATCTTTAAATCATCAAAAGTCGCGAAGAAAATCTGTAAGGAAGATTTTGACATAAATTTAGCTATCGATCCTAATTACAGTAAAACTCTTGAAATTTCATTGGTGATTTTTGGGCTGTACATTCTCATTTTTCAATTGCCAAATTTCATATCAGGGATTTCTCAAATTGCAACTCATTTCTTTGAAAATTTCCCAATGAATCAGCAAACAATGGCATATGGAATTGGGTCTATAATTCATTACATTCTTGGTTATGTTTTGTTGACTAACTCCAAAGCTATTACTGCCTGGATCATTCGAATCAACAAAAAAAAATTTGGAGAAGTTGAAAATTAAAATGGAATTACAGATTCCATCAATGCTTACCGCTTTACACCAAAGAAACAACACCGAAGCCCTCCAGTTTCGGTGTTGTTATATCTCGCTCACAGCAGAATGTATCGCAGCAAAGAATTACTTCCAGTTCACTTCCTTTTATTGTTCCAAATTGTACATGGAACCTACTTCGCACTAAAGCGAAGAGAACATTTTGATAGCCAAAGTCCTTCCGCTTCTCGCGGATGGTTCTTTAAGCTGCTTGCTAATACCTTCGCAGTAATGCGAGCTGGGTTAATGATAAGAATAATACCTTAGCATTGATGTGAAACAAGTGTTTTGATGAGAAAAAGACCTCCGCATTAGAGCGAAAGGAGGTTTACGTGAGAAAAATAGCCTCCGCATTAAAGCGAAAGGAGGTTTACGTAGGAAAAATAGCCTTCGCATTGATGCGGAAGGAGTTTAAGAAGGGAAAAACAGCCTTCCCTCGCGGACGAAGGACATTCTGAAATAAAAATAAAGCCTTCGCTCCTAACAAGTTCCTATTTCATGTTGGGGAACCTCTCTTATTTATTAAAAACTGAAGTGCCCACTATCAGTAAGGCTTTCAGTAAAAAACAAAAGTGAAAGCACCATGTTTATTCACAGAAAAACAATTTTTTTTCATTTTATGATACGTGTGCTGCCCTTTTTAATTGTCTATTGCTTAGAAAGAGGTTAAATTCCCCTTTTAAATAAAGTATTGCACGCACAAACCAGTCTATTAGTAATAAATGGAACACGCACTAAAAACCCAACAGTTCGAAAACCTGACGGAAACAAGAATAGAACAACTTTTTAAAGAGCACTATTCTGTTTTAACAGCCTATGCCAATAAATTCCTATCCGATTTAGATGATTCGAGGGAGGTTGTTCAGGATGTTTTTGTTCATCTCTTCGATAATCGTGAAACCGTAAATATACATACATCAGCCAAGGCACATTTGTTTACTTCGGTTCGAAATGCCTGCCTAAATACCATCAAACAAAGAAAAAACCATAACACTCATCATGAGAACATTAAATATTTAAGTTCTGGTTTTAGCTTGCAAGCTGATAAAATTTTAGAACAGACCGAATTGGAATATGCCCTTTTTAAAGCCATTGATGAATTGCCTGAACAATGTCAGCGAATATTTAAGCTGAACCGAATAGATGGTTTCACCAATCAGGAAATTGCAGATCAGTTAGGAATTTCGAAACGTACAGTCGAAACACAAATCTCGAAAGCTCTAAAAAGCTTACGGATAACAATTGGCCCGATGCTGGCATCACTCCTTATTATTTACCTATTCAACGCATTGAAATAAATTTTTCATTTTTTTGAATTCAAGTACGTGTGCGGTCATTCTTATTTGTCTTACCATTAGAAACAGCAAAATGAAACAGAACAATCAACATATCGACGAACAGCTTTTAAAAGCCATTTTAGAGGAAACTTCTTCTGATCAGGACAAGCAGGAATTCCAGAAGTGGATGCAAGCTGATTCTGCAAACAAAGCTACCTTTCTTACAATCCAGAAAATCTGGAATTCGAGCAAAGAAATTGAAGTGTTCCAAAAAATTGATGAAGCCGCTGATTGGAAAATCATAAAAGCAAAATCAGGAAAAACAGTTCAACTGAAAAAAGTAAACCTGTTTATGAGGTATGCGGCCACTGTTCTTGTTTTGCTCTCGCTTAGTTTGGTTTACCTATATCAGACAACACCAGGATTTGGTAAATACGCGCAATGCAAAAGCCTGCAAAGCAAAAATCAAATTGTGTTGGCTGACGGAACAGAGGTCTTCTTAAACAAGGAAAGTAAAATTATTTATCCTAAATATTTCAATTCAAAAGTACGAAATATTGAGATGGAAGGGGAAGCTTACTTTCAGGTAAAGCCAGATCCTGCCAAACCATTTATAATTAATTCCGGAGATGCAATTATTGAAGTTTTAGGAACCAGCTTCAATGTCAAAAATAAATTGGACGGAACAACTGTTGTAAGTGTAAACTCCGGCAAAGTTAGTTTGAAAAATCGAAAAACTCAGGAAACAGTTTACCTAACTAAAGGAGAAAAAGGAGTGATTCAAAAACGAAAAGTAAGCGAATCGAAAAATGAGGAATTAAATTTCAATTCATGGAAAACGAATGTTCTCACATTTAAGAACACGCCAATGGCAAGAGTTTTCAGTGATCTTGAGAATTATTACGGTGTAAAAATTACAAACAGGTGTGCCAGACTGGATACTCTTACTTACACCAATTCATTTTCGAATGCAACTATCAACAAAGTAATTGATGAATTGGAACTTCTTTTAAAAGTTCATATTACACAAAAAGGAAATCATTTGACCATTTCTGATGGTAAAAACTAAATCGAAATTTTAAAACAATGAGAAACAAAATCGTATTGTTCGCTTTTATCATGCTTGCCGGCATAAGCTTTACAAAAGCACAGAACACAGTAATTAAAGCCAATTTACTAAGTCCGTTGGTGCGAACAGGATCATTTTTTGCAGAGCATAAGCTGAACGACAACAGCAGTATCCAATTGGGACTTTTGTACACAGGCAATTCCTGGGACGACACCAAAGTAAGAGGTTGGGGTATTACTCCTGAATACCGGTTTTATCTTTCAGATTCACCGGCACCAAAGGGATTTTTTGTAGCTCCTTACGCCCGTTATCTGCATTATAATTTGGAGAATGAAGCAAATGATGAAGCCACCTTAAATGGATTGGGAGCCGGTTTAATTATTGGTCAGCAGTATATTTTCAAGAAAAGAGTAAGCTTCGAATGGTTTTTTGGTCCAGGCTATACAAGCATTGATGTAGATGCAAAATCCGGAGTCGAAGATGATTTCGATACCGACACCTGGGATGGCTTTACATTAAGAGCAGGACTGACACTAGGAATTGCTTTCTAGAGCCTGAATTCAAAAAGGAGAATCAAAAAAAATTATATCAGAAAACGAATTTGTCTTTGTGAATAATTCAAAAAAAAATTAAATTAGCATATTAATAATTATTAAAATAGAAAAATGAAGAAGCTTTTATTTATTGCAATTATCGCATTAGGATTTGGATTTGAATCACAAGCTCAAACCGTAGAGTACAAGGTTATTACTTCTGTAGAATCAATTGTTCCTATGGGAATTGGACGTTCCCGGTTAATTGAAGAAAAAGACGCCATTGATGCAGAAGCGTTTACAACAGAAAGAACCGATGGTAAAAAAAGTGATCAAGGTGATGTAAAACGTTCTGATGCAAAAGTGTCTAAATTTGCTGAAACAAAATTATTGAACTTTTATAGTATAGCCGGTATCAATTTCCAAAACATTGCTTCAAACGATGCATTAACATCATCGAAAATAAACAAGCTAAGTGCTGAAGGTTGGGAACTTGCTTTTGTAACCAGTGGTGTTGAAAGTGACAGCGGTAAAGGAGATGGAAAAGGAATCTACATTACCAGATATATATTTAAAAGAGTAAATTAATTTTCAACAATAAGTTTACGAACTGCTCCTTTTCGGAGTTCTGTAAAACTATAAAAGGAAGCCTTCGGGCTTCCCTTTGTTGTTTATAATAACATATTGTAAATTTGACAAATATTTATTTTGAACAGACACTCTTCATGAGAAAATTATTAATTCTATTTTCTTTCCTTCTTCTCTCCTCTTCGGCATTTTGTCAGGAGTCCTTGATGTCTAAGCAATTAAAGTTTCCAAATATTGCCTATCCTCTTCATGAATTATTGAGCGAAATAAGTAAGCAAACTGGTGCTGAATTTAGCTACACCAGCGAATTAAACACAAATCAATACATCGAACTTCCTGCCTTAACAGGAAGTCTAAAATACTTTCTGAACGAGATTCTTGATACAAAAGCATTTAAAATTATCATCAAAAAGAATAAAATATTTTTAGTCGGTATTCCTCCATCAGAACGAAAATACAGCATTAGCGGATTCATAACCGATTCCAAAACAGGCGAATCTCTTATTAATGCAAGTATTATTAATTTAGAAAATTACACAGGTACAATTAGTAACAACTTTGGCTTTTATAGCTTTTCCCTCAACCAAAAAGTCCATAAGCTGCAAATCTCCTATGTGGGCTATCAAAATGCCATCATTGAATTACACCTAAAGCAGGATACCAGTATTAACATTTCTCTGGAGCCAAAAACCATTCTTAACGAAATTAAAGTGGTTGCTGATCAAAAAGACAATAACATCAACCATCAATTCGTAAGCAGCAATACACTTACTTCCGAGAAGTTCAGCAATTCAGGAATTTTAGGCGAAAATGATTTATTTCAGAATCTAATCCAATTTCCTGGAGTTCAGTCCTCGAACGAAGGTCTTGGAGGATTTATCGTACGAAACGGTTCACCTGCTCAGAATTTAATTCTTCTCGATGATGTTCCTGTTTACTATTCCTCGCATTTGTTCGGCTTATTTTCTATTTTTAATCCTGATGCTATAAACCATGTAAAACTGATAAAAGGAGGTTTCCCCGCACATTATGGCGGTCGTGTTTCTTCCGTTCTTGATATTCGCATGAAAGACGGGAATTCGAAAAAATTGGGTGGCGATTTTAGTATTGGACTTCTAACCGCCAAATTTAACCTGCACGGACCAATTAAAAAGGACAAAACAACATTCAATCTTTCGGTTCGGCGCTCCTATCTCGATTTACTAGTAAAAGGCATCTTAAAACTAGCGGATAGCGATGTAACCGGCGGCTACTATTTTGGCGATTTAAATTTTAAGCTCACACATAAATTCTCTCAACGCGACAAAATTTTCTTCAGCACCTATTGGGGCGGCGATCTGATTGATTTAAAAAATACCGATCAACTAACATATACGTACAAAGAGAAAACCGAAAATAAAGTTGGATGGGGTAATTTTACAAATTCTCTTCGCTGGAACCATATATACAGCAATCACCTTTTCGGAAATACTTCTTTGATACTAAGCAGATATACCTTTTTAGTTAAGGATAAGAAATCCATACAAAATGAAGGTGAAAGTTTTAAGGAAAACTACAATTATCAATTTAGATCAGGCATTCGTGATTTCACACTTAAATCGGAATTCGATTGGATTCCCGACTCGAAACACTACTTGAAATTTGGAATGGAAAGCTCACTGCATCACACCAAACCCGGCAGTGAACTGTACCGAAATAGTAATCAAAACGAACAAAACACATACAACAATCAAATTATCAGCTCAAAAGAATTAATCCTGTTTGGGGAGTGTCAAATTCAATTCGGAAAAAAATTCCTCCTAAATATAGGATCCCGATGGAGTAACTTTATTGTAGAAGGAACTTACTACTCAACTGTAGAACCGAGGTTTAGTGCCCAATATCATTTGTATCCCAAATGGACTGTAACAGGAAGTTTTTCGCAGATGACTCAATACCTTCATCTGGTTACAAGCAGTTCTCTTAGTTTGCCAACTGATCTTTGGCTGCCTGTAACAAGTAAAATTAAACCAATCGATTCCTTTCAATATACCGGAGGAACCAATTATTCCTTCTCTAAATCAGTAAAATTAACTGCTGAATATTATCACAAATTATCCCGTAACACTCTGGAATTCAGCGACGCATACTTTTTTCAAAATGTGAGTGCCGACTGGGAAAGTATAGTAGAGGCAGGAAAATCGTGGAGCAATGGCTTAGAGATTAATCTGAGTAAAACCAATGGCAAAACTACAGGAAATATGGCATACACATTTTCTAAATCTTGTGTGAAATATCCGGAAATAAATGGTGGAAAAACATTTGCTTCTCCTTACGATCGCCGTCACGATTTCTCTTTCCTACTCAACCAAAAATTAAGTAAAAAAATTGATTTTACCCTTGCCTGGATGTATGGAAGTGGCCTGCCTGCGACACTTTCTTCAACAAATATAAGTTCTATTTCACCCTATTATCCGGGAGAAATTTCTTCAACGCCAATTTTTTCTCATCGAAATAGGTTTCGGCTGCCGGATTATCACAGAATGGATTTCTCAATCAATTTTAGAAAATTTAAGAAACATGGAATAAGAACATGGAATATTAGTATCAACAATGTGTACAACAAAAAAAATGCAAATTACGTCTCCATAAGTGAAACCCGAAACGAATTTGGCACTACCAATTACAGCTTAAAGCAAATTAGTTTGTTCGCTTTTCTACCAAGTGTAAGTTATTCCTATAAATTTTAAGAAAAGATATTATGAAGTATCAATTACTTTTTCTCAATATTTGCCTGCTGTTTTTTCATTTTTCCTGCGAAAAAGAACTTCAAGTTCCCATTCCTGAAGAGGAACCGAAATTGGTTGTCAATTCGTTGCTTGGAGCAGATAGTTTACTCCGGGTTCATGTAAGCAAAAGTTCAGTTTTTCAGGAACAATATACCAATACTACTTTGTCTGATGCCAACATCATCATAAAAAAAAACAATCAGTTGTTAGGAAAAATGAAACATGAAAACGATGGATGGTATTCCTTAAATTCATATGCAGTAACAGCTGGTAATTCCTATCAAATTGAAGTTTCGCATCCTGATTTGGAAACTGCTGAATCTGCAACCAAAACATTACGAAAAGTTCCAATTACCAGTCTTTCTTATCAAATTAAGGAAGAAGGTAAACTGGAATTTACATTTCAATTTGATGATACAGCATTGCAGGAAAATTATTACATGATTCTGCTAAAAGCATATAATGGAATTTCTTTCTCAGATATAAATTTTTATAGCGATAACATTATTTTCAATGGCAATTTATCCGAAAATTCAATTGGAATACAGCAAAATATGCTTCGTGGCAGTCACACTTTCTCCGATGAAAATATTGACGGAGAAAATTGCAGCATTTCGATATATGCTTTCAATGAATTATTTAATAATTCAGAAGTAAATCAGCAATACAAATTGGAATTGTACCACATTACATCCGATTACTTCAAGTATGAACGTTCATTAACCGCTTATTACAATCGTGATGACTTACCTTTTTACAAGAAGGTAAATCTTCATTCCAACGTTAATTGCGGCTATGGAATTTTTACCTCATATGCTGTTGATTCAAAAACAATAACTACAACCGGTCAAATGCAAATTATAAAAGCAGAAAACCAACAAGCTGCAGCCATGTGCCTGTTGCAAAGGAATTCAAGAAAACGATCTGAAATTTAAAAAGAAGTAAGAACAGAAAAAGAATCAATTATTTGTTTCATCTGTTTATAATTTTCTTGTTACTATCAGATGAAACTTACCATTCGTAAATAATCATGTTTGATTGTATCTTGATAATTATTTACTCATGGACGTTTCATTTTACTTAATTACGCATAACTTTTATGCGTAAACTTTAATGTAATAGGTTCAACTAAATTATGAAAATCTTCATACGAAAGCATAATAAGCTCTGTATGAGTTCCTGCATTAAACACGATATCATCGTCTTCAACTAAACTTTCAGCCACATAAACCTCCAGTCCATATAAATTTCCAAACGGAGGCATAGCTCCCACTTCACATTGTGGAAATATATCTTTAAAATCTTGCTCATGCGCCAGCTCTACCTTTTTACAACCCAGCATTTGTTTTAATAAATCAAAGTCAATCAAATAAGATGCGGGCAGAACAGCCATACACATCCTTCCATCTACCTTAATCATTACTGTTTTTGCAAGCATTTTACCAGGGATATGGGCCGATGCAGCAATTTGCTGGGCGGTGTAGGCTGATGAATGCCGAATCGTTACATATTTAATATGTCGCTCATCTAAAAACTCTTTTAATTTACGAATAGGCATAATCTTTGGGTCTAATGGTTAAAAATGTCCACTCTACAGAAGGTCTTTACAACCTTTAATTGGCGATACCAATTGGGTTTTGATTTCTGGTTCTTACTTCCACCCCACACAATTTGAGAATTGAGGGGCTACTATTCAAATTACGAAAAAAAAAGCGGGAAGTAAAGAGTAATAGCATATTGACTACGTATTTATATTCATTTTTCATTAAGAATATTAACCAAAACCTATTCATCTACGAAATATATCGTATTAAAATTTTGTAATACGACAAGTTTCGTATATCTTTATCTACGAAATTAATCGTATAACGGAAATCACCACAATAATATGCCACAGAAGATTAAGCCAACCGAAGCAGAATTGGAAATTCTACAAGTCCTTTGGACCTACGGTCCATCGAATGTTCGATTTGTAAATGACAAATTGAAATCGGAAAGAAATGTAGGTTATACTACAACGCTTAAGGTAATGCAAATAATGACTGAGAAAGGAATCCTTGAACGTGATATGAATTCAAGAACTCATATTTACAAGGCTGTTGTAGAAGAAAAAGAAACTAAAAATCAGTTAATCGATAAATTCATATCCACTTTATTTGGTGGATCCACTTCTGGAATGGTTCTGCAAGCTTTAGGCAATCAAAAATGCTCAACAAAGGAACTGAATGAAATTAAAAAATTAATTGATAACATCGAAAACCCGGCTCAAAATGAAACTGATAAATAATTTCGATTTTTACGAATTGAGTCACGCTATTGGCTGGACTTTAATTCATTCTGTTTGGCAAGCTGCAGTAATTGGGGGGATTATTTGGTTGATATTCCGATTTATCTCAAAAGACAATGCAAAATTTCGCTATACCCTATCAGGCTTGGGGCTCATTCTAATTTGTGCTGCATCAGCAATTACATTTTACCGATACATCCCATCAAGCACCAGCATTTATTTGTCTGATTTTAAGGTTCAACTGCAAACTTCAGGCATCATTCCGCAAGATGAAACATTCTTTGCCAAATTGTGGAAGCAATTACAAATTCAATTGGAAAACTCATTTCCTTATTTGATTCAAATCTGGATGATTGGAATGCTCTTCCTTTCCATTAATCTCATCTTAAAATACATTCACACCCTTAAATTAAAAAAGCACTTAACCTATCCTTTACGCACCAACTTTAAGGCAATTGCTGATAGCTTGGTGACAAAATACAATCTCAAACAAAACATTCTGTTTAAGGAATCGGGCCTGCTCGAGATCCCTTCTGTAATTGGATATTTTAAGCCAATTGTTCTAATTCCGGTTTCCATGCTAAGTGGAATTCCCGAAAATCAATTGGAAATTATCATAGCACATGAATTGGCACATATTCGTCGACACGATTACTTGCTGCAATTCATTCAAGGAATTATTGAACTAATATTCTTTTATCATCCTGTAGTTTGGTGGCTATCTTCTGTGGTAAATGCCGAAAGAGAGCACATTTGTGACGATCTGGCGGTTAAGGTTTGTGGTGAATCCTTAACTCTAATTAAAGCATTAAATAATATGGAAGCAATCAGAAAAAAACAGTACGAAATGGTTTTAGGATTCTCTGGTAAAAAGGGAAAAGTTTTGAATCGAATTAAACGTATTCTTAGACCTAAAGCTTCAACCAATCCAAGGAGTGAACGATTCATGCTTAGTGGTGTGTTCACGCTCTTATTCGCAGGCTTGTTCCTAATTTCGAATTTTGCTATTTCAGGGAATACTGATTCTCAAAAAGCATTATTTTCGAAAATCAACATCCTTGACAAAACTTCGGATCAACCTGAGAAGTCCTTTCACAAAGAAGCACTTCCTCTTGATTTGATGAATGCAAGCTCAAAAAATGATCAGAAAAAGAAGAAAAAAGAGGCAAAAAAACAAACAGAAACAGCTGCAACTGAGATTGAGCTTGAAGAAGTAACTGAGGTAGAAGAAATGGAACTATCGGAAATGCCTCCGATGCCTGTTATGCCAACTATGCCTCCACTACCTCCAACTGTAGATATGCCTTTTAATTCTTTTGAAACTCCTGAATTTAGTTTCCCTAAAGATTCTGTAAAATCAGACAAATGGGTGAAAATGAAGGCCGATGAGATCATAAAAGAGCAGTTGGAAGCAATGAGGTCGGCAGAAAGAGAAATGAAGGACATAAAAATTGACCTTGATGTTGACCAAATGCGTAAAGAGCTTCAGCAGGGATTAAAAGATCTTGATTTTAATTCCGTTGAGTTCCAAAATGAAATGAAAGAACAGCAAATTGAAATCGACAAACAGTTAAAAGAATTGTCTGATGGTAATTACGCCAAACAACAAGAATTACAGAAAAAAGAACTTGAAAATCATTTGAAAGAAATTGAGGAGAATTCTCAATTGGATGAAAAGGAAAAAGAAAAAATTAGAACCAAGTTAAGCGAAACTCTTGAACAATTGAATTCAAAGGAATTTCAAAATCAACTTGAAAAACAGCTTGAAAGCGCGAAGGAATCTTTGGAACAAAAGAAGGTGAAATTCGAGTCGGGAGAATTTGAAAACCAATTGAAAGAACAACGTGTGAACATTCAACAACAACTGAAAAAAATTGAGTCTCCTGAATTTCAGGAAAAAATAAATCAACAAATTAAAGAAAGTAAGACAAGAATTCAGGAAGAATTAAAGAGAGTTAATTCTGATGAATATCGGAAGGATTTAGAGGAATTTATAAAAAATAATCCAACAAGTTCTCTTAACTACAACTCTCCTGAATTAGTTACAAGAGTATTTCATCAAGATTTGACAACACCCATAACTAATGTTAGAAGAGGTTATAGAATACCAATGCAAAGTGAAACTATGTTGCGTTCTATTTCACCCGAAAATGCAAATAAACAACCGCTTATCATTTTAGATGGTGAAAAAATTACTAGTGAACAAATGGATCAAATGTCTCCAGACGATATTGCTTCCATAAGTGTTCTAAAAGATGAAGCGTCAAAAGCATTGTATGGTGAAGAAGCTAAAAATGGAGTTATTGTGATCACCTGTAAATCAAATAATCAAAAAAATAATTCCTCTGCTAAGCTTAAATTTGGAAATACCGGGAATCCCCCATTATACATTCTTGATGGAATAAAAACTCCCGTAGAAGCTGTCTCAAGAATTAATCCTGACGATATTGAGAGTATGAACGTATTAAAAGGCAAAGATGCAGTAATGAAATATGGAGAAAGTGCTCAATACGGAGCTATTGAAATCAATTCCAAAGGTTCCGAATTTAAAGATCCCATCAAAATTGATAATGCCATATATATCATTGATGGAAAAAAACTTTCAAAAAAAGAATCAGAAAAAATCAATCCTGACAGTATTGAAAGTATTACAGTACTAAAAGGTGAACCCGCACTTGAAAAATACGGAAAGAAAAGTAAAAATGGAGTCGTTGAAATGACCAGCAAAGCGAATAAGAAGCATGCTGTAAAAATGAAATTGGATTCAATAAAAAATCCTCCAATTTATGTTGTTGATGGGAAAATAACATCAGCAGAAAAAGTTGAAGAAATAAATCCTAATGATATTGAAAGTATTGATGTGCTAAAAGGTGTACATGCAATTGAAAAATACGGTGAAGAAGCTAAAAATGGTGCCGTACTAATTACCACTAAGTCCAAAAGTTAATAAGACAAATAATTCCAGATTGACTATAAAAAGACCACATTTTCATAATGTGGTCTTTTGCGTTTAACACCATAAAGTTTTATACTCAGGCACTTGCAAGCCAAACATCAAATTCGTATATTAACTGAAAACCATGCATTTATAAATAATCAGCCGATGCTTTTTTTACTCGTCATATTAATTTTATACATTTTGGTGCGGATCACCTCCCGCTTCAGTAAATACCTCATGAAATTTTCTAAAAATGATCATTTGCGTTTTTCTTATGGAATTGGCTTCATTACTATAGGGGCAATGCACATACTTATTCCAAATCTTTTTGAGCATATATTCGCGGCTATTTCCAACTCAACTTACGAAATAATTACAATTTTAGGATTTGTTCTAATTGTTAGTGGTGTTGGTCTTTTGATCAGAAGAGTTCATAAGGAAGCAGCAATACTTCTTATTGTATTGATGCTTATTTTTATCCCTCTTAGTATAATTATGCTTACCCGTTATGTACCAGGTCCGTTAGGAATAGAATATGAGCCAGTGTTGGGATATTTAAGGATTCTCGCCTTCTCACTCTTAATTTGGTTTTTAATTAAAGCCTGCGAACTCTCGCCAAGAAGAAAGTATAACAAATCAAAATACAACCAGAACATCTAGTCATCATTTTTATTTTTTCACTGTTTAAGCATTTTTTCATAACTTAATTGTTACCTTAAAATTATGTAGTGCCATTAATTTACACCTAAATAAATAAAACGATGAGCTATTTTATCCGCCGAAGTACGAATTTTAAATTTGATGATGCCATTGACCGTGTGACCAGAGCGCTTCAAACCGAAGGGTTTGGCATATTAACCGATATTGATGTGAAAGCTACTTTAAAAGAAAAATTGGATGTTAATTTCAAAAAATACCGGATTCTAGGTGCCTGTAATCCATCATTTGCTTACAAAGCGTTTCAGGTAGAAGATCAAATTGGCATAATGATGCCTTGTAATGTAACTGTTATTGAACAAGATAATGGTCATGTTGACATTTCAATTATGGATCCAACAGCGGCTTTTAATGTAATTGAAAATGAAGCATTACAACCTTTTGCACACGAACTAAAAAGCAGACTGGAACGATGTTTAACTTATCTTGAAGAATAAATCCCAAATAAATTTTTGACTTTATTATTTGTTTCACTTTCAAAAATTGCCTCATGAAACGCTTATTTTTTTTCATTTTTATTCTTTCACATTTAACCTCCTTTTCGCAAAATACAAATACAAAAAATACTATTTCTCCAAATCGCTTATTCGATTTTTGGTTGGGAGAATGGGATGTGTTCACCAATGATGAACTTGTAGGTCACAACACAATTAGTTTACAGCAAAATGGCAACCTGCTGCAAGAAAACTGGGTCTCGGAAAAAGAAAGTTTTACAGGTACAAGCTATAGCTTTTACAATGAAAAAATTAATAAATGGCAGCAAATCTGGATTGATAAAAATGGAAACAATCTGCTATTGAAAGGAAATTTTGAAAATGGGAAAATGGTACTACTAAGCGGCACTGACTCCAATATGGGAGAAGCTCAATCTCTTCATCGAATTAGCTGGATAGTTATGCCAAATGGTGATGTAAAACAGGTTTGGGAATCAACAATCGACGAAGGTAAAATTTGGAGTATTCAGTTTGAAGGGGTCTATAAAAAGAAAAAATAAGCTTAATAGGATTTTCCTTTTTCATTGACCATGGGAACAAATCGAACAGGTAAATCAATCCGTTTGCTTATTTTCCCATTTTCTTTTTTTAAAAGAACCAACTTCTTAACATTCTTTTTCCCTACAGGAATTACCAATCTGCCCCCTTCTGCCAGTTGGGCAATTAAAGCCTTGGGGATTGCTGTAGGTGAACAAGTCACAATAATTCCATCAAATGGAGCTTTGTCTGCCAAACCCTGATATCCATCTCCACAAAAGGTCTTTACATTTTCATATTTTAAAGAATCCAGAACAAAAGAGGCTCTTTTCTGTAAGGATTCAATAATTTCTATGGAGTATACTTCAGAACAGATCTCTCCCAATATAGCCGCTTGATATCCGGATCCGGTTCCAATTTCCAAAACACGGCTTTTCGAACTCAAATCGAGCAGCTGACTCATATAAGCAACAATATAAGGCTGTGAAATGGTTTGTCCTTCCCCAATAGGCAATGGACGATCCTGATATGCGAAACTCCTTAAGTTTGCCGGAACAAACAAATGCCTTTCCACTTTTTCCATCGCGCCAATAACAAGTGCATCAGTCACACCTCTATTAATTATCTGTTCGATGACCATGTTTACCCGAAGTTTCCCAAATTCCATCTCTTGCCAATTAGCAACTTCACTATATCTTCCTAATGAAACAATCAATAGTATAACAAGGCTGAAGGTTTTCATGATTCAAATTCCTTATTTAGTTAAAGTTACGACATTAGAGCTAAAAATGAGAAATAAAAATGCCTTCTAATCCCTTACTTAAACAGCAAATAAATAAAAGCCAAATGCGAATCGAAAAACAAATTTTAGTAATTTAATTTCCCTATTTCATAATTAAAGTATTTCTCATGCGATCGACCATCATTATCCTTTTTATATCTGTAAGTAATTTTTTTCATTCAAGTGCACAAGACAGTATCGCCCTGCACTATTCCAAATCACTATCGACCAATAAAATACAAAACGATATTGTAATACTATCCTCTGATAATATGGAAGGAAGAGACACTGGAAGTAAAGGACAAAAGCTTGCCGCCCAATACATCTGTCAGCAATTCATAAATGCAGGTGTAAACAATCCTAATGGAAACAAAGACCGTTCGGGATATTTTCAGAATTTCCCCATCTACAAAAAGGAGCAAGCTAATGCTGAAATTCAGACCTTTGATAAAGTATTTAAAAATTACGAGGACATTCTGATATCAGGATTCACTAATTATTCAAAAGATAATATGGATCTGGTTTTTTTGGGAACTGCTCCGGACACAAGTTATATAAACAAAGATTTTTCCAACAAGGCTGTTCTATTCTTAAGCACCAATCTTTACGCCGCGGCTATAAAATCGAATGATATTGCGCAGACTTCCAAAGCCAAATTGGTACTGTTTTGCAATCCCAATAAGAACAGTCAATACAAGGAACTAATTGAAAAAGGGAAAACAATATCCGCGAGAGGAATGAATTTAAAATCAGAGATGAATAACAATTTCAATCCTTTTGATTCCATCAGCTCTGCCAAAGCCTTTACCAAATATAAAAACAGAATGCGCACCTATCAGGGTGCAATCTCAAATCCGGTTGCCTGTGCACTTCTCCAAATAAAACCCAAAAGATTAAAACAGATTTTAGAGACAAACCAAATGAATAAAACAGAACAGAAAATCTGTAAATTCACTTTTAATTTCGACCTGAAATACAAGGAAGTAAATACTGAAAATGTGCTGGCTTTTTTACCGGGAACCAATAAAAATAAGGAAATATTAGTTATCTCAGCCCATTACGATCATATTGGAAAAAAAGATGGTGAAATATTCAATGGAGCGAATGATAATGCATCAGGAACTGCCGCAATCATCGAAATTGCAAGAAAATTTCAAGAAGCCAATGATAATGGCCATAAAACAAAACGCAGCATCCTTTTTATTGCATTTACAGGAGAAGAAAAAGGTTTGTGCGGATCGAAATATTTTGTAGACAACCCACCGTTTCCCTTATCAAATATCGTTGGAAATTTAAATTTGGATATGCTGGGCCGACACGATGAATTAAATGATACCACAGATTATATTTATCTTTTGGGAACCAATCATCTCAAACCCAAATTGAAAGTCATATCCGATAGCATAAATAAGATCAGTACAAAATTACGTCTTGATTACAAATATGATACACCTGATAATTTTCTGTATCAGGCTTCGGATCAAGCATCATTTGTGAAGCATGGCATTCCTGCTGTTTTTTATTTTAATGGATTACATGCCGACTACCACAAAGCAAGCGATACGGCCGAAAAAATTGATTTTCAGGCTGTAAACAGAGTATCCCAATTGGTGTTTTTAACTGCATGGGAGCTGGCAAATGTAGTAGTTCCATTTTGATATTAAATCGGTATAACTCAAGTTTCGCATGAGAGTTAATATTTTAAAACCAGGAGAAACAAATGATTTATAAACTACATGGTTATTTATGCTCAAATAGCCTAAAACAATGGAATGTCTTGGAGGTTTACCCATGACTCCAAACTGTCTTTGTTTGAGCTTGGAGGTTTACCCACGAGCCCACAAAACAGTTTGTGAAGCCTTGGAGGTTTACCCATGACTCCAAAAAGTCCTTATTTGAGCTTGGAGGTTTACCCACGAGCCTACAAAACAGTTTGTGAAGCCTTGGAGGTTTACCCATAACTCCACCAACAAAAAACCTTAAAACATAAAAATTCATTAACTCTCATAAGGTACGTGACAATAAAATTTACCAATATGGAGAAAATATAAGGCTATGCACCTGATGTTATTACTGTTACCGGCATTAAATCAAAACCTAGATCTGATGTAATCATAACACTTGTAATTGCTGATAGTGAGAACATTAACCAAACCATTTGTCCGTATGAGTGTGTTTTAGAGAGCATACGAAACTTGAGTAAGTCAGGTGAAAAAATCTTGATTTGTTTATTTAATTTTAAACATGACAGAACATAAAATCAATTTTTACGTATGTTTGTATTGTTACTATCAATTTACCTAATTACATCATTATGAGACGTCATTATTATTTCATTATACTTTTCATTATTGGAAGTTTTTCATGTGCAAAAGACAACGAGCATTCCGGTTATATTGATGAAAACCAAGCATTACTGGAAAGTTTAAATGAAGTAGATGGAAGACAACATACCTACAACTATGATTTTGAATTATTAGAATTCCGCGAAAAAGTAGACTATTATGCTCCGGTGAGCTTTTCGGAAGCTATATCAAGTATTCCTTCAGTTATGAGGGACAAAATAAATCTGATATCGCAAAGTGATTTGCCATTTGCTGTTGCTCAGCAAGAAGCTAATATTGTTACTTCGTGGAATGCCTTCAACAAATTGGTGTTTCAAATTCAATTTTCTTATTTGGAGAACACAACTGGCTATCAAACCAATTTTAAAGATTTCTTTATCATCTCGATTACGCAATACCCCGAAGATCCCTTCGCTGATGAAGAGGCCACATTAGCAATGGAAGAAAACATTATGGGGTATGAAAAATTAGTTTTGGAAGGAACTCATCCCATGTATTACAAACCTGCATCAGGAAGCTGGCCTAGAATGTTTGACTATTACAAATATATTGATGATGACAAACTTATGGACAAAGAATCGACCGGCTCATCGCAATATTACACCTGGTACAATGGCTTGATTTATAAAATAGGATTTAATATGGATGTAAGCGCTACTGATCATGAAGCCTTAATTCGAAAAATAATATTAGGAAATTAATATACAAAAGGACAGCAGTGGCTGTCCTTTCTTATTTATTCAAATCTCTTTTACAACTTGTGGCCAGTGCCGGATCAGACAATGCCTTCTCAAGTTTCAATTGATCTTTGGAAGATTCATACAACAGATTGTACACTTCTCTTATCGATAAGCTTTCCTCCCGCCTTTCCAACAAAATTAACTCATCTCCTTTCCCTACTTCTCCTTCCATAAGTACACGAATATATACACCCGGAAAACCAGCATCTATAAATTGGCGAACCATACTGTCACAATTGAAACGATAATTTAGTTTGTAACACGGTTGCCGGGGCTGGCTAACCTGAACCCTGGCATTTCCTACTTGAAAAACATCACCAATTTTAATAGCTCCTTCATCCAGGTCAGAAATGGTTAAATTTTCACCAAACATTCCAAAATCCCAATCCAAATTCGGAAATTTCTTTTTCCAAAATTCATAATGCTTTTCCGAATACCAGTAACAGGCTTTATCTGCACCTCCATGATACCTTCTGTCGATTACTGCATCCCTGACAACATCATCTTTACCAAGAAAAATTGCCTGATCAACTGCATATTTATACATGCCGGTTTTTTCAATTTTTCCGTGATAATTTATTTCCAAGCTTTCGCCAATATTTGTGGAAACGACTTTCATTGCTTGATTTAAAATGTTTTTGCAACAATTACTTTTTAAATAATTTCAGTACAGCCTGCACTCCTATTTGCATTAGCTGATAAGCTATTGCCGCAGAAGCAAACCCTTCATTTTATTTCACCAACAGAACTATACAAATTAAGAAACTGCTGTATTAAAACCCGTATTTATTATTATTCGTATTGTTCTGGTTTTACCGAAATGGTAAATAAATAAACTCCCGACTTGTCCTTATAATAATACTTCATTTGTACTTTATTATCTCTCATGCTCTGCATGTCGGGATTCGTTTTCACGTAATTGGTAATGGTCGGCTCCAAGTAACTTTTTAATTCTTCAATGTTTACGGAATCCTTACTCATACCAATAAGTGTGTAATTGTATTGAAAAACATTGTCGGGCAATGCAATTGCATTGTCAAGTCTGGTGGCATTATCGATCATAATCGGGCACGATTCATTAAGTTCGCTTGCAGTCTCAATTAATGCCTTATCGAATGTTGTTTTCCGAAATAATCCGGCTAAACTTTCACCTCCAATTTGTCCAATGGCATAAAAAATTGCAAATGCTACAGCAAATGCGATCCAATATTTAAGACCTTTCTTATTTTTTACTTTTGGTGATTCCTTTGATAAATCGATGGATTCGGTAGTGCACACGGCTTGTTTGTATTCTTCAAATGATTGATCTGAATTACGAACTTTCCAATCAGAGTAATTGTTCCCGAGCTTTTTGCTGCACTTTGTACAAAAAGTCATGTATTCCGATTTAAGCTCGTTTAAGTGTCCGCAATTGTTACATTTCAAATAATGCATGTCATTCTAATTTAATTATACTTCCTGAATATTTTTTTACTCATCACCATATCAAAACAATCTACCGGTACAAATAGGCCTAATTGAAGCCACTATAATTTCTTAATCTGCACCTTACGAAAATCAATCGGATAACCTTCATATTGCAATAAAATACGACCTTTCGAAACCGAAGATTCGACTCCCTCGTTTACCAGTTTACCATTCAGCTCCTGTTTAATTTTACCATTTACTACTGTAATAACTGCAGTATTCCATTCTCCAATTGCATTGCTTGCATCTGTAAAACGTTTGGCAACCACACTTCGTCCAGGTTCTGTTTGCACTCCATTAATTCGTAGTGTAACATTCTGAAGAAAAATAAAATCTCCTGTCGCACCTTCTTTTACCTGAAACTGCACTCCCTTAGGCCACAAGGTATCGCGGCTTTCTTTTGGAACCAAATAAGTAATTCCGCTGTTTTTTTTGTTGCTTTTTCTTACGAATGTTGAATCGGTATTCCACCGGAATTCTACGCATAATTGAAAATTATCAAATGATTGCTCAGACATTAGGTAGCCTGCCTTGTTACCATACAAACGAATCATCTGCTGATCGACAGCGAAGAGCTCTAGGGCATTTTCATGTTTTCCCGATTCCGGTTCATAGGCATACCATCCCGATAAATCCTTTTGATTAAAAAGTTCGATATTTGATTGTGCTTTGGTAAGATTTGGAATCAGTACTAAACTGAAAATTAATAGTCAATAAATACAGGTCATTAAAATAAATTTATAGTCGATTTAATTATTCGCTTTTTGTTGTATTTTTTTGATATTCCTGAAACTTATAGTGTGGATGCGTTTTCTATTTTATGAATAATCCCGCCACCTTCTACCCAATAAATTTTACTCCGGCAATTCCGATTCCCGCACCCAATAGCAACGAAAACAGTATCATTGGAACAATTGCTTTTTTGTCTTTTGGATAAACAACAATCATTACCGGTATGGCGGTCAGTAAAGCGATAATCATTCCTGTCATCCACGCAGTCAATCCCCAATTCACAAATGGAATAATTAATCCAAGTGCGAAATAGTGTACAAAAGCTGAGATGATATCCCGCTTATCAAGTCTCTGAATTATCATTGGAGTAATGTCGATCAAACCAGCTGTAAGACCAATACCTATTGCTATCAAAAAATCATTCATTTCGTTATTTGTTTCGTTTTGCCAATTATGAAACGTCCTTGCTTATTCTGTGTTTTTGCATATTCCAAAACTCTATTTAGAAGTTTATTAGGCCCTGACATTTTGATTTTATTTGGTTAGGCTAATATAAACGCAATGGTATTTATTTCATAATTATAAAAAGGTGTGTTTACCGACCTATATCAGGCGATAATGACCACTTATTATATTTACTCCCCGAATCTACAAAACTCAAACTAGCTAACAAAACATTTATATCGCAAAATTTACAGCTGCTTTTCAAGCAGGATAAAAAGACATGCATTCGCATAAAAAAACCCGACTCTTTTAAGGAGTCGGGTAAACCATTACAATTGTCTTATCTGTTTACACAGATATTTATTTCTTAAGCTACTTTATTCTTTTTAAAATATTTATAAATAATATAATCTGATAATTCATTCCCTTGGTAATCCCAGCCATAAATTCTGTTATCAATCATATGATGCGACAATATACATATTAGATAACCTTTTTCAACATCAAAAAAATATTCAAATCCCCAGGGAGAGAATTTATAATACTCATTGTTATAAGGCTTGCTTGTTTTAAAGCGCCCCTTTGTTTTTAATGATTGACAGGTTTCACCACACAAATTATAAAAATATTGTTTCTGTATTTCAGATAAGTTTGTATACATCATGCTTTTATTTAAAGTGTTAGCAGTGAAGCTATTTACGGAATAATTTGACTAAGGTTTCCTATTTTACAGAAACACTAATTATTTTTTCTCTTCCTTGATCAACCCAAGGAATTAAAGGCGATTGATAATAGTTAATATTCATGTACCCGAAACGTTCTTTCTGATTTCCCAAACGGATTCTATACTCGTCCCAGCTTTTGTCTGCATTTTTCGACCATCCTAATTCGGCATAACCCGGCAATCGCGGAAAAACAAGGTATTCAATGTCATCCATTGTCTCAATTGTTTCTCCCCATAATGGTGCTTCAATTCCCACAATATTTTCTTTACTGATGCCTTCCACAAAGTTTTCAATACTCCAATCGTAAGCCTTTTTCACATCAACATAACCCGCCCAATGCAAGCCCAACGGACAAATGGAATCGTATTGCATGTCGAGGTAGGCACGGTTGGCAGGCGACATAATGATTTTCACATTTTGATTTACGGCCTTTATCGCATTATCAGGCTTGGTTTGCCAAAATTGAGCCAGAGAGTTTTCTTCCAATTCGGCTGCGGCCACATCGGCCCAACCAATCATTTTTTTCTTGTGCCTGCTTACAATCTTCTGCACCCGATTTACAAAGCTGATGTAATCTTTCTTTTTGGTTGCATTCGACTCATCGCCACCAATGTGAATGTATTCACCTGGTGTAAGGGCTGCCAATTCGCCAATCACATCATCTATAAATTTATAGGTAATCTCCTTATCTGTGGCCAGCGTACTAAAACCAACATTGGTGCCGGTATACAATCCGGTAACTTTGTTGTTGGCATTTAACTGGGCATATGAAGCCAAAGCAGCATTGGTATGACCGGGCATATCAATCTCAGGAATAACAGTTATGAATCTTTCCTGCGCATAGTTTACAATTTCGAGGTACTGATCCTGAGTGTAAAACCCACCTTTTTCGCCACCTACCTGTGTGCTTCCACCATGAGTTGTTAAATTGGGCCACGACTTGATTTCAATTCTCCAGCCCTGATCATCTGTAAGGTGCAGGTGCAGCACATTCATTTTGTAAGCCGCAATCAAATCAATAAACCGCTTCACATCTTCCACTCCGAAAAAGTGACGTGCCACATCCAGCATTGCCCCGCGGTACTGATAATTTGGTGCATCCTGAATGATGCCGCTGGCCAGTTCCCAAGGCCCCGTTTGAACACTATCCAATTCTATTTTTGCCGGGAGCAGTTGTCTGATGGTTTGCACTCCCCGAAACAATCCCGCTGGCTGATGCGCTTCCAGAACAACTCTTCTTTCAGTAATCTTTAATGTGTACGCTTCATCACCGGAAATAGTATCATCCGACAGAATCAGAACAATTCCTTTTTTATCGGCCGGATTTGTTAGTCTTTTCACTTCAGGAGTAAATCCCGTTGACGGAGCAATCAGCTTTGCCAAATAATTTGCCACTTGTTGACTGCCCTCCTGATTTTCCTGCACATAAATTTTTGTTTTTGCAGTCCAATCGAAAGAACTGCCTGTTGCAACAAGACTGGCAGGCTGAGGAATTAAATCTTCTTTTGCTAAATCTTTAGGTGTTGGCTTTTTGCATGAAAAAAGCAAGAGTGAAACAAGCAAAACTTGTATCAGGAGAATTCGTTTGTTCATAAAAATGATGCTTAAAGGGTTGTTTCACTTGTAAAAATAAGCGAATACCAAATTAACATCAAAACTCATATTAAAAAAAAATATCTGAAATTTAATTGATTTTAAATTGCTAATGCAGTCTATTACTCAATATCGTTTTTTATAAAACAAAGCCCAACTCATGGGAATTGGGCTTCTTGTTTATTCAAAAGATTAATCACTGTTCATTTCATCCTGATTGACATAAACATCAGGCTATTTATACTCCTCTTTTTTCTTTTTGTAATAGTTCTGCATAATATAGAAAGCTCTTTTCTTGGCTCCCGACTCCGAAACCAATCCTTTTCGGTTCCAGCCATCCTGCACATCGGGCAATTGACGAAGCGGTGTCATAAAGTCGACCAAAATCCATGGTGTTAATCCAACTACACCTTCAATTTTATCGAACATGGCCAAATTCTCCTGATACATATACTCCTGATATTCTTCACTCCAACGCGTTTCCTTATCGGCATGAAATCCTTCCAAAGCACCTCCGCCAAACTCACTAATAATTACCGGTTTATTGTATTCTATTGTGAAACGTTTGTTCCGGCAGGTTTCAGGAGATCCGCCGTACCATCCCTGATATTCATTAAAACTTACAATATCAAAAACTTCGGCAATCGGATCACTCACTTTGTAATTATCACCGGCCAGTCCATCTTCCCAACCATCTTTTTTGCAGGCAGCACTCAACAAACGGGTACTGTCCAACGAACGTACATGTGAAGCTACTTCTCTTAAAAAGTGATTTCGCGCATCGCCGGGCACAGTTTCATTTGCAATAGACCAAATTATAGAGGACGCTCTGTTTTTATCTCTTCTGATTAGCTCTCCATACTGAATTTTCGCCTTTTCCAAAACCTCTTCACTCTTCCAGTCGATTCCCCAATACAACGGCAATTCTTCCCAAAGTAAAATTCCCATTTCATCGGCCAAACGAACAATATTTTCCTGATGCGGGTAATGTGCCAGGCGGGCAAAATTACAACCCATTTCCTTTGCCCAACCCAACAACAACTTTGCATCATCCATTGAATGCGCTCTGTCTCTTCGAACCGGATTTTCATCATGAATGGAAACGCCGCGAAGAAAAACCGGCTTCCCATTTAACAGGATTTCTTTTCCCTCTGTCTCTAAAGTTCTAAAACCAATTCTATCAGTAAGCTCATCTTCTCCCGCAATCAGTTTTACATCGTAAAGCTTAGGATTTTCGGGCGACCACAAGCTCATCTTTTTTGAGCTAAATGCAAACTCACCTCTTCCCTCTTTGTTTATGGAAACTTCAGCAGCAACTCCCAATTCCTTAATTTCAACTTTTGCCTTGTCAGGATAATTGCTGCCGGCAAGCTGAACAGAACCTTTTACCACACGCGTTTTTTTATTCAACGACTCCTTTTGTAAAACCAGTGTGTAATCATCAATATAGGTTTGAGGGACCTCTACAATTTTCACATTGCGGGTAATTCCTCCATGATTGTACCAATCGGTTACCATGGCCGGAATATAATCCTTCTCTCGTCGGTTACTAACTCCTAAAATCAAAAAATTATCCTGCTTTTTTAGTAAATCGGTTACCTCAAAACTAAATGGAGTAAATCCACCTTCGTGCACACCCAATTTTTTCCCATTAAATGAAAAAGTAGTTTTATAGTTTGCAGCCCCCACATATATAAATATTCTGGAGTTTTTATGCTTGGGCTGGTAATCGAAGGTTTTTCGGAACCAAATGCTTCCTTCGTAATAATACAACTCTTCTTTTTGCGAATTCCAGGAACCGGGAACCCATAAAGTTTGTGCGTCATCAAAACTGTACTCTACCCTATCGCTCTTCGATTTTGCTTTACTGTTTTTATACAAAGGACTAAAACCGATCTGCCCGGTTTCATACTGATCCAAAATATACTTCCACTTGCCGTTCAGGCTTTGATGGGTGCGACCATTAACATTCGTAATAAAATTGCCTTGTGCAAATAAATTACCCGCACCAAACAACAGGCAAATAACTAATACTGATATAAATTTTGTGATTCTCATTATTGTATCGTTTAATGATTTCTAATCCAGAAAATATTTAATTCTGCTTTTAAAATTTGTGTAATGAATGTACTTCTCGTTTTCCATCCACAACACAACTGTTTTATCGCCTTTTTTCATGTTTTTAGGAACAATAGGACGAACATTGTCATATTTTGAATGCTGCGTAATTGGAGTTACTTCCCATGTTTTACCAAAATCTGAAGTCACTCTTTTCTCAATTTCAAAAACTCCCTTCACATTTCTCGATAAATAAATTGTATTAGGCTTTAATGGATGAAAAGTTAAACCCGCAGAATAATGCGGTTCCCGTTCCGTTTTTCCTTCGGGTGTTTGAGGAAACCATTTCCCCGAATTACAAATCTCATTATCGATCCATTCCCCTTTTATATATTGAGCGTAATGATACAAATGTTCGGTTTCTTTCGGATAGCGTGCATATAAAATTACCGGGTTCCCTTTTTTGTCAGCAGAAATATCATACACCCATGCTCTCCCCGATTTTTCAGTTGCCTTATACACCACTGTTGCTTCTTTAGGCTCAAAAGGAATCTGATTTAAATCACAAATTTTTGTTCCATCAGCTCTCCAGAATGCACCCTTTTCGTAACAGGCGTAATAAACAGAATTGGTTGGTTCTTTTCGCGGATGTCCATCGGTAAATATGATGTGTATTTTTGATTTTCCATCGGAATAGTACCGTACATAAGGACGATTGTCATCGTTAAATGGTTGATTCGTTATAAAAACCTGAGCCGGATTAAAAGTTTCGCCATTGTCATCCGACCACATCATGTTGGGTTTAAAACCTGTCCACCGGCCAAAACAAAACAACCTGTTTTTTTCCTTTTTTAAAGCGATCGGATTTGCATAAGTAACACACTTTCGCGGATACAATTTAAATTGCTCCTCGCTAAACACCTCTTTAAAGGAAGTTGCACCAAAATCTTTGGAATCTTTCTTTGCCGGCAATTTATTCATGCGCACAGCCTGATCGAAATGCTTGGTATAAAACATCAGCACATCTTTGTTGTTCAACTCAATAAAAGAAGGATTGGCATGATCGTCTTTATCCAACTTCGGACTTACCGTTTGAATGTAACTCGTTTTAGTTTCCAGATTCAAAGTCGCAGCTTCAATCGATCCATCGGAAGTGACCCAACCAGTTACAACTTCAGCCTTTCCATTGTGTTTGTAAATTGCTCCAGGTGCAGAAAACCAACACCATGCTCCATCATTTGTCAATGTGTTTTGTTGTCCTAAAACTACTGTTGACATAAATAAGAAGCAGATGACCGCGAAAACTTTATTTTTCATCATTCTATATTTTAATTTGAAAATCATTCATCCTTCCACTTTGAAAAACTTAAATTATTTGTGCTTTCAAAAATCAGTATTACAAATGAAACGATTCCAAGCATTTTGTTTATCTTTAACATTGCTTTAACGGTACTTATAACGGTTAACACTAAACCTAAAGCATTGTAAAACCAACCATTACAAACCAAACCCGAAAACTGAAAATTCTTCTTTAATGAATATCTCTTTAGATAACAAACGGCTTATTATTGCGAAAATCAGGAATAGTAAAACATTTTCCAAAGCTCCGACAAGTAGTTCCTTACTTTCCTATCTATTCGAAGAAACAATAAAAGGAACCGATCTGAAAGAAAAATTAATTGAAATAGAATTTTTTGGAGAATCAAAGAGTACAGAAAAAAGCAGTCCCAGAGTGCGGGTTAATGTTTATAATCTGAGAAAAAAAATTGCCCGGTATTACGAAAACGAAGGCAAAGAAGATGCCTGCAGACTGCACATTGAAAAAGGTCAGTATCAATTGATGTTTTCAATGAAAAAAAACAAAGAAAGCGCAGTTAAAAAAATAAAATTATCCTTATACATACCTTACGTAGTACTATTTGTTGTTTTATTGCTGTTTGCCCTTAGTAAAATACCTCAAAAAGCACCTGCCATCTGGAATTCCTTTGTTGTGGATGAAACCAAACCGAAACTAATTATTGGTGACGCTTTTGGTGTTATGGGCAATACGGCAACCGGTGCCTTTGGATGGAACCGCGATTATACAATCAACAGCATTGAGGAATTTTATCAGTTCTGCGACAACAACCCAAAGCTTAAAAACGAGCTTTCTCCTGCCAATTACACGTACATGACCGGTATGGGAGCCATTACCAGCCAAAAAATTACTTCTCTGTTCGACAAATACGATACTGATTTTAACATTCATTTTTCAAGCCAAACTTCCATTGCTGATTTAAAAGATGGAAATACAATTTACGCCGGCCCAATTAAAAATAACAATTTGTTTATCCATTTTTTTAATGAAGCAAATCAATACTACAAAATTAAAGATTCCAAACTGTATTTCTCGAAACACCCAAGTATAAAGGACACCACATTTAATTTATTCACCGAAGGACTTGTATCCGAATATACAATCGTATCTAAATATCATGGTCCAAATAATCACGATCAATTCGTTTTCTTTTCGGATCACGACATAGGCGTCTGTTCAACAGTAGAATATTTCACAAATACCGACTCCCTGCAAAAATTCACTGCATCTTATTTGGACAATTCGACCTATTTTACTGCTGTTTTTATGGCGAAAGGAAAAAGCAGAACCAATACCGATTTAAAACTGCTTTTGGTTACCACAGAATAGAATCACCTGCCCATTTAAACATCATATTACATCGGCAATTCATCGAATAATCGTAAATTTATTTTCCAAAATCAATAAAATATAAATCATGAAAAAAACAGGTCTTCTCTTGTTACTTATTAGTGTGTATTCGTTCAATATATTTGGTCAGAATAACATTATTCCTCTATGGCCGAATGAGATGCCAAACCACAAAGTTTCAAATGAAACAGAAGTTATAAATGCAACAGATGTTGTTCGGATTTCGAAAGTACAAACGCCTACAATAGAAGTATTCACCCCTGCCAAAAAAAATGCAAACGGTCAGGCTGTTCTTATTTGCCCTGGTGGCGGGTATCGAATTCTGGCATACGACTCGGAAGGTACCGACATCGCAAAATGGCTAAACTCAAAGGGAATTACGGCCTTTGTTCTAAAATACAGATTGCCGGACTCTCAGTCGGTGATCGAAAGTTACAAAGCCCCCTTACAAGATGCAATGAGAGCTTTAAGAACCATCCGGTTTAATGCTGAAAAATACAACATCAATAAAAATGAAATAGGTGTAATGGGCTTTTCGGCCGGCGGACATCTGGCTTCAACCCTTGGCACACATTACAATGAATTGATGTATCCTGCAGCTGACGATATTGATTTAGAAAGTGCCCGTCCCGATTTTATGGCACTCATCTATCCTGTAATCAGCATGAAAGAAGGGATTACGCATCAAGGATCGAAGCGAAATTTATTGGGGGAAAATCCCAATGAAAAATTAGTCAATAAATTCTGCAACGACCTACAGGTTACCGGCGATACACCGCCTGCTTTTCTTATTCACGCATCGGATGATAATGCGGTGCCAGTAAAAAACAGCTTGTTGATGTACGAAAGCTTAATCAGCAATGGCGTTTCTGCAGAAATGCATATCTTCTCGACCGGAGGCCACGGCTTTTCTTTTGGTTTTAACAAAGGGCATGTGAGCTCCTGGACAGATTTATTTTACACCTGGAGCAAATCAATTAAAAAGTAAGTGAAACGATTTTCGCAGCAAAGCTCTGTCTGAAATTTCCACTTCAGGCAGAGCTTTGTTCCTGCTGCCTATTTAATTTTAAAACCACCCTTAAATAGAATGGGCCAATTCCCAACAGAATCAAGGCAAAAAAGCAAAAAACAGCCGGGTTTCGCTTGCATTATTTTTAAGGTAGGCATAGTTGAAAAGCAATATTTTATAAGATGAGTTTTGATGGTAACCGGGTACAAATATGAATTGCATAAAAAAAGCAATGTCGTATTCTTGCGAATACAGCATTGCTCTTCCTGTCAATAAAAAAATAAGAAGGGTTTTGATTCACGACTCTGCGGCAATCAAATTACCCACTCTTATTCTTTCACACTGCTAACTTCTAATCTAACTTACTATCTATATTATTCTTCATTCGAAGGCTTGCCAATGGTTGCCAAAATACCACCATCAACGTAAACCACATGTCCGTTTACAAAATCGGATGCCTTT
>JAFGYE010000074.1 GCA_016936255.1 Marinifilaceae bacterium | reverse complement strand
TAAGCAGTATAAGGCAGTTTAATCTCAAAAAAACAAAAGATCATGAAAAAGAGGATGTCTACTTTGTTATGAGACATCCTCTTTAAAATATAGTATGAGTTTTTATAAGGTTTTTTTCAAGGAGAAAAAGAACTCAATCCCCTTTTCTTTTCGTTTTTTAACAAATATTCTTCCTTTGTGATAGGCAACCGCATTTTTCACGATCGATAAACCTAAACCCGTACCACCCATTTTTCTTGACCGGCCATGATCTCCGCGGTAAAACCGTTCAAAAATACGTGGCAAATGCTCTTCTTTTATTCCAATTCCATTATCGGTAACCGAGAAGTAATGGTAATTTGTATCTTCGAAATAATGTGTGAGTTTAATTTTACATCCTTCTCCGGCGTATTTTATCGAGTTATCTATTAAATTTCTGAAAATAGAATCCAACAATTCCGAATTACCTTTTACTTTAAGATCCGAAGGGAAGTTTAGTTCAATTTCCATTTTGGTTTCTGCCAGTTTTAATTCAAAATCGGTGAGCATCTCCTGAACCATTTCTTTTACATTCACCTCTTCAATGGCAAACAATTCATTGGCTTCTTCAATTTTTGTGAGAAAAGAAATATCCTGAATTAAATTCGATAAACGATTAATCTGCAGACACGAACGTTCAATGAATTGTACTTTTTTATCTTCATCCATAGTCGGATTATCCTTAATGGTTTCCAAAAATCCGGAAACGGCTGTTACAGGAGTTTTTAGCTCGTGTGCTATGTTCAAAGTCATTTCCTGTTTAATAGTTTTCTCATTTTCCATTTTGGTGATGTCGTTTACCGAGATTTCGAAATTACCGTCGGTAAAAACAACTACTTGGAAAAGAAACACTTTATGTCCGATTGTAATGGTTTTTTTCGTACTGATTATATCAACGTTCGGGATGTAATTTGTTCCCAGTTTTTTGATGTTTGTATCGATAAAATCAGTGATTTCTTTTAATTCCGGAAGCTCGAACAGTTCCTGATAGTTATGACTTGAAATGTGAGCCAAATAATTGATGTAATCGATAAAATGACTGTTCCATAGAATCAGGTTCTTTTTTTTATCAAATATGGCAACACCTTCCTGTGCAATCTGAAGGTGCATAATTAACTTTTCTTTCTCCTGACTTAAAGCCTCGGTTGTTTTGGTAAGTTTGCGGTAAATTTTTACAATTTGGTGACTAATTTCACCCAATTCTGTTTTTCCAAAATCCTCATTGGGATCTATTTCTCTGTTATGAGCAGCATTAATAGCAAATTTCCGGAGCTTGGCAATCGAATTTCCAAAATGCTCGGTGGCGTAAATCAGAAACACTACGGTTACACCAAACAAACCAAACAGAAAGTAAAAGAATAGGGTGTTGGCTTTTAAAAAGCTAAGTACACTTTCATTGATTGGAAGCGCAGTTCGAACAAAGTATTCGTAATAGTTTTTGGAATAGTAGTAATAGGATTGTCCGGTAGAGCCGGATAAACGGATGTTACTTCCTTTTTGAGAATGCAAAGACTTTTGAACTTCAGGGCGGTTGAGGTGATTATCAAGTCTTTCTATATTGTCAACATACGAATCGTACACAACTTTACCTTTTGCGGTAATCACTGAAATTCTAATGTCTTTATCTGGCATTAAGGCACGCAATGAGTCAACTTCCGAAAAATTAAGAGTTTTATCCAAGTCTTTTTTTCGGATGAGTTCATGAACCTGTTGCGTATAAATATTCAGAGCATATTCCAGTTTCTCTCTTCGATACAATCTCTCCTGACTGTATTGAAATCCTCCAATTAATACTGAGAAAATCAAAACGATGATGAAGAAGAAAAAGAACAATCTCTTTTTGTATTTTGATCCGGATTTTTGAATGGGTTTTTGCATGGATTTATAAATTTGGGACATTAGTTTGTTTTAGGTTCAAAATAGTAACCGTAGCCAGATTTCGTTTTAATAAATTTGTGATGCTCACCAATTTTCTTTCGTATTCGTCTTACATTAACATCCACTGTACGGTCGCCAATCGAGCTGTCGTTTGTCCAGATAATACTCATTATTTCTTCTCTGGAATATATTCTTCCCTGATGACTGATCAGCAATCGGAGTATTTCGTATTCAGTTTTTGTTAAACCAACATCTTGATCATTAATGCACACTTTTTTTGAGTCTGAGATCATTTTAAAATCATCGAACTTAAAGTCAAGGTCATTTTCTGAATCAGAAAAAATGCGTTTGCAAATTACATTAATTCTTGCAATAATTTCTTTTACCGAGAAAGGTTTGGATACATAATCATCTGCGCCTGCATTGAACCCAATAAGTTTATCTGCCTCGCTTGTTTTCGCCGTAATAAAAAGTATTGCTTTTTCCGCCAGATCAGGATTCCTTCGAATTATTTTTGCTAAATCGAGCCCTGATATTTCACCCATCATGATATCTAAAAGAAAAAAATCATAAGTTTGAAGCTCCAATTTTAAGGCTTGTTCTGCAGAATAGGCAACATCTACATCAAATCCTTCCTGTTTAAGGTTGAATTGGAGGATTTCGCATAAATCCTCTTCGTCATCAACTACTAATATTTTTAAATCCTTCATGGTTTTTAATTAAAAAGTTGAGTTTCAAGTTTTAGTAGTTCGCCAACTTTTATCGTTTTTTATTGATCCTCTTCAGGCAATTCCATATGGCGCAGATCAATGCCTTGCAGATAATATATTGATGCTTCTGCAATATTGGTTGCGTTGTCTGCTATTCTCTCGATGTTACCTAATATGCTGTTAAAATTCAACAGGTTAAAAATTTCGGTTGGTTCACTGCCTTTCGGAGAATTTTTTCGAATCATTCGTTTCAAAATTTTCGATTGCATTTCGTCAACGATCTCATCATTTTTAATGGTCCAGATAGCATACTCACGATCCCCGTCCTCAAAGGAGATTAATGCTTTTTTAACCATTTCGGCGCTTATCGACAGCATGTTTAAAACCGAATCTTTATGATTTTCATGAATTGTTGGCGGCTCCATTTTATGAAAAAAGCGCATGATGTTATTCAGCTGATCACCAATTCTTTCAATATGGCCAATCATCCTAAAGTACGAGATTAAAAGGCGTAAATCACTTGCCATAGGATGTTGCAAACCAATTGTTTCAATGATGTTGTCACTCATTTTTATTTCGAACTGGTCGATTTTATTTTCATTCTTTTTAAACGTGTCTATAAGTTCTTTTTCTATTTTATCCAAGCCATGATTGACCACCTCTTCTAAAATATCAAACTGTTGAAAAAGCAGTGTTTGCATTTTAGCGAAATCATTATCAAGCTTATCGAATTTTTTATCTTTTTTAATTGACATAGTATGCGAATTTGTGTTGTTAGTATAAGAATTCCTGTTTTGTTGAAAAATCAACCAAATTTTCCGGTTAGGTATTCTTCCGTACGTTTGTCTTTTGGCATGGTAAACATCTGTTTGGTTTTGCCATATTCAACCAATTCGCCCAAATACATAAACATTGAATAGTCGGATATTCTTGCTGCCTGCGACATATTGTGCGTAACCAGTACTATTGTAAAATCCTTTTTTAGTTTTACCAGCAGATCTTCAATTTTTGCTGTTGCAATCGGATCCAATGCAGACGTAGGTTCATCCAACAGAATAATTTCAGGAGTGTAGGCAAGTGCCCGTGCAATACAAAGGCGTTGCTGTTGTCCTCCCGATAGAAATGTTCCTTTGTTATGAAGGGAATCTTTTACCTCGCTCCACAAACCAACCTCACGTAAAGATTTCTCAACAATTTCATCTTTTTCTTTTCTTTTCAATTTAATTCCATTTAAAAGATAACCAGCAATTACATTGTCGTAAATACTCATAGTCGGAAAAGGGTTTGGACGTTGAAAAACCATTCCAATCTTTCTTCTCAGTAAAATAGGATTCATCTTATAAATATCTTCTTCGCCAAGATAAACAGAACCTTTGTTGTGCGTATCAGGATACAATTCGTGCATTCGGTTAATGGCTCTAAGCAATGTGCTTTTACCACAACCCGAAGGTCCCATAATTGCTGTGATTTTATTTTTTGCAATTCCCGCAGAAACATCATTAATCGAATATTTGTCTCCGCCGTAGGAAACGGAAAGTTTATCGATGTTTAAAATAGGAGATTCTATTTTTTCAATTGGGTTTTGCATCATGTTGTTGACTTTATAAGGTTGTGCTTTTACTTCAGCTTCTACTTCTTTTTTTTCTAATACTGTACTTTCCATCTTTTTGCGATTGCTTTAGCGGTAAGATTTAAACATAAAATCAAAATTAACAGGAACAAGGATGCACTCCAAATCATATCTACAAGGTTTGGATCGTTGTAAAACTCCCAAACCAATAGGGGAATAGCACTTGATGGTTCTGTAATATCTGTGCTGATTGCAGCACTTCCTAGCGCCGTTAGCATTAATGGAGCTGTTTCTCCTGCAATTCTTGATATACCAAGAATTACACCCGTAAGAATTCCGCTAATACCGGATGGGAGCACGACTCTTAGCATGGTTTTGTGGTAGGGAACACCTAAAGAAAGTGCGGCTTCCTTTAAAGTTCCAGGTATCATTTTCAGCGTTTCTTCCGTTGAGCGAACTATCGAGGGCAACATCATGATTGAAAGTGCCACACTTCCTGCTAAACCGGAAAAGCCGGCGGTTATTGGTTTCACGACCCAAATGTATCCGATAACACCAAGTACAATGGATGGAACTCCTTGCAGCATGTCTACTATAAAACGAACCACACCGGGAAATTTACCTTTCGAATTTTCGGACAGATACATGCCGCAGATAATTCCTACAGGAATCGCAATTAATGAAGCCATTCCAACGATAATTAATGTTCCAACAATACCGTTGGCTATACCTCCGGGAATAACTTCATTGTTTTTAACCGCAACCATTGCTTCCATGGTGTCTGGTGCAACTTTATAAAAGAAGCTGAGGTTAATTTGTTTGTATCCCTTTTTTATCAACTCGAAAAGAATAAGGAAAAGAGGGACACTTGAGAGGAATGCCAAAAATATAAGTGTGTAGGTGAATAGCTTATCTTTAAGCAATCGTCCTTTTAACTTAGCATTTGATATTTGAGCAGATGTATTCATTCTATATATCTTATTTCGGTTAAGCCGATAATTTTTTCATGATTAATTTGCCGATGTAGTTTACAATACCTGTAATTACAAATAAGAGCAATCCTATTTCTATCAGCGAGGTGTATTTTAATCCATCGGCTTCGCCAAATTGATTGGCGATTAAACTTGCCATGGTATTTCCTAAATCGAAAATTCCGCTTGGAATTTTGTTGGAGTTGCCAATCAGCATGGTTACTGCCATTGTTTCTCCAATTGCTCTTCCTAATGCAAGAATGTATCCTGCAAATATGCCCGAGCCTGCATTGGGGATAATCACTGTTTTCACCACCTCGTATCGGGTAGCACCCAGGGAATATGCCGCTTCTTTTAAGCTGCCTGGAACCATCGAAATAACTTCCGATCCAAGAGAAGATGCGTAAGGTATGATCATGATTGCGAGAACTATGGAAGATGTAAAAATTCCAAATCCCTGAGCGTTTAGTCCTAAGTCGGTAATTATGGGTCGTAAAGCATAAAATCCCCATAAACCGTAAACTACGGATGGGATTCCCGCCAAAAGATCAATTACAGACCGTAAAAAGGATGGTAATTTGCCATTTTTGAAATATTCGCCTAAAAAAAGTGAGATGGAAAAGGCGAATGGAAATGTTATTAGTAGTGCAAGAATTGAAGTGACCAGCGTTCCAATAATAAAGGGAAGAGCGCCGTAGGATTCTCTTCCTTGAGTTGGATTCCAGTCTGTCGAATAAATAAAACCAAAACCAAATTCCTTAAATGAGGGAATTGATCCAATAAATAGGGTAGTTACAATTCCTATAGCAATTAGTACTATTAAAACGCCACTGCCAATTAAAAGATATCGAAATATTTTTTCGCTGTTCATAAGCTTTTAGCGGTTCCTGTTAAATGAAGAACTTGCTCCCAATTAAGTCTGGAGAACTTTTTTATTGTATGAATACAAATAAATTGGAAGCAAGTTCAATATTGTAATTAATCAGTTTGTTATTGTAAAGACTTACCCTTGTAGGTAACGGTACTCAAAACAGCTTTTGCTTTGGCTGCTGCAGTTTCGGGAAGTGGAGCATAATGAACTTTGGTTGTTTCTTTTTGCGCATCAGCACTAATCGCCCAATCAATTAATTTTATAGTTTGCACAGCCTGATCAAAACTTCTGTTCTTGTAATTCTGCTCTTTGTAAATGATTAACCATGTAAAGCTTGAAATAG
>JAFGYE010000073.1 GCA_016936255.1 Marinifilaceae bacterium | reverse complement strand
TTCGTTTGGAGATGTGCTTGGGGTAAGTAGTTTTCCCCGATTAACCAATTCGGGAGGAACAATTGAAATACAATCCGCAGAGAAAATTGTTATTGATCAGGTTTCCTACTTGGATTCATGGTACAAGTCTGATGAAAAATCCGACGGAGGTTGGTCTTTGGAACGAATTGATCCGGCAAATACGTCTTGGCAGGCAAATAACTGGAAGGCTTCAGAAAATGAATTGGGCGGGACTCCGGGTAAAGTGAATTCAATTTATTCAGTAAATCAGGATCTGATTGCTCCAAGTATTGAATCCTGCAGATGTATTTCAGCTAATTGTTTAAGGCTTGTTTTTAGTGAGCCAATTGAAAGTTCTGGTCTGTTTGACTTATCCAACTTTCAACTTTTGCCCGATTTGATTCATCCCAAAGAAGTATTTCAGACTGATTTGATTGGTAAAGAAATTCAATTGATTTTTAAAGAAGGTTTTGTTGAAAATAGTAAATGTCAATTCATTTTATCTGATAGAATTAAAGATTTAGCTGGCAATTCCATAATAGCCAAAGAATTTGAGTTTTGGGTACCGGGAATTGTTACAGAAGGTGATCTGGTGATAAATGAAGTTTTGTTCAATCCTTATCCTGATGGATCGGATTATGTGGAGATTGTAAATATATCCGAGAAGGTTCTTGATTTGTCAGGCTTAAAATTAGCCACCCGGACGGATAATTTTGAGTTATGTGATGAGGGCTTTATTTCGGATAAATTTTTACATCCAAATGAATACTTATTAGTGACTAAGGATACGTTAAATATTCAACAAAATTATTATTCATCCAATCCTGATGTTTTTTGTCAGGTCAAATCACTTCCAACTTTTTCAGATGATGCAGGAAGAGTTGTACTTATTTCAAATAATGAACTTATTGATGATTTTGCATACAATGAGGACATGCATTTCGAATTATTGGCCTCGGTTGAAGGCGTATCATTGGAACGGATAAATCCAAAAGGTGAAACGAATAGTAAATCGAATTGGCAATCGGCGGCTCAAAATATTGGATTTGGTACTCCGGGAATTCAAAATTCAGTTTACAATGATTTCATCAGTTCAAATTCTGAAATAAGTCTGTCTCCTAAAATATTTACTCCGGACAATGATGGTTTTGATGATCGTCTGCTGATTACTTTTAATCTGGAAATGGATGGTTACCTCGCTTCGGTAAGAATTTATAATTCAATGGGGATTGAAATTAGAAGATTAGCTGGAAATTTGAACCTGGCCAATAAGGATTCTTTGTTTTGGGATGGACTGAATTCACAAAATGAGAGGGCACCTGTAGGAATTTATCTGGTGTATATCGAATTGTTTAGTCCGGATGGAGTGAGTAAGATTTTTAAAGAGACCTGTGTTTTGGGTGGAAAATTCAATTAAAACAGCATTTGCTTGAGCGATAATAGAGTTTTCACAAAAAAAAGAAGTTAACTGTTGATTATTTATGTTTGTTTTCGTAACTTAATGATGCATAGGATGTTTGAATGGTTTAGAAATTAAATGTATCTCAAACTGCTTTTAGTGATAGCTGTTAATTAATGTAGTGGTTAATTTAATGGTAGAGTAAAGAGGAATCAATTTGATTCCTCTCTTATTTTATATTGAGTCGGTTTTGATGTTGTGAAGATTGCTTGAGCGTTTATTTTTTTGCACATAGTTCATAATCTGAACATCAAATTTTGACTTGTCGTCATTCAAAAATTTTATCCGTAAAGGAATATAGAACAGATGCTTTTTTATCGATTCATGATTGATATTCATATCGTAAAATCGAGTCGCGTCTTTTTCCGTAGTAACAATTATTTTATTTTCACCCTTTAGATTTTCAAATTTGGAACGGATCGTTTCAATATCTTTCATTTCAAATGAATAATGATCCGGAAATTGGATTTCTTCTACTTTATCGGTGAAATTTTCAAGGTATTCTCTTAAAGGTTTCGGGTTGGCAATGCCTGTTACCAAAAGAATAGAGAAATTTTCTTTGCCCCATTCTTCATTAATAATATTGATAGCATCATTTTTAAAAACAGGTTCTAAATTTCCGTAATCAAGACGTGTAAAATATAAGGACTGAAAGGGAAGAAGATCAAGTTCTTTAACAATTATTCTTCTATCGATAGGAGTCATATTATCCGGCGATTTACTTACAATGATAATGTTGGCCCGGTCTTTTTCGCTTGCACTTTCGCGCAACCGTCCATATGGCATAATATAATCCTGGGTAATTGGCCGGTTGTAGTCTATCAATAGAACCGACAAACCGGCTTTTATAGATCGGTGTTGAAAGGCATCATCAAGCAGTACTGCAGCCAAATCGTTGCCATGTTCCGATTGAAGCAGATTCTTTACGCCATTCACTCTTTTCTTATCAACTGCGACTAAAATATCAGGGAATTTTCTTTTGATCTGCATAGGTTCATCACCAATTTGATATGATGTAGACACCTCATTAGCAAGTATATATCCTTTTGATTTTCGTTTGTAACCGCGACTTAATGTGGCTATTTTATAGTCATCTTTTAGTAAGGTGATTAGGTATTCGATATGAGGGGTTTTTCCGGTTCCACCTACAGTAATATTGCCAACAGATATGATTGGAATTTTAAATTCAGTGCTGGGCAATATGTTAAAATCGAAAAGTAGATTACGCACAGAGACAATCAGCCCATATAGTAAACTAAAAGGGAAAAGCAGACTTTTCAGGAGGGGAGATAGTTTCTTCATTGGATAGTAGATTATATTGCCTAAAATTACAGAAATAATTCAAATGATAATAATTTTCTTACTCCAGCCAATGAAAATCATTTCTGCCAAATCTATAATAGATGTGGAAATCAACGATTGAATTAGCAATTTAATGCTCTGTTTTTACTGAAATGTATCAATTCCTGATAAAAAAAGATCCTCATGTTATTCATGAGGATCTTAATTATTTAAAGTAAATATTTCTTAGTGTAGATCGATTTCATAGGGGATACGAGCTTGAATTCCTCCAAACTGAATTAGGTCTTGAGTTTTTTCATAGGTGTTGTAAAAGCTTCCCAATTCGTTTTTAAGAATTTTGATTTTTGCTTTACCGGTTAATTCTTCTATAATTGCTTCAAAAGGATCTTTTAATTTTGGAAGAGAAACAATTCGGTAATCTTTAACTCCAGCTTTTTCTTTGGCTATTTGAATAGCTGTTTCCAATCCTCCCAAAACATCAACCAAACCATTTTTCTGTGCATCCATTGCATTCCAAACTCTGCCTTGAGCAACTTCATGAACCTGTTCAACAGTCATGTGTCGTCCTGCGGCAACTCTACTTAAGAATGTATCGTAACCGTTATTAATGATATTCTGAACAATTTCTTTCTCTGTCGGAGTAAATTTTCTGGATGAAATAGGAAGCATCAGCGGATAGCTACCACCAAAAGCAGCATGTTCATTGGTTCCGTACGAATCAGTTGTCAAGCCAAATTTCTCTCTTATTAACTCTTCTCCCGAAAAGAACAAACCATAAATTCCAATCGAACCGGTAATTGTATTTTTATCAGCAACGATTGTGTCTGCAGGACATGCAATGTAATATCCGCCAGAAGCAGCAACATTTCCCATTGAGGCAATTACAGGTTTTGCATCCGAAGCTAATTTAACTTCTCTCCATATAAAATCTGATACATTTGCATATCCTCCCGGAGAGTTAACTCTTAATACAATTGCTTTAATTGTAGAATCAAGACGAGCCTCCCGAATGGTTTTAGCCAATCCGGGTCCGATTGAACTTTCGTTTTGTTCTAAGCCTATTGCACCACTGGCATAAATAACAGCGATTTTATTTTTTGAAAATTTATAATTTGCATCTGGTGCGTTTGCATAATCTGAAGTACTAACTAATCTTAGTTTTTTACCTTCTTTAATATCGGATAGTTTTCTCAGTTTAGCCTCCATCTCATCTTCATAAATAACCCCGTCGATAAGGCCATATTTTTCCGCATCGGCCGCTTTCCGAATGGCTACTTCATCAATTAGTTGATTTAGTTTTTCAACGGTAATATTTCTCTCTTGTGATATTCCTTCCAGGAGTTGATTCCACATAGCTCCAACGTAAGCCATGGTTTGTTCACGGCTTTCATCACTCATATCATCACGGAAATATTGTTCGGTTGCCGATTTGTATTTCCCAACTCTAATTACTTGAGCTTCAACACCAATTTTTTCGAGAAATTTTCTGTAAAAGGTTCTTTCACCACCCATACCTAGCAGAAATAAACCAGCTTCAGGGTTTAGGAATACACTATCAGCAATAGAAGTTAGATAATATGCTTTTTGGGAATGACCAAAATTACTGTAGCTAACTATAAACTTTCCTGTTGTTTTAAATTCTTTCAGTTTCTCTCTAATTTCTTCGATAGATGCCATGCCTCCAAAATTGGCAGGTATATCAGTTACATTAAGGTAAATTCCTTTTATTTTCTCATCTGTTTTTGCTTTTTCAATATTCTCAAGAACGGTACTTAGTCCAATGTTGGCATCAGCACTTAGGGTGAATAAATTGAAGTTAGACATCGGATTATCTGAACCTCGATCTACTAATTGTTTATTTAATTTTATTTCGAGAATACTTTTGTCTTTGATGTCGACAGGTTTATCACTACTTGATGCAATTGCAGTAATGATCATTATTCCGAGGAATAGTAATATAAAACCTCCAAGAATAACTCCAAGAATTGAGGCGAAAGTAAATTTGAAAAAACTTTTCATATTATATATGTTTTGTGGATAATCAATCAACAACTAATAATTATGGTAAAATTAAATACAAACAAATATATTTAATTTAGTTGAGATGGGCTTGCTGCAATGCTTTATTTTCGATGTACATTTTGATATCGGGGTTTTCTTTGTTTCTTTTACCGATAAAAAGAGAATTACACATGGCAAGAGTATATTTTTTATTGGGTGGTAATCTAGATGATAGAGAAAGAATCCTTTCTGAAGCAATTTTGAAGATGAAATCGGAAATAGGGGAGTTGGTGAATTGTTCTTCTATTTACGAAACAGAACCATGGGGTTTTGACCACGATTTGAATTTTTTGAATCAGGTTGTGGTGTTTGACACCGGGCTTTTGGCAGAAGAAGTATTGGATTTAACGCAACAAATTGAGAAAGATTTGGGACGGGTTCGTAAGAAAGATCAGTACAGTGAAAGAACAATCGATATTGACATTCTTTTTTACGAGGATCAGATTATTTCTTCCGGCCGTTTGGTTGTTCCGCATCCCAGGCTTAAGGAACGATTATTTGCTCTGGTTCCAATGGTCGATGTTGCACCCGAATTAATTCATCCGGTTGAAATGAAAAGCATAAGGGAATTGCTTGTTGAATGTCCTGATAAAATGGAAGTGAAAAAATTCAAGCACTAAAAAAAGGGTTGTTTCTAAAAACAACCCTCTTCTGAATAAATATTTTATTTACCCCAGTTTGGCTCCAAATGCAAGATCACCTGCATCGCCACATCCCGGAACAATATATGATTTCGAATTTAAACCCTTATCAACAGCACCCATCCAGATAGTGATATTTTCATTAGGCAGTTTGTTTTTTATAAACTCAACACCATCTTCACTACCAATAACTGCCACAATGTGAACGTGTTTAGGTGTTCCTTTTGTTAGCATTGCTTTGTAAGCCAATTCCATCGAAGAACCTGTAGCCAGCATTGGATCAGCTAGAATAACAACTTTACCATCTATCGATGGAGATGAGATGTATTCAAAATTGATTTTGAACTCTCCATCATCTGAATATTTTCTGTAGGCAGAAATAAAGGCATTTTCCGATCTGTCGAAGTAATTTAAAAGACCAGTGTGTAAAGGTAAACCTGCTCTAAGAATAGAAGCTACTACAACTTCGCAGGAAGGAAGGTTTGTAAGTGATTCTCCAAGAGGAGTTTGTATTGAACTTTCAGTGAAATCCAATTTTTTACTGATTTCGTAAGCAAAAATTTCACCTACTCTTTCCAGATTTCTTCTAAAGCGAAGAGGATCTTTTTGAATATTTATATCTCTGATTTCAGCTATGAATTGATTAAAAAGAGAGTTTTTTTCTCCTAAAGTATTGACCACCATGATTATTTATTTAAAATTTAGCTGAGCGCAAATATAGCCATATTTCAAAAATATTAAACAAGGAAATCCTTAAAAAATTGATAAGACTAATTCATTCTAAATTAGACCTTCATCTGCAAAGCTAAAGAATTGATTGTCTGCAATTATTAAGTGATCCAATACCGCAATACTCATTAGTTTACCTGCTTCACTGGCTTTTGAGGTTACATCTTTGTCTGCATGGGAAGGTAGAAGGTTGCCTGACGGATGATTGTGGCAAAGAATTAAGTTGGTTGCACCTAAAAGAAGGGCATCTTTAAATACTAATCTTACATCAAAAACGGTTCCGGTGATACCTCCTGATGAAACATTTTTAATTTCGACAATTTTATTTGCTTGATTAAGAAAAACGACCCAAAACTCCTCATGGCCTAAATCCTCAACATAGGGAGAGATGAGTTCAAAAGCATCCTGACTGCAGGTTATTTTTTGTTTTTGTTTGGAGGGAAAAGCTTTTTGTCTGCGCCCTAATTCTAATGCTGAAATGATACTAATAGCTTTCGCTTCCCCAATACCTGGGATTTTTACTAAATCATGAATGGTTTTTTTTGCAAGCAGATTAAGGTCATTGTTGCAATCAGAGAGAATAGATTTTGATAATTCGACTGCAGATTGCTTTCGATTACCACTTCCAATGATAATTGCCAGAAGCTCGGCAGAAGATAAACTTTTAACGCCTTTGTACATTAATTTTTCTCTGGGGCGATCTTCAACAGCCCAGTCTTTAATGCTTAACTTTTTGTACTCGTCCATTTCGATATATGTTACAACTTAATTGAAGTTATGAAAATATACGAAATAATCAAATAAGAATTTATTGCACGACAAAAAAGGGTTCTCACTGAGAACCCTCTATTATAGAGTAGTAATTTCTTACTTACAGTTTGTTAACGTGTAAAGCTAATTTAGATTTTAAGTTAGCCGCTTTGTTTTTATGAATTACGTTGATTTTTGCAAGTTTATCTAACATTGCAGTAACCGTTGGTAATAATTCGTTAGCAGCTTCTTTATCAGTAGTAGCACGTAACTTTCTTACAGCATTTCTAGTAGTCTTAGCGTAAAATTTGTTGTGTACGCGTTTTGCTTCAGACTGTCTTATTCTTTTAATTGCAGATTGATGATTTGCCATCTCTTAAAGTTATCTAAATTTATTTATCTTGGTAGTCCGTAGGGGAATCGAACCCCTGTTACCAGGATGAAAACCTGGCGTCCTAACCCCTAGACGAACGGACCATTATCTTTAATAATGCGTAGCAAAGATAAGTTAAAAATAACTTGCTACAAACTTTTCGTAGTCCGTAGGGGAATCGAACCCCTGTTACCAGGATGAAAACCTGGCGTCCTAACCCCTAGACGAACGGACCATTTATTTTAAAGAGATGCAAAGGTAAATCAAAAATTTAATTTTGCAAATACATTTTTGTATTTTTTCTTTTTAAAAGCTGAAGAACTAAAAAGGAGTAATTGCGACCACTATTTTTTTCTTTAGCGATGCAAAGAAAGAGATAATTCTTTGAATTGGCAATACTTTTTTTGAAAAAAAATGAGACTTTTTTTATCGGAAATTTATAACTGCTTCTTTTCTAGAATAAAGAGTAATCAACGCCATTCAACAATTGTTCCTCTTGTACTATTTAAAAGGTCTTTCGGGATGATCTTTTGAATACTTCCAGCTAAAAGATCGAGTAATTTATTCTTTGAGTAATGACGGGAATAGACCAAACTAACTTCTCGCAGAGGATGTAGATTCGTGAATTTCTTAACTTGATTTAACTTGTCTTTGGGTAAATATTGAGTGGCTAATTCGGGAATCAAAGTAAAACCACCTTCCTTATCCACAATCTTCATTAAAGTTTCTAAAGAATTACTCTCAAACTCGAAAGGCAATTCCTGATGCTGCAAATCGTGCATTTCACACAGATTGATAACTTGATTTCGGAAACAGTGTCCATCACCAAGCATCCATATCTCCGGTGTTGCAATATCTTTTACCTCAATAATTGATTTTTTAAGAAGCTCATGATCTTTGTGTGCATAAATCATCATCTCTTCGTAAAATAGGGGCTTTTCCTTTATTTTATCTTCCTTGGCTGGAGTCACAAATATGCCAACATCTATTTTGTCCTTTTTTAAACTCTTTATTATATCTTCAGATACCATTTCTTCTACTTCTACTTTAATGGCAGGGTAGTTTCGAATATAGTCCCCAATAAACATGGGCAGGAGGAATGGAGCAAGGGTTGGTATGATACCTATTTTAAGACTTCCCACAATCGAATTTTTATGATCATTGATGATGTCATTGATTTTTTTTGTGTCTCCTAAGATTATCCGGGCTTGTTCTATTATAGATTTACCAACATCCGTTGGGATAATTGGCTGTTTGCTGCGATCAAATATATTAATATCCAGAAATTCTTCCAGTTTTTTAATTTGCATGCTAAGCGTAGGCTGTGTAATAAAGCACTTATCAGCAGCAGTTGCAAAATGACGATATGTATCAACTGCAACGATATATTCCAACTGGGTAATTGTAATCATGTTTATTGAATTTGGATTTAAGTTCAAATATAAAGATTATCTATCGGAATATAAGCATTATTGATTTGATAGATGATGAAAAGTGTGTTACATTTGGTTATAGTAATACAAAAGCAAAGGTTATTTGATCAAAAGTCATGAAGGACTAAAGTAGCATACTTTGCGAAGTAATAGGGTTCAAAAAAATAATAGTTTGATAGTTTTTGTTATTTAAGTTTTATTAGATGTTTGGGTTTTGCAGCCGGAAATTTATTTCCGGCTTCTTTTTTATATATGATTCTGCGCTTAAGTACTCTTGTGAGAATTTACTACCTGCTCCAAGATATATTTTTTATTCCATTTAAGGAGTCTTGATTTTATTCTCAATTATTTTTAGAAATCGAATCGCAAAAGCTTAGTTATGAACTGATAATGCCGATATGTTTTGTAGCACAAATGCTGAATAGCAGAAATTGGACTCAAAAAATATACTACTTTAGTCGGCGATTTAGGAATTATTAAAAAACATCATAAAATCGATTAAAAGATGCACAAAGAGATCAAAATAGTTTCTTTTGAGGAAGCAGCGAAGGTGATTAAATCTGGGGATAGAGTACATTTACATTCCGTGGCTTTAGCTCCGCAGAAGTTTATAAATGCAATGTGTGAAAGAGGTCGTAATGGAGAAATTTACGATGTGTCAATACAGCACCTTCATACAGAAGGTCCAGCTCCTTATGCAGATGCTGAATTTGAAGGTATCTTTAATTTGGAGTCATTGTTTGTTGGTGCCAACGTACGAAAGCAAACACAGGCAGGTTATGCCGATTATATCCCTGTATTTTTGAGCGAAACGCAACAGTTGATTCGTGAAGGAATTTTAAAAGTGAACGTAGCCGTTGTTCAGGTAAGTGTACCGGATAAACATGGATATGTATCATTGGGTACTTCTGTTGATGCTACAAAAGCAGCTGTTGAAACAGCAGATACTGTTGTTGCGGTAATCAATCCTAATGTACCTCGTGCATTTGGCGATGCCTTAATGCCTTTGAGTTATTTTGATGTGTTCTGTGAGGATAATACTCCATTAATCGAGCATCACAATGCACCTTTGTCAGATATCGATATTCAAATTGGTAAAAATGTAGCTGGTTTAATTCCTGATGGAGCTTGTCTTCAAATGGGTATAGGTGGTATTCCAAATGCGGTTTTGGCTCAGTTGGGCAACCATAAGAACCTTGGAGTTCACACCGAAATGTTTGCTGATGGTCTTCTGCCTTTGGTTTATAGCGGTGTTGTTAACGGAATGAATAAGAAATTGGATAAGGGTAAGATTGTTGCTGGTTTCTTGATGGGAACAAAAGAGCTTTATGATTTCGTTGATGATAATCCAGGAGTTTTAATGATGGATGTTGCTTATACCAATGGTGTTGGTATCATCAAGCAAAATCCTAAAGTATGTGCAATTAACTCTGCATTATCTATTGATATTACAGGTCAGGTTTGTGCCGATTCAATTGGAACAAGACATTATTCTGGTGTTGGTGGACAGATTGATTTTACACGTGGTGCTTCTGCTTCGGAAGGTGGTGTTCCAATTATTGCAATGCCTTCTGTTACTGGTAAAGGCGTTTCAAAAATCACTCCAACTCTTTTGCAGGGATCTGGTGTTGTAACAACTCGTAATAACATGAGATGGTTTGTTACTGAGCATGGTTCTGTTAATTTATTCGGAAAAACTTTACAGCAAAGAGCTAAAGCTATTATTTCGGTTGCACATCCTAATTTTAGAGAAGAATTAGATCAGGCAGCATTCGAAAGATTTGGTAGTCATTATCACTTTGTTGCTAAAAAATACTAATATAGTTCAGATTTTCTGATCAAAATAAACGAGGCTTCACATGAGGTCTCGTTTTGCATTTTGTTCGTTCTTAAAAAATAAATCAACATTTAATTAATTGAAGTTCGGTCGGTAAATTACAAATTAGGCCATAGGGATTTAAGAAATACAGGTTTGTATTGGTGGAGTTGTACTTCACTTATTGATCTTCTATTTTAGGAACTGAGCCCATCAATTTATCTGACTTAGGAATGGTGATGTAGAAACTACTTCCTTTTCCGTCTTCACTATCGGCCCATATTTTCCCCCCATTTTTCTCAATGTATTCTTTACAAAGCAATAAACCAATTCCAGCACCTTTTTCATGAGCGGTTCCTAATGCAAGGTAATTATTATCCAAACGGAATATTTTGTGGAGATTTGTTTTACTCATTCCCACTCCTTCATCAGAAATATCTAATTCTACCCAATACTTTTTTTCCCGGGCCGAAATGGTAATTTTTCCTTCACGATAGGAGAATTTTATTGCATTGGAGAGTAGATTTTTAAACACTTCGCAGATAGCTGCTGTGTCTGCATATGCCTTGGAAGAGCTGTCTAAATTAAAAATTATCTTAATATTTTTTTCAATAAGTTGTTCCGAAAGCTTTGTTAAACTGTGATCTAAAAGTTCTTTCACATTAAAAAGACGCGGTGAAAATTTTGTTTTGCCGGACTGCGAGGCAGACCATAACAAAATGTTTTCAACAAGATTGTAAGTCTGAAAAGACAAGTCTCTGATGTTTTTCGATAAATGCTTTTGTTCTTTAATTCTAGCCTGATCAAAACTATCAAGAAGTTTTGAGCTCATAAGCTTCATATCAATAAAAGGGGTTCGTAAATCGTTCGAAATAATGTTGAATATTTTATCCTTCGTAAGATTCAAATCCTTAAGTGTTACTTCAGTCTCTTTTAATCTGGAGTTAATTTCTTCCAGTTCATCATTCTTTTCTGTTAAAGCTTGCGTAGCTTCCTTTCTTATTTTGATGTTCCTGTTTGCGATATAACCTATTACTCCTGCAAGAATTATTAAAGCTACAAAAAGATAAATTACTATGCTTTGCTGACGATTGTATGCTTTCAAGGTCTTGATTTCATCTTTGTTTTTAGAAATCTGATAATTAGCCTCAAATTCAGATATTTTATCTTTATCAATCTGATCTATAATACTGTCGTATTGGGTACTCGAGTATTCACGGAAGTATTCCAATGCTTTCTTATAATCTCCTTGGTTCGAGAAATACTCGAACAAATTCTCTGATGCAATTTTTTGCAGGCTTCTGTCTTTGCACAGATTAGCATGATCAAATGCTGAAAGCAAATAGTCTTTGGCCTCCTCGCTTTGGTAATATTTCATTAATATTTCTCCAATGCTGTTCGAGGAATATGCTATTCCTTTGTTATTTCCTATTCTGCGGTGAAGACTAAGTGATATTTTATGATATTCCAGACTCTTGTCGAAATTATTATAGCTTTCGTATAGATTCCCAATTAACGAAAAGACATTTGCCTGTTCCTTTTGATCATTAATCTCATCGTAAATTTTTAAGGCTTCATTGTAGTTCTTTAAAGAAAAATCCAGTTCATTTAGATCCTTGTATACCGTTCCTATATTTTTGAGAGTAGCGGCAATAAATATTTTATTTCCTATTTCTTTTCTTATTTCAAGAGATCTGTTGTAGTAGGCCAAAGATTCATTGAAATTGCTTAATCTCCAATATATTCCTCCAATATCATTTAGCGAAAATGCAATAAAGGTTTTGTCGCCTATTTCTTCTCTAATTTCAAGAGCTTTGGTGTAATAATCGAGTGCTTTGTTTGGTTTATTAAGATTCTTATACACATTCCCGAGATTGTTGAGAGAGGATGAGATGTCCGATTTGTCGCCTAAATCAGATCTTATTTCCAGAGATTTAAGATAAAATTCTAAGGAGTTGGCGTAATCCTTTTTTAGCCAAAAAACACTTCCGATATTATTTAAAGTGTAAGCAACTTCTTTTTGAGTTCCATTTTTCTCTCTTATTTCAAGCGACCGGTTAAGATGAATCAGGGCTTCGTCGTATTTATAGAGTATTTTATATATTTCTCCAATGTTATTCAACGAACTGGCAGTTCCTTTCAGGTCATTAATCGTTTTTCGGATTTCCAGAGCCTGTTTGTGGCAATCGAGCGCCAGTCTAAAATTGTTAACCCGACGATATAAATTTCCCAGATCGTATAATGAAGCTGATTTTTCAGCAGGATCTGCGGAGTTGAGAATGACAACTTCTTTTGCGTAGTCGATACTTTTGTCAGGATCTATATCAATATATAAACGCGATAGTTCTTTAAGTAAACCAATTCTTTTACCACCTTCAGTACTTTTTAATAACTCTTCGGCCTTCTGAATTTGAACCTGAGTTTCGCCCAACACAGCAGTTGTTGGGAAAATCAGAAGAATTAAAAAAAAATATTTAAGCTTACAAAGCATAACAGTCCTGACTTTGGGGTTCATCATACCGTAAAAATAGTATTAATTTATCTTTCGGCAACATAAAGAGATTTGAAATAGTGCACTTTAGCTTATTTTGTATTTACTATAATGTTTTCGGCAAGTTGAGGGAGGTTTACACCTGTAAAGTTTCCCGAACTCATCAATAAAACATTTGTATTCTTAAAATCTATTGAAAGTAAATCTGAGATTAGTTGATCTGAATTAATATATACTTTAAGATTAGTTCCTCCAAACGCTTCTTCTACCTGTTTGCTGGTTATTGGTTCCAGTTTTTTGTGTTCAATTGTTTTCGGATCAAAATACACAAAAGCCTGATCAGCCATACTCATTGTATTTTTATAATGAGGTAGAAATTCTTTCTTCAGGCTGCTGAAAGTATGAAGTTCCATACAGGCAATCAATTTTCTATTCTGATATTGCTTTTTTACAGCTTCGGTTGTTGCCTTTAATTTAGAAGGAGAATGAGCAAAATCCTGAAACACACTGCAGTTATCGCTTTCAGCCAACTTTTGCAGGCGACGGGCGGCTCCGGAAAAATTTTGAATCGATTGGTAAAAATCAAGGTCTTTTATTCCAATACTTTTACAGATATGATAAGCACCCATAAGGTTTTGTAAATTATGCTCCCCAAATATTTCAAGAGCAAATTCATTATCATCTGTAGTTAAAATGGTTTGGTTATTTTCCAGTCTGAATGGATGTGTATTGTATGGAATGTAGTTTACATCATCTCTTCTTTTAGTGAGAATTTTTTGAATGTGCTCGTCCTCTTCAAAATAGATTAAACTCCCATTGGGCTGAATAAGATTTGTGAATGTCTCGAACTGCTCAACATAGTTTTCAAAAGTTGGAAAAACATTGATGTGATCCCAGGCTACACCGGTAATTAATGCGATATGTGGATGGTACAGATGAAATTTTGGTCTTCGGTCAATTGGAGAAGACAAATACTCATCACCTTCGAAGATTGCGATTTTAGCTTCTTTGGTCAACTTAACCATGGTTTCGAAGCCTTCAATTTGAGCACCTACCATATAATCAAAATCAATATCATTTTCTTTAAGAACATGCATAACCATTGATGTTGTAGTTGTTTTTCCATGGCTGCCACCAATTACAATTCTGGTTTTGTCTTTTGTTTGTTCGTAAATGTATTCAGGATAAGAGAAGATTTTTAAGCCTAATTCCTGAGCTTTTAAAAGTTCCGGATTATCAATACGGGCGTGCATTCCAAGAATAATAGCGTCGAGATCAGTATTTATTTTTTCAGGAAACCAGCCCCATTCTTTTGGCAGTATATTGTGTTTTTCCAAACGTGATTTTGAGGGGTTAAAAATTTCATCATCAGAACCTGAAACAGTAAAACCTTTTAAATGCAATGCTATTGCAAGATTGTGCATGGCGCTGCCGCCAATTGCTATAAAATGTACTCTCATTGGTATTCGTTTTAAAAAATTGTATTTTTGATCTGTATTGAATGAATAGGTCTGTAAAGCTGTATTTACAGTGCGATTCAGGATTAAAGATAACATATTTACTTAAAAATAATGGAAATATATAATATAGAAACAGGCAATTTTAAGTGCGATGGAGGTGCTATGTTCAGTGTGGTTCCAAAACTTCTTTGGAGTCGAAAATACCCAAGCGATGAAGATAATTTATGCAATTGTGCAATGAGAAGCATGCTTGTTGTTGACGGGGAGCGAAAAATACTGATCGATAATGGTACCGGAGATAAGCAAAGTGCTGAATTTTTTAAACATCATCATTTGAATGGAGAGGCTGATTTATTGTCTTCTCTTGCGAATATTGGTTTTCAGCCAACAGATATTACAGATGTGGTTTTTACTCATTTGCATTTCGATCATTGTGGTGGTGCTGTAAAGCATAATGAAAAGGGAGATGGTTTCGAACTGGTTTTTCCGAATGCCACACATTGGGTGAGTAAATTGCAATGGGACAATCTCAGAAATCCAAATATTCGTGAAGCAGATGCCTATTTTCAGGAAAATATTGTTCCAATAAAGGAGGCTGGAAAATTGAAGTTTGTAGAGAAAGAAGGAGAGTTGTTTCCTAATTTCGAAGTGAGGTTGGTTAATGGTCATACCCCAGGTCTGATGGTTTCTATTATTAAAAATGAAAACTTTACCATTGTGTTTGCCGGAGATTTTATTCCTACAACGGCTAATGTTCCTGTAAAATGGTTGGCCAGCTACGATTTAAATCCAAAGGCATCTTTGCATGAGAAGGAGGTTTTTCTGAAGGAGGCAGTGGAGAATAATTATATCTTATTTTTTCAGCACGATATAATAAACGAGTGTTGCAGTTTGGTGCAAACTCCAAAAGGTGTAAAAGTTGACAAATGTTTTTCGCTTACTGATATTATATAACACTGAATTCGCTTTGGTATCCGTAATTTGCCAAAGTCTGCTCGATAGTTATTATCCTTTGAAAGATCGTTTTTTTGGTTCCAAAATCCTTGTAGGATGAATTGAGTGAGTGCAAATAATACTCCAGTACACGAAGCTGTGTGGTAAGAGTCGAAGTTTCAAATTTCTTTTCCAGATCAAGATGCTTAATGCCATGTTGATCCATTAATTCCTGCACAAAATATCCGGCTCGATTAATCCTTTTGGAAAGATTGAGTTCATTGTGGATATGTAAAACCATAATACTGGTCAGAAGTGCGAGGAATACAATCACAAGTAGTGCTGACATAGTGTAAGGATTTGTTTAATAAAGATTAACTCACCCGTAGTTTACGATGGACTTTTGAAAAAGTTTTAAAGTGAAAAGGATTAATGGTCTGAAGGCCAGATAAAAGCCTATTAAGGACAGTGTGATATCCATTAAAATAGTAGGTTTTATCAACTGAAATTTATCGTTAATCAAAGAAAATGATAAGACTCTAAAAATAAACTGAAAGGCAAAAAAAAGAAAAATATGTAAGCCGTAAGGATTGAATGTCTTAGCCAGTGGAAGATCACCTCGCACAATTGCAGAGAAGCTTCGTGACAGACCGGTAGACGGACTTATTTCGTTTGTAATTTGGGTGTAAAAAGAAGGTATGGGATGATTGCATTCTTTAGGAGAAAACAGAGCAGAATAAATAAAAATGCAAAGAATAATTCCGGCTAAAGAGAGGTTAATTATTTTGTAATTCTGTTTAGCCGAATATTGAGAATTACTCATTATCAATTTTAATTTCGATGTTGATGCTGTCTGTTTTAATATGAATCGAATCAACACAAACCTCATCGAGTTGTTCTTCCAATTCTTGTAAGGCATCTTGTAAATCAGCATTGTGAACAGATTCATCAATCACTTCTTCGATTACATCTTCTACAAATCCTTCAATTTCATCTTCGTTGAGGTTGGCAATTCCGACAACAAAAATTAACCATAAAGATGCGACTAAAACACCAATAATTGAGACAATTAATGCTCCGATATTAATACCACGTGCACCATTTCCCCGATTGGCCTGGCTTAGTCCAACAGCACTTAAAATAATTGCGATTACTCCAGGAACAAGTGCAATAACTCCAACACAGGGAATAAATCCTATCATTAAAGTTATAATACCAAGTATCAATCCAATAATTCCTAATGTTTGTCCGGCATTTGTTCTCTCTTGTTCCATGATTGTGTTAGTTGGTCTAAAGGATAAAGGTACTAATTTTTTGAGATTATTAGTAAAAGATCTTTTTCCAAAGATTTTTTTGGACTTTCGATAATCCGACCTATTTCCTTGCCATTTCGGCAGATGATGGCCGTTGGAACATAGGTAACCTTATTGGCTTTTACATCAAAATCCGGTGAAGATTTACTGGTGTCTAAAGCATTCATATTTAATTGATCAAACGGAAAATTTATTTCTTCCAATATTTTAATAAAACGGGGAGCTTCTCTATGACTGTCTTGACACCATGAACCGATAATCAGGTGAATTGAAATATCCGTTAGATTTTGTTCCCGAAGCTCTTTCAGAATAGCTGCGTCCGGCAGATAAGAATCATGTTCAGGTGTGTACCAAGGGGAACAAATATCCATGTTAAATGCATCTAAAGTCAGTTGTCCGAAAAGAATCTTCATCTTGATTCAGGAATCTTCTTTGGTTTGGTTTTGTGCAGAAATATTCAAAATTATTAATGAGAGAAAAAGAAGAATGGTTAGTCTTTTCATAAAGTTTGAAGTTTTAATTTAAGCTAAAATTTAGCACAAAAAAAGACAGGAACATGATTCCTGTCTTTAAACATAATAATAAAAGAACTAGTCTTTGTATTGCTCAATTAGGATATCTAACATTTGGATAGCACATTTTGATACTTTGGTACCAGGACCAAATACACCAACAACACCAGCTTCGTATAAGAAATCGTAATCCTGAGCTGGAATAACACCACCTGCAGTCACCATGATATCTTCGCGGCCCAATTTTTTCAATTCCTCGATAACTGCAGGAACTAAAGTTTTGTGACCAGCAGCTAATGAAGAAACACCAACGATGTGTACATCATTTTCTACAGCTTGCTTAGCAGATTCCTCCGGAGTTTGGAACAAAGGTCCCATATCCACGTCAAATCCTATGTCAGCAAAACCAGTAGCAACAACTTTACCACCACGGTCATGACCATCTTGTCCCATTTTTGCGATCATGATACGAGGACGACGTCCTGTCATTTCTGCAAATTGATTTGCTTTTTCTTTCGCTATTGCGAAATCAGCATCTTGTCCTGATTCTGATGAATATACTCCTGACACGGTTCTAATTACAGCTTTATATCTACCACAAACTTTTTCACATGCATCTGAAATCTCACCTAAAGAAGCACGTAATTGTGCAGCTTTAACAGCAAGATCCAATAAGTTGCCTTCACCTCCGTTTGCACAAGCAGTGATGGCTTCAAGAGCAGCTTGAACAGCTTTATCGTCACGGTTAGCACGAAGCTTAGCCAAACGTTCAATCTGAGCAATACGTACAGCAGTGTTATCTACTTCCAAAATATCCAATGGATCTTCTTTCTCCAAACGATATTTGTTGGTACCTACAATAGTTTGAGTGTTCGCATCAATTTTAGCTTGAGTACGTGCAGCAGCTTCTTCGATACGAAGTTTTGGAATACCAGACTCGATCGCTTTCGCCATTCCACCTAATTTCTCAACTTCTTCGATGTGAGACCAAGCCTTATTTACTAACTCTTGAGTTAATGACTCAACGTAGTAAGAACCTGCCCAAGGATCAACAGCTTTACAGATGGTAGTTTCATCCTGAATAAAGATTTGAGTATTACGGGCAATACGTGCAGAGAAATCGGTTGGCAATGCAATCGCCTCATCCAAAGCATTGGTGTGAAGAGACTGAGTGTGACCCAATGCAGCAGCCATAGCCTCGATACAGGTACGTCCAACGTTGTTGAAAGGATCCTGCTCAGTTAATGACCAACCTGAAGTTTGCGAGTGAGTACGCAATGCCATTGACTTAGGATTCTTAGGATTGAATTGTTTTACAATCTTAGACCATAGCAAACGACCCGCACGCATTTTAGCAATCTCCATGAAGTGATTCATTCCGATAGCCCAGAAGAAAGACAAACGGGGAGCGAATGTATCAACATCCATACCTGCAGCAACACCTTTTTTCAAGTACTCCAAACCATCAGCAAGAGTATAAGCCAACTCGATATCTGCTGTAGCACCTGCTTCCTGCATGTGGTAACCCGAGATAGAAATGGAGTTGAACTTAGGCATGAAATTCGAAGTGAATTCGAAGATATCAGCAATAATTTTCATTGAGAAATCCGGTGGGTAAATGTATGTGTTACGCACCATGAATTCTTTTAGGATATCGTTTTGGATAGTACCGGAGAGTTCTTCCAGTTTAGCGCCTTGCTCCAAACCTGCAACGATGTAGAAAGCCAGTACTGGAAGTACTGCTCCGTTCATTGTCATAGATACTGACATCTGATCCAATGGAATTTGATCGAAAAGGATCTCCATATCCAAAATAGAGTCGATAGCAACCCCTGCTTTACCAACATCACCAATCACACGGGGATGATCTGAATCATATCCACGGTGAGTAGCTAAATCGAATGCTACAGAAAGACCTTTTTGACCAGCAGCAAGGTTACGACGGTAGAATGCATTTGATTCTTCAGCAGTAGAGAAACCTGCATACTGACGAACAGTCCAAGGACGTAAAGGATACATCGCTGAATAAGGTCCACGTAGGAATGGTGGCAAACCTGAAACATAGTTCAAGTGCTCCATGCCTTCTAAATCTTCCTTGTTAAAGGCTGTTTTAACAGGAATTTGTTCTGGTGTCATCCAAGATTTTTCAATGCCGTTTTCTTTTTCCCATTCCTGAGATGTTGTCGCAGCTCTTTGAGATGACTTGATATTTATATCTTTAAAATTTGGTTTCATTTCTTTTTAGATTTTAGATACAAGATTTTAAATATGAGATGATTTACATCTTGATTAAGAATCCTGAATCAATTTTTAGTAATCTAATATTTGATTTTTAATATTTTGTGAGATTTTACATCTCACATCTCATATCTCAAATCTATTTAATACCTAGCTCGGCTTGATATGCTTTCAACGTTTCAAGAACGTTAGATTTCACGTTGATAAAGTTCTCAATACCCTTGGCTTTTAATTCATCAGCACATGCCGGAGCACCTGCAACAACGGTAATTGCTTCCCCTTTAAGAGCTTCGTAAACTTCAGGAACGATAGTTGCATATTCATCATCAGAACTACAAACAACAACGATCTTGGCACCTTTTTCAGTTACGAATTTTACACCTTCTTCTACTGATTTAAAACCGTTATGATCTTCAACATCAAATCCGGCACAAGCGAAGAAGTTACAAGCAAACTGAGCACGGGCTTTACGCATGTTTAAGTTTCCGATAGGGAACATCATCACTTTAGGACGACCATTTGTTTTGCTGTAAATATCAGTTTTGTTACGAAGAGTTTCGAAAGCCTGAGCACCACGATATGGTTTAAGAGTTTCGCAAACAGCATTCGCTGCAGTTTTATCTGCAGGAGCAAGAACTGTCTCAGGAAGAGCTTCCAATACTTCTCCAAAATTTGGGAATTGGTTGGTTCCTAAGAAATTCTCCTGGCGTGTAGCAATTTGGAAATCACGTTTCTGTGCAGTTGCTTTGATCGTAGATTGAACGAATCCTGCTTTGAAGGCTTCAAGGTATCCACCTTTGTCTTCAACAGTCAGGAATAGTTTCCAAGCTTCATCAGCAATTGATTCAGTCAATGATTCAATATAGTATGAACCTGCAGCCGGATCAGCAATTTTAGCCAGATGCGATTCTTCTTTTAATAATAATTGTTGGTTACGGGCAATTCTTTCAGAGAAAACAGAAGATTCAGCAAATGCAGAATCGAAAGGTTTTACTGTGAATGAATCAAGTCCACCTAAAACAGCCGACATTGATTCAGTTTGAGTACGCAGCATGTTCACATAAGGATCATAAACAGTTTTGTTCCATTCTGAAGTTTCACCATGAACATTCATTTTGCAAACTTCTTCGTTTGAAGCACCAAATGCTTTAACGATGTTAGCCCATACCATACGTCCGGCTCTTAACTTGGCAATCTCCATAAAATATTTAGAGCTGGTTGCAAAGTTGAAACGGATTTTTGGAGCTACCTCGTCAACTGAAAGACCTGCATCAATCATTTTGCTTAGGTATTCAGCTCCAGCAGCTAAAGAGAAACCTAATTCTTCAACAATTGAAGATCCTGAGTTGTTGAAAAGGCTTCCACCTACTGCAACAACTTTATAGTTAGGAAGAGCTTTAGCAGCTTCGATAGCTTCTTTTAAATAATTAAAAGAACTTTCTTCTGACTGACAGAAGTTACCAACAGTACTGAATCCTGAAAGAGGATCGATAGAAATTCCTCCATTTAATTTATCAAGAGCGATCCCTTTTTCGGTTGCAATTGCCTGTAGGTTTTTGATTAATTCAACAGAGCCGTGAGATTTTTCGAAGTTGATTTCTACACAATCCAGGAAAATACCATTTAACAAAGTTGCTAATTCATCTTTGCTTAGGTCTTTCCAATTCAATACGAATCCAATTGAGTCGATACCTTTGTTCAGAACATCAAGAGCTTTTTCGTTAGCTGCTTTCACATCCTCTACAATGATATCCTGACGAACCAACCAATCATTATTGTCTTTTTTATTACCACGAACATAAGGAAAATCTCCAGGATAGGTATTCATGAAGGCTTTGTCTTCCATGTTCTCCAGTCTGTAGAAAGGCTGTACATTGAATCCTTCATTAGTTCTCCAAACCAACTTTCTATCAAAGTCAGCACCTTTAAGATCTTTAGTGATTTTGTCAATCCACTCTTGAGTAGATTGAGGAGCAAAGTCACTAAAAAGTTTATTATCTGCCATAACTGTAACTGTTTAAAAATTAGAGCCTAAAAATAAGGCCTTTTTATCATTTAAGGAAGGTTTTAAAAATGTTCTTAATCATACTTTTAAAACACCTTGGAATTAGGAATTATTAATTAAGATTCATGAATAAAATAGGATTTCCGGTCAATTAAAAATGGAATTGTCTGGAATTAAATAATGAGTTAAGATCTTATGACTTACCCATTAATAATTGCTGACTCATAGTTTATAATTTACAACAATAGGTGCATGATCAGATGCCTGCATCCATTGTTGAAGTGTGTTTCCGCTATTTTGAACAAGGTGGCCATTGGTAAATATATAATCGACCTTTCTATTCCAGTACCCGTTTTTATCTGTTGTGTGTGTAAAATGCTTAGAATTGTTCTCTTTGTATTCTTCCAAAGGAATTGCCGCTTTATAACTTTTGTAAAAAGGCATCATCCATTCTGTTTCGGAGCTGTAATTATCCGCATCAAAATCACCATCGGTGCATGCAGAATCATCGAATTTACTGGTTTGTCTGCTAAATGGAGGAAGAGAGTTAAAATCACCGCCTAAAATGAATGTTTGTCCTTTCTGATGAATTGAATCGACGTAATTCTTTAAAATATCCAGTTGATTTTTCTTGGTGTCATCATTGGCATAGGCCGATAGATGTGTTGTTAAAAGTTTAATTGCCTCACCCTTGTGTTCCAGATTTATTTCCAGAATATTCCGTTTGAGATAAAAATAACGAACAATGAAATTTTGCGATTGAATAAGAGGCAGAGGAGTTCGTTTCGCATCGGTAAATTTCCATTTGGATAAAATGGCATTGCCCGAATCCATTTTTCCGATGCCGTCGCTGGGGATGTGTTTGGCTTTCCATTGTGAGGCATAGGCCGCATAATTAAAGTCGGTATTGTTGACCAGATACTGAACCTGATCAACAAAAGCACTTCGTTTTGCATTCACATCGGCTTCCTGAATAAACAGGATATCGGGGTTTACTTCACGGATTTTTTCAGAAAGCACGCTCATGTTATCCAGCACTTCTGATTTTTCCATAATAACCCGGTCGCCATGGCAATCGAAAAAGAAATCAATTCTTCCACCGCCAAATTTGATGTTCCATGTCATTACTTTTAAGGTATCCGGAAAGGCGAATTCTTGTTTTTCCGGACTTTCGTATAAGGATACCTCTGTTCCAATTTTGGTTTGAAAAGGATCGCAGGCTACGCTTAGAAGAGACAGGAAGACCATGTATATTTTTCTAAATTTGTTCATGTACTTAATTAATTTCTGTGTGTGAAATTTTATAAAGGCAAATTAAGTTGGTCGATTTAGAGGTTGAAATGTGAAATGAATCAGGAAATGGATGAATTAAAAAATCTCATCCATTTTTTCAGCTGGCACAGCAAATATTCCTTTGTGGTCTTTAATAACAATGGGGCGTTGAATTAGGTTTGGATATTCAATTAATATTTTGATCCACTCATCGGTATTAAAATTTTTCCCTTTAAAATCGGTTTTGTATAATTTTTCGTGAGTGCGGATAATTTCCCAGGGTTGTTTCGTCATTCTCATCAATACATCAGCAAGTTCGGCTTCGGTAAACTCATCTTTTAGATACAAACGAATTTCAGGTTCCAGACCTTTGTCTTGTAAATATTTTAAACCTGCTCTACTTTTGGAGCAACGCGGATTGTGATAAATTTTCAACATTTTTATTTCTGTTTTACTGTTTAAAGTGATACAAATATACGGCTTTCGGGAATAGTATGGGAAATAGAATTTGTGTTTTCAGAATTACTGATGATTTAATGAAAAATTGATTGTTTTTTTGAATGAAATAGTGCCATCAATATCAGATTTGTATTTTGCAGCTTATTTATTTAATGAAAAGAATTGTCTTCATCACGACTATTCAATATTCTTTGCTAAGTTTGAATTATATAAATAGATACATATGTTTGAGATGGTGAAAAAGCTAATTAAAAATAGAAAATTTGAAATTATAGGAGGGCTGCTTGGTCTGCTGGGTGGATTCCTTTACTGGAAATATGTTGGTTGTGTTTCAGGTACTTGCCCCATTCAGTCCAATTGGTACACAATGGTGCCTTACGGTTTACTTTTTGGTGTGCTGATAGGAGGGATGTTTAAGCCCAAACAAACAAAAGAGTAGGGACCTTGCATGCAAGATCCCTACTCTTATTTTTTATCTTCCTCGCTGAATTCCATTAGGAATGCTTTGATGAATCCATCCAAACCACCATCTAAAACGGCTTGAACATTAGAGGTTTCGTGGCCTGTTCTTACATCCTTAACCAGTTTGTAAGGCTGCATTACATAGGAACGAATTTGTGAACCCCATTCAATTTTCTTTTTTGATCCTTCAATCTTGTCAGTTTCTTCCTGACGTTTTCTTAGTTCCAATTCGTATAGCTGCGATTTCAGCAATCGAAGTGCATTTTCGCGGTTTCCAAATTGGGAGCGGGTTTCGGTATTTTCAATGATGATTCCGGTTGGAGCATGTCGTAACCGAACACCTGTTTCCACTTTATTTACATTTTGTCCGCCGGCACCACCCGAACGGAAAGTATCCCAACTGATATCAGCAGGATTGATTTCAATTTCGATGGTATCGTCAATGGCAGGATAAACATAGACCGATGCAAAAGTAGTCATTCGTTTGTTGGCCGCATTAAATGGAGAAAGACGAACCAAGCGGTGCACGCCATTTTCGGATTTTAAAAATCCGTAAGCAAAATCACCTTCAAATTCGAGAGTTGCCGATTTAATTCCGGCTTCGTCACCTTCCTGATATTCCAATGAACTTACCTTATAGCCATGCGCTTCACCGTAACGCAAGTACATTCGGTAAAGCATTTCGCACCAATCACAACTTTCAGTTCCACCGGCACCAGAATTTATTTTTAGAATGGCTCCCAGTTTATCTTCCTCTTTTCGGAGCATATTTCTTAGCTCAAGAGCTTCAATTAAGCTTTGTGTTGCTGCAAATTGTTCGTCTACCTCCTCTGGCGATGCTTCTTCTTCCTTGGCGAAATCGAATAATATCTGAAGGTCGTCAATTGCTTCTTTTGCTTCATTGTAAGAATCAACCCAGGATTTAAGTCCTCTTACTTTTCGCATTTGAATTTCAGCCTCTTTTGGATTGTCCCAAAATCCGGGAGCCTGAGTTCTCAATTCTTCTTCCTGTATCTGAATTATTTTGGCATCAACGTCAAAGATACCTCCTTAACGCTTCCGTGCGTTCCACTAAACTTTTTAGCTGGTCTGATGTGATCATTTTTGTAAATTATTAATTGAAGTGTAAAGGTAATAAACAAAGAGAAAGGAACAATTTGAAAAGAAGGTGTAATGTTGTTTTCAGAAAAAATAAATAACACTTCGATGAATATTTTAAGATTCAGCTTTGCAAAAGGAAATCAGAATTATTTTGGCATCAACGTCAAAGATACCTCAGATTACTTTTTTTGCACTTCTGTGCTGTATTCCGGTTAGTCTAAATATGATCGCGGAAAAGAAATGGGTTTGAATATGAGCTTGTTTCGTTTGTATAGATATAGGTTTAGTATACAGGTAATAGGTGTTGATTTAAATTTGTTTGTTTATTGTGAAACAATTAAATTTCATATTGTCTTCGATATTCGGAGTAAGTAATTTTAAACCTAAAACTAAAATTATGAAAAAGAAAATTTTATTTCTAATTGCTGTTGCCGTTATGATTTTTGCAGGCCTTGAAGCAAGTGCACAGATGAAATTGGGCGGAAATTTGGTTATGGGCACTAAGCTTTCAATTGATGATGACGGAAGTGAAGCGGTGGCATTTGGAATTGGAGTTAAAGGCTTGTATGAAATAAACGAATTATTTTCAATTGCTCCCGGCTTCACCTATTTTTTCCCAAGTTCTCCTGATGGATTAGATTTGACTGAATATGTGTTGGATGCAGATGTACATTGCAATTTCGTAAAGGAAGAGACTTTAAAAGTATACGCCATAGGAGGTTTAAATTATTCTTATGTCGATGCGTCGATAGATTTTGGCGAGTTCGGAACTTTTTCAGGTTCCGATTCAAAAGTTGGTTTGAATTTAGGTATCGGAGCTAGAACGGGTGGTGATGTTCAGTTTTTTGGCGATTTTAAATACAACACAGCTTATGAGAATGTTAACCTGGCTGTTGGTGTACTTTTTAATATTTAGATTATAGTATTTTTTTGATTTTAAAATGGCCATTTCTTATGAAAGAAATGGCCATTTTTTCAGCTTATATTAGAATGTTGTTTTTTGCTTAGAATCCTCTTTGCTGAGCTTCCAGTTTTTGCATCTCGGCATTAAAAGTTTCTTTGAATTTCTCGTAATCGTAATCAACTTTTAACTTGTCATCCTGCGATAATTTTTGGTTGATTGCTTCCTCCAAATCTTTTGAGCTCATCTCCAGGGCAATGTATGTTTTGTATTTGTTTTCACCGGTTTTGGTTTGCTTTTCGCAAATTACTTTGATGTTGTTCAATTGTTGGTTGATCACCTCACGGGTTAAACCTTCAAAACGTTCTTCAACTTGCTCAACATTATTTAATTCTGTTGAGTTCACGTAGTTGTCAATTGTACCTTTTATTGTAGACTGAATTAGTGTCGCCAGTTCGGCACGGGCATTGGTGCCGGCTTTCTTTTTAGATACCATCTGATCTAAACTTTCGCCAATAGCAGAAGCTCTGAAATTATTTTTATCACTTTGAAAATCAGGGCCGGTACAATAAACTTCAATCAATTCTTCGCCTTGTGCTTTTGTAGTAACTACTTTTTCAGCCGATCCGCAAGAACTCATTCCTGCAACCAGTAAAATTCCTAATCCAAGGAATAAGCTTTTGTGTAATTTTCTTGTTTTCATGTGTGTATTATTTATCGTTATTTTTTGTTTTGGAATATGATGATTTTATAAATCAAGTTGATTCAGTTTAGGGACAATCGTGTTGTTTATTTCATCAACAGCTTGTTCGTAAGCCTCTTTCACTGCATAATCGTAACTGATGGGCTTCATGCCTTTCACTTCGTATATGGCATCATTGAAAATTTCCAGGCCTGTTTTAACATCGGTAAGCGAGAAAAAACAATCCAGATACACAATATATACTTTGTAGTTGCGGCCTTCTTTAATTTCACCTTTTGTTACATTGGTATTGATATCAAGAATAACTTTGGCCTGATCTTTATTATTTGTAAATGAGAAGAAATTTTCAGACAATTCTTTCTTTAAATTGTTCTCTAAAATTCCGCGTTTAGAGTCTTCTCCAAATATCTTTTCGCTAAAATTCAGGTACGCTTTTAGTCGTTCTACATTTAAAGTGATTTTACTTTTAGGTGCCGATTCTTCAGTGAAGAAAAGTTTGTTTAATTCGTAATTTTCGTTGCTTTCATCCAAAATTGATGAAAGATCGAGAGAAGCAGTAATTTCCTGCAGTTTTTGCCGCGAGCTTACTCTCGACAATTGAGAAGATGCATAACCAAATTGGTCTGTCGAAACATTTCCATTCAAAATACCTGCACCTTTTGTGAATTTAATTTCCAAGGGCAATTGAGAAATCATTTTTTCACCTTCATCGGCCAGCCAAACAGCTTTTACCAGAATTGGTTCTTTTTGCGAAGTTGATATTTCGAGCTGAATCGTCTTTTTGACCGGAGTAAGTTGTGTTCGGTTAAAAATGTTTTGGATGGAATTATAAATATCTGTTCCTAAATTGATAGTTCCATCCAATGTCATTACGCTAAGATCTTCATCCAAATGATTTTTTATTGCATCAAGTGATTTTGCGTAGTAATTTAATGCTTGAAAAAGGTCGAGTTGTTTTTCGTATTGTTTGCCTTCTTCGAAATAGCTTTGAGACAGTTTTTTTGCTTTGTTTAGTTTCACTCTTTTTAGCAGAGCATACTGATTTTTTGACAATTGATAGTAAACCCAATATTCTCCTTCTTTTTTATTGTCCCAGGAAGCAACCATTTCGTATCCTTCCAGATCCTGCACAAGAGAGGTTTTAATATCTGCTTCAAACTCTTCTTTAAAACTCGTGTTGTTTTCGAACTGATGCAGAACAGAATTGGATGAAATAGAGATGGAAATTTCGGAACATAAATCCTGTAGGGCTTGATTTTTAGCCAATTGAATATAGCTTGTTTCATTGGCGTCTTTCTTAACTACGGCTATGCCAATATAGTATTCTGATGAAACAGGACGCTCTTTTACCCATTGCGGAGGTCTGCGTTTGGCGGCTGTAGTATTTGACGAACAGCTCACTATAAATGTAAGGATAAAGGAAAAGTGCAGTAAGGTGCGTAATGATTTAATCATTTTTATGATTTTGGATTTTTGTTGTTTAAAGATAATAATTGTAAACAATAAGGATGCCAAAGTTAATTTAAAATTTAGTCCTTTTTCGAAATTAATTTATCAATTATCTGAAGAGAAAGCTGAGATTCAAAACCTCTTCCTTGTGCAAATCGGAATAATTTGGCTTTTAGTTGATAAGGGTCTTCCTCTCGAATGGTTTTTATCTTACTGTGTAGTATGTCGTGAAGATTTTGGGCGTATTCGTTTTCATCTAATTGGTCTATGGCATCAGATATAATGTATTCCGGAATTTGCTTTTGTTTCAGATGATGAGCAATTTTTATTCGTCCCCATCGGTTGAAACGGAATTTATCGCGAACGTAAAAATTGGTGTAACGTTCATCATTAAGGAATTTTTCGTCAATCAATGTTTGAATAATCTGATCCTGATCGGTCGATGAAATTTCCCATTCACAAAGCTTTTTACGAATATCAAAGCAGCATTTTTCTTGTCTGCTGCAAATAAACATGGTTTTTGATAAAGCAGATTCGGCGCTAACTTCTCGTTTCTTCTTTTTGTAATCCATCAATGCGGTTTTATAGCTGAGACCATTCTGTTTTTTCCGTTGATATCTAACCTTAGGCGTATGCTGCTGAATCCTTTTTGTTCCAAAAGCGCTATCATTTCATTTCCTAAACTTTCGTTGATTTCAAAATAAAGCCGCCCGCCTTTTTTCAAATGCAGGAGAGCCATTTCTGCGATGGTTCTGTAAAAAATTAAAGGATCGTGATCTGTCACAAATAATGCTGAATGAGGCTCATGATCCAGAACATTTTTCTCCATTTGGTTTTTTTCGGCTTCGGTTACGTAGGGAGGATTGCTTACAATAATATCAAAATTGTCCCAATCAAAATTCTTCCAGTTTAGGATGTCCCGATGAAAAAAATGAACATCAACCTGGTTGAGTTCGGCATTTTCTTTAGCCTTCTCAATTGCCTCTGCCGAAATATCAGCAGATGAAACGCGAGCATTTTTTAAATTTTTTGCCAGCGAAATGGGAATGCAGCCACTGCCGGTTCCAATATCTAAAATTTGTAAACCTTCTTGTCTGTTTTCATTGATGATAGCATGAACCAGCTCCTCAGTTTCTGGTCTGGGAATTAAGGTGTGTTTATTTACTTTAAAAGTAAGATCGTAAAATTCAGTTTCTCCTAGTACGTATTGAATGGGTATATTCTTTGTAAGCTCTTGTGTATAGTATTTAATTTGCTGAAAAAGTTCAGGGCTGATTTTCTCAGCTTTGTTAAGCTGAATTTGAGTTTTCGAATATTTCAAAACATATTCAAGCAGAAGGTAAGCTAAGCTTTCTGTTTCTCGGGCATGATATAACTCCTCGAGTTCTTTTTTTATGTAATTTATTGTAGATTGTATTGTGTTTGATGGAGTCATTTGACTTAGGAATATTGGTTCAAAATTGAATCTTTTAAATGTAGAGGAATTGAAAATTAGTAATTGATTACTTAAAATAGTAAATCATTGTCTTATTTTTCACATCTAATATCTCAAAGCTATTAAATTAACAAAGATACAAATCTTCTGAAGTAGTCGGATATATGCTGTTAACAATTAATTGGTCGGAATTCTGGATTCACATTTTTGAAGTGTTGGCTGTTCTATATGTCATCACCATTATCTCTACGGTAATTATTGTAATTCTTGAAAATCGCAGTCCATTAAAAACCATTTCCTGGATTTTGGTTTTGGTATCTGTGCCTGTTTTCGGTTTGATCTCCTATTTGGTTTTCGGACAGAGTTTCCGGAAACAAAAAATGTTCAGCATGAAAGAGTTGGGCGATATGAAGTGGCTGCAGGTAATGAGTCAGGATCAAAAGCTTCATTTGGATAAAAGCCGATGGTTGAAGGATGAGCGGATTCATGAAAAAAAGAACCTGATGACCTTGCTTTTAAACAATTCAAAGGCATTGCTTACTGGTTACAACCGGGTGAAAATTCTGAACGATGGGGAGGAGACATTTCCTTCTATTTTTAAGGCTCTTCGGAAAGCAAAGGATCACATTCATTTGGAATATTACATTATTGAAGATGGAGAGTTGGCGTCGGAATTGCTCGAAATATTGATGCAAAAAGCAAGAGAAGGTGTTGAGGTTCGTGTTATTTATGATGATGTTGGAAGCTGGAAGTTGAGCAAGGAATATGTAAAATCATTGCAAGATACTGGCGTGAAAATACACGCTTTTCTTCCTGTTCGTTTTCCTATTCTGACGAGTCGGGTTAATTACCGAAATCACCGGAAAATTATTGTGATTGATGGCAAAACAGCTTTTGTCGGAGGATTGAATTTTGCCGATCGTTATCTTCATGGCCTGCCCGAAATTGGCTCGTGGCGGGATACTCACCTTAAAATTGTTGGCGAAGCAGCTAGTAGTTTACAAATTGTATTCTTAATCGATTGGTATTTTGTTCGACAGGAAGTGTTACTCGACGAAAAATATCTTCCTTACAAGAAAGTGAAGCAAAAATGTTTGTTGCAGATTACTGCCTCTGGTGCCGATTCCGACTGGGCAAGTATCATGCAGGCGTATTTCTCGGCCATTACTTCGGCAAGGAGGAATGTGTATATTTCATCGCCGTATTTTATGCCTAACAGCAGTATTTTAATGGCACTTAAAACATCGGCGATGAGTGGGGTTGATGTGCGTGTTTTACTTCCCAAAAAATCAGATTCATTCATGACCTATTGGGGAACGCTTTCCTACATTGAAGAATTATTGGAAGCAGGTGTGCGAATCTATTTTTACAAAGGAGGATTTAATCATAGCAAGATAATGATGGTTGATGGGATAATGGCAACGGTAGGAACAGCAAATATGGATGTGCGGAGTTTTGAACAAAATTTTGAAGTGAATGCATTAATTTACGATGAGGACATCACTTTGGAACTTAGAACACGATTTTTAAGTGATTTGGAGAGTAGTGATGAATTGCATTTAAACCAGTGGCAGGACAGGTCTAAAGGGCAGAGAGTGAAAGAATCAATGGCACGGTTATTTACTCCGCTTCTGTAGTTTCTTCCTGATATTTTTTGAATAAAAACAGGATTTGTTGCATAACGTAGTATTCTGAGGAATTTGGGCTTACTTTAATTTCTGAGCCAGCGTATTCCATAAATTTCAGTAATTCGTCCCCTTCTAAGCCTGTTGCATCGGCCACTATATCCGCATTGTATTTCGAACTAATCTTTTTTGCCTTGCCTTCGTTTCTTATTATTTTGGACAATTCCTTTTTCGATTTTTCTGATTTACTCAATTTGCTGTACAAAAAATCTGTAGGCGCAAAAATCGCACCTAAAACTCCCATTTTTCCTTCATTTTTAGGACGATATTGTGCAGGAACAATATTTGGTTCTTTTGTATTGTAGGGAGCTAATTGTTTCATAATGCTTTTGTTGATAGGATCTTTCTCTTCCAATTTCGTTTTAACAAAATCTTCTTTAAACTCATCCCAGGTTCCCAATGCATAAATGTCTACTTCATCCAGTAAATAGGAAATGTCTTCTAATTTAATTTGAAAGAAGGGAGGTGAGTCAGGATTAAAAACGAAAGGAACTTCCCAATCGATAGCTTTGTAACCCAAAGCACTTATTCGAAGTGTATCGTATTGCTGGATTTGCAGATGAAAAATACCAAGGCTGTCGCAAATAATTCCTTTGCGTGTTCTTTTAATGCTGATGGTTGCCAATGGAATAGGAGTTAAACTCTCCGAATGGAGAATTTGCCCGGAAATACTGATAATGGTATCTATTTTAGAGCTTTCCGAAAATGAGTAGTAAGGTGAGCTAAAAATTAGAATTAATGAAATGTACAGTACCCTTTTTAATTTCATGAGAAGAGTTTAATTCATTGGTTACGGGCGTAGATGGTTCATTATCGTTCCTAAAGAATCTGTAAAGCTTAAATTGTTTTCAAACTGAGGCTTTTCCAGTAAAAAATCTTGGTAGAGTTGTTTTACTTTGTTTATGATATAATATTCGCTTGTTCGATATGAGAATGTTGATTTTGAATTAATGTACTTAACTAAAAGATCTAATCTTTCACCACTTTCTTTAGTAACATCAGCAACAAGTTCTTTATTAAATTTACTTGTCAGCATTTGTTCATGTAATTGAGCTAATGGCTCCATACGAGGATTTTTTTTAGTTTTTCTTCCATTAATTCTGATTCCAAATCCAAATCCACCCCCTCCACGGTTAAGAGTGTTTGCCTCAGCCTGAGCTAGGTTTAAATTACCAAAATCAAATGTTGTGGCAATATTTTCTTCTTCAGGGGCATCGGTCTTAATAAAGTTTTCTTTAAACTGGCTATAAGTTCCTAAAGAGTAAATGCTGACCTCTTCGAGTAAAATACTCCCTTTTTCCATGAAAATTTCCTGAAAAACTTCTTGTTCAACTTTTGGTGGTTCAATGCCAACTACTTGCTCTTGAAATCCCAAAGCAGATATTCTTAATTTTTGATCGGGATGAATCCGAAGACGAAAAAAACCAGCACTGTCACAAACAATTCCCCAATTAGTTCCTTGAAGATTTACATTGGCAAAAGAAATGCCTTCCATGTTTTCCGGGTTAATTACCTTTCCAGAGACAATAAAGGTGTCATCATTTGATTCTTTTTGGGAGAAAGCTCCGAACAGGAAGAATAAAGAGAGAAATATAGTGAGTAGACTTGTTTTCAAATTGTTTGATTTTTTGTTTCAATGTAAAGATAATTTTCCGGTCGGATGAATGTTTAAAATGATACATTTTTTAACAGACTTTAACCCAAATTAATACAGTAGCAAAGGTCTATACTCCAGTCCAGTTGACGAGTTGGCTGGTTTTTTTGAATGGATTTACTTGACCATAAAGAATATCATTTTCACGTTGATAACACATCATTGGATGAGTAGTTTCTATTTTGTTGGAAATTTCAATCTTATTCACAATCTGGTGAGCATTGTTGCCCCATAAGAACCAAATTATATCAGGATTTGCCGTGGCAATAAATTGCAGTAATTTTTGAGTAAACGGAGCCCAAAGTTTGGTGTGCGAATTTGGTTTGCCAATTTCGCAGGTAAAGGCCGTATTTAGCAACAGTACATTTTCGTGTTCCGACCAATATCTAAACAGTTGATTTGGGGGAAGTATCTTAAAATCACCATCCATCACTAATCGGTCTCCTTCGTTAAGCCGACTCAGAATTTCCGAATATTTTAGTTCTTTATTGGTTTCAGCTTTGTAAATGCAGCGCAGAATATTTTTTAACGACACATTACGAAATTTATCATGCCAGGAGTTTAGACCATTCACCTCAAATGCTCTTCCTGTTGCAACTCCTGCTTGAGGATAAGGATCCTGTCCTAAAATTACAACCGGTATTTTATTCAAATCCATTTCTAAGAAGCGCAATGTAAGATTTGGCTTTGGAGTTGATTTTTCAATGCTAATTGATTTTTCGATATCAGTAATTAAGTATATAATTTCATTAGAAAGAAAAGTATTCCAACTTTTGTGAATGGATATTTGAGAAAGGAAGTAAGAGTTACTCATGCTGGCTGCTATTTTTTGTAAGCTCAAAAATAGGAAATGAAATTAATATTTTAATAAAAATAAGTTATGAATTGTAGTCATAAGAATATTTGATGTTTGAGTTGTTCTGGTAAATTTTGGTCTTATTCATATTCAATTTAGGAACAATCGATATTGCAATTGGTTTAGACTGTTTGACTATTTGATTTTTTAGACTCTTGCAGACCTTTCTACTTTTATTCTTTTTAACTAGTTTTGTTATCTAATTAACCAAAATAGATAAGATACAACTAATTATGTACCAGAATTTGAAAGAAAGCATAGAAGCTGCATGGGATAACCGGTCACTTTTAAGTACTCTTGAGATGCAAAAAAGCATTGAAGAAGTAATTGAATTGTTAGACAAAGGGATACTTCGCACAGCAGAACCTGTTGCAGACGGATGGCAAGTAAATGAGTGGGTGAAAAAAGCGGTAATACTTTATTTTCCTATTCGTAAAATGGAAACCATTGAAGTAGGTCCATTTGAATTCCATGATAAAATGGCATTGAAAACCAACTATGCTGAATTGGGAGTTAGGGTTGTACCTCACGCAGTGGCACGATACGGAGCTTTTATTGCCAGGGATGTGGTAATGATGCCATCATACGTGAATATTGGTGCATATGTGGGCGAAGGAACCATGGTCGACACATGGGCAACAGTAGGATCTTGTGCTCAGATTGGAAAACATGTTCACCTTAGTGGCGGTGTTGGTATTGGCGGTGTTTTAGAGCCGATTCAAGCCGCTCCGGTAATCATCGAAGACAATTGTTTTATAGGCTCCCGCTGCATTGTTGTTGAAGGAGTCCATTTAGAAAAAGAAGTTGTTTTGGGAGCTAATGTAGTGCTTACCGGATCAACAAGAATTATAGATGTAACAGGCGAAGAGCCAGTTGAGTACAGCGGATTCATCCCGGCTCGTTCGGTAGTGATTCCAGGAACAAGAACCAAGAAGTTTCCTGCAGGGGATTATCAGGTTCCTTGTGCTTTAATCATCGGAAAAAGAAAACCATCAACAGATTTAAAGACTTCGCTGAACGATGCATTGCGTGAATACAATGTAGCGGTATAGTTTAGGTAATAATTAAAGTAAAAATGAGTAATCAATGAAAATTGATTACTCATTTGTTTCTAATGATTTGAAAGAATACTAACAAATTAGAAATGCACAACGACATTAAAAAAGCTTTGGAAGTACTTCACGCTGGTGGAGTTATTCTATATCCTACAGATACTATCTGGGGAATAGGATGCGATGCAACAAATCCTGAAGCGGTGAAAAGAGTTTATGAAATTAAGAACAGGGAAGATTCCAAAGCCATGCTGGTTTTAATGGAGAATCCCAACCGCCTGAATTCATATGTTGATGAGGTTCCGGAAATTGCCTGGGATTTAATTGATACGAATGATCAGCCCATGACTCTGATTTATCCTGGTGCGAAAAATCTGGCTCCAAATTTAATCAATTCAGATGGTACCATTGGTATCCGAATTACCAATGAAGAGTTTACACAAAATTTGATTCAACGATTTAAGAAACCTATTGTTTCTACTTCAGCAAATCGAAGTGGAGAGGTTTCACCTGCAAATTTTCACGAGATTGGTGATGAAATAAAAGAAGCAGTCGATTATATCGTGGAATACCGGCAAGAGGATATGGAAAAATGCAAAGCTTCCAGTATCATTAAAATCGGATTGGGAGGAGAGATTCAAATAATTAGACCGTAGGGACCACGACTGTGTATCCCTACGGATCAGTTTTTACATTCCAATTGATTTTATGTGACCGGAACCTGCAGATTTTGAATCTACGTAATCCGGTTTTCCGCGGTAGTAAATGTCACCGCTGCCAGCTACTCTTGCCGTCAGTTTTTTTGTGGCATATACCTTACAATCTCCCGATCCTGATACATGCACATCAACATTTTCAGATTTCAAATAGCCTGCATCAACATCGCCCGAGCCACTAATGTGAATTTCGAGTTCCTGCAATCCATCACCTTTTAAATTAATGTCTCCCGATCCTGAAATATGACAATCAACAGTTTCTGCAGATAAATCTTCAATAAAAATATTGCCGCTGCCGCTGATTGCATATTTTGCATTCGTAGTTTCTATTGGGCTTTTAGTTATAATATTGCCCGATCCGGAAATGCTTAAATTCTTTATCTGCGACGAAGATATATACACTTCAACATTTTTGAATGAATTGTTCCAACCCCAGTTTTTATTTTTTTTGCGCTTAATTTTTAGAGTTCCATTTTCAACCTCAGTAATAATTTCTTCTAAATCATCAGCATCGCCTTTCATTTCTACTGAAGTAGAATTTTCCTGGGTGATAAATACCTTGGCGTGAATGGCAAGACTAACTGATTCAAATGATCCAACATTCCGGGTTTCTGTTTTTTGGGCAAAGGCCAAACTACCACTCAAAACAAGAGCAAAAACAGCCAGTAGGGAAGTAATACGTTTTGTGTTCATATAAATTAATTTTAGATAAAAAATCATGTTCTAATAAAAGACGAACAAGTCGGCGAAAAGTTGCACTAAGAAATATTTTAAAGCTTTAAATATTTGAGTAACTAAATTTAAAACATACAATTTTGCAGCGCATTAAGTATACTTAGGAACAGTAGTGCACCTTAAAAAAAATCATAAAATCTACATCTCATTGATTCTTTTCACAATTTGTATATACATTCGCATAAAAATTAGCAAAATGGAATTCAAGCACAAAAAGAAAATACAAATCCGCTTTGGCGATATCGATTTAATAGGACATGCGAATAACGGAGTTCAGTTAAGCTACCTCGATTTGGCCCGAATGGATTATTTTCAGCAAGTATATGGGGAAGTAATTGATTGGAATGAATCTGCATTAATCGTAGCTCATTTGGAGATAGATTATTTGTCATCCATCACCCTGAGTGATAAAATTGAAGTGCAAACAAAAATTTTCCGGATTGGCAATAAAAGTGTAGGAATGTACCAGAATATTGTCGATTTAAAAACAGGCGAGATTAAAACCAAAACATCACAGGTAATGGTAGCCTACAGTCAAAAATTGGGAGAAAGCATAAAAGTTCCGGAAATCTTAAAGATTAGAATTCTTGAGTTCGAAGGGGAGCTGCTGATTAAATAATATACTGATAACAGTTTTTTACTTTGTAATGCAGCAGAACAGGAAGTGATTTATTCACTAAGATACATATCGATAAGTCCATCGGGAGTTTCCATGGTGATGGTTTTATTTTCCTCACTTATTTCAATGAAGTTTTGTTCGGCAAAAGGAATCAATACTTCCTGATTATTAACCGAAATAACAAGAACAATGTTGCCGGAGTAATCCTGAATATCTTCAATTTCTCCCAATTCACCTTTTTCCTCATCAATATAAAGGAAGCCGATTAACAGATTCGGATCAAGATCATCCGCTTCTTCTATAAACTCAGGAACATTCTTCATGGGAATGTAAATATCACAGCCAATAAATCGCTGAGCTTTCGCTTCCGAATCCAGATCTTCCAAAACAATACGAACCGTAGAATGGTTTCGGGTAGTAATTCCGTTTTTAGGAATAAAAAAAGGAACCAGTCCTCCGTCGATATCGACAAAAACTGATTCCAATTTATTTTTTTCAAGAAGCTTGCTGTTTTTCTTGGCAACTAATTCGCCTTTAACTCCATGAGTTTTAGTAAATGTTCCGGCAAGATAGCAATCCTCTATTTTAAGCATGCATTCAATATTAAGCTTCAGTTTCTTCCGAACCTTCTTCTGTTGCAGCCTCTTCGCTAGTTGCTCCAGCTTCTTCAGCTTTGGCAGCAGCTTCAGCATCAGCAGCTCTCTTAGCGATAGCTTCTGCTCTGTTTGCGCTAATTTTAGCTTCAGCTTCTAAACGAGCTTTCGATGCATCATCAGCATTTTTCGAAAGACCTTCTTTCTTAGCGTTGATTTTTGCTTCTTTCTCTTTTTTCCAAGCTTCGAATTTTACTTCAGCAGCAGCTTCATCAAAAGCTCCTTTTTTCACACCGGCAAGCAAGTGTCTTTTCATCATTACACCTTCGTAAGATAAAATTGCTCTTGCAGTGTCAGTAGGCTGAGCACCATTTCCAAGCCAGTTAACAGCTTTGTCAAAATCCAAGTTAATTGTAGCAGGATTGGTGTTTGGATTGTAAGATCCAATACGCTCAATGTATTTACCATCACGTGGTGATCTGCTATCTGCTACCACAATGTGGTAGAATGCGTTTCTTTTACGACCGTGTCTAGCTAGTCTGATTTTTACTGGCATAACTTTATTTTAATAAATGAATAAGTTGCGGTATACATACCACGATTTATAAGCGCGACAAAGATACTATTTTATTTTTGATAAAAAACATCGCTTAAAAGATTATTTTATCGTCTAATAGTCATGTATATAAGAATGTTGCACACAAGCTCTTTACTACATTAAACAGATGTTGGTAATTTAGAAAGAATAGTACGTCTATATTTACTAATTTTGCTTGGAAGAATCCCTTTTTTTTTTAATTCATTATCTTCGCAAACCGCCACTCATTTAAAGGCATAACTATAATAATTCTGATACTGAGATGTTTTTAATATTTGATACAGAAACTACTGGCTTACCTAAAAAATGGAAAGCACCATTAAATGATTTTGACAACTGGCCACGTATGGTACAGCTGGCTTGGCAATGTCATGATATGGAGGGTAATTTTCTTTTTGCTAAAAATCATGTTATCACACCCAATGGCTTTGCCATTCCTGAAGATGTAGTGGCAGTTCATGGTATTTCAACTGAAATAGCTCAGGAAAAAGGGATTCCGCTCAAAGAGGCCCTGCTTCATTTTATGGAGGATGTGAGGAAGTCGAAGTATGTTATCGGACACAATGTTTCCTTTGATATAAATATAGTAGGCTGTGAACTCTTGCGTTGCGGGATGAAGGAACAGGAGTTAATTACAGCGACTGCTTTGGATACCATGACTGGCAGTAAGGAATATTGTGATTTGAAACGCAAAGGCCAGCTTAAAAATCCTACTCTTACCGAACTTCATATGAAGCTGTTTGGTGTTCCTTTTGCCGAAGCTCATAATGCGGCAGCTGATGTGGAAGCTACTTCCCGTTGTTTTCTGGAGTTGATTCGGGTGGATGGCTTAAGGACTGATTTTCAGGTATTGTCGAATGATCAGATTCAGGCATTTAAACGCAATAATCCGGACGCTATTGAGCTGGTAGGTATCGAATACGAATCTTTTAAGGTTAATACTGCTTTCGACGAAATTTCTATTGAAGATGAAGAGCGCAAGAGACAGGAGGCAGCAAAGAATATCATTCCACAGGCTTTTGTTCATTTGCATGTTCACTCTCAGTATTCCATACTCGACGGAGCTGCCAAAACAGCTGATATTGCAGCAAAAGCTAAGGAAGACGGTATGCCGGCTGTTGCAATTACCGATCATGGCAGTATGTTTGGTGTAAAAGAGTTTCACGTAGCCTGTGGCAGAGCAGGCATCAAACCAATTATTGGTGTTGAAGCCTATATGGCAAGACGGGGACATTTAATAAAAGAAAATAAAGGGGATGGGTCAGGTCATCACATTATTTTACTGGCTAAGAACTATAAAGGATATCAGAATCTTTTAAAGTTAACTTCTATTGCCCATATCGACGGTATGTACTACAAACCGCGTATCGACAAGGATTTACTTGAAGAATACAGCGAAGGACTAATTGTAAGTAGTGCTTGCCTGGGTGGTGAAGTCGCGCAGCACATCATGGGTGGTAATATTGATAAGGCAAGAGAAACTATCCTTTGGTTTAAGGATGTTTTTGATAAGGATTATTATCTTGAGATTATGCGTCACCCCAACAATGACCCACGCTTAAAGAGCGATGTTTGGGAAAATCAGGTGAGAGTGAATAAAGTGATTCGTAGATTGGGAGCAGAACTTGGTGTTAAAGTGATTGCCACGAATGATTCCCATTTTGTTAATCCCGAAGATGCCGAAGCACACGATGTATTGGTGTGTTTAAATACTGGGCGTGATTACGATGATAGTACACGCATGCGTTACACCAAGCAGGAATGGTTTAAAACAAGAGAAGAGATGAATGAGCTCTTTGCCGATGTACCGGATGCACTTGCTAATACCATGGAGATCGCTGAGAAAGTGGAAGCTTTTGAGCTAAACTCCAATCCCATAATGCCTTCATTTGACATCCCTGAAGAGTTCGGCACTCTGGAAGACTATAAAGAGAAATACGACGAAACAACACTTATTAAGGAATTTGAAGAGGAGCGTTACGAGAAGCTTGGAGGTTATGATAAGGTGTTGCCGATTAAGTTAGAGTCGGACTACCTCGAACATCTTGCATTCAAAGGTGCGAAAAAACGCTATGGCGATACTCTGGAGGATCATGTAATTGAGCGCCTGAATTTTGAGTTGAACACCATTAAAACAATGGGTTTCCCCGGATATTTCTTGATAACTCAGGATTTTATTAATTGGGCAAAAAACAATGGCGTAATTGTTGGTCCGGGACGTGGTTCGGCTGCCGGTGCTGTGGTAGCTTATAGTATTGGTATTACCGATGTTGATCCCATAAAATATGATTTGCTGTTCGAGCGTTTCCTAAATCCCGACCGTATCTCAATGCCCGATGTGGATATCGACTTTGATGATGACGGACGACAGGAAGTACTCGATTATGTAACAAATAAATACGGACATGATAAAGTAGCTCATATTTGTACTTTTGGAACTATGGCTACTAAAAGCTCTATTAAGGATGTAGCGCGGGTATTGGGTTTAGAATTAGCAGAAGCTATCCGTCTGACCAAGCTGGTACCGGAAGCACCCAAGATGAGCTTTAAAAAAGCATACGAAGAAGAGCCTGCCCTCCTGGAAGAAAAAGATTCTTCCAATCCGCTTATCGCCCAAACAATTAAATTTGCTGAATCTCTGGAAGGATCGGTAAGACAAACCGGAGTGCATGCCTGCGGTATTTTGATTGGGAAAAATCCCCTGGACGAGCACTTGCCGGTCATGCCTACCAAAGGAGAAGATCTATTGACAACCCAGTACGATGGTCGTTTTGTGGAAGATATTGGTCTGTTAAAGATGGACTTCCTTGGACTTAAAACATTATCCATCATTAAAGAAGTTCTGGCCAATGTAAAGCTGTCCAAAGGTATTGATGTTGATATCAACAATGTAGATCTTGAGAATGAAGAGACTTTCCAGATGTTTAGTCGTGGGGAAACAACTGCTATATTCCAGTTCGAGTCGCCTGGAATGAAGAAACACCTTCGGGCTTTAAAGCCGAACCGTTTTGAAGATTTGGTTGCGATGAATGCCTTGTATCGTCCGGGACCAATGGAATATATTCCTTCGTTTACCAGAAGGAAGAATGGGGAAGAGGAGATTGCTTACGATCACCCAATAATGGAGGATTACCTGAAAGATACCTATGGGATTACGGTTTATCAGGAGCAGGTGATGCTTCAATCCCGTGCTTTGGGTGGATTTACCCGAGGCATGTCGGATACCTTGCGTAAGGCGATGGGTAAGAAACAGATTGCCATGATGGATAAGCTTAAGGTAGAGTTTATCAATGGCTGTCATGACAATCCTAAGTTTATGGAGGGCGTTGGTGGTGATAACGTTAAGGCTGATAAATTAATTGAAAAGATTTGGTCAGATTGGGAGGCATTTGCAAAGTATGCTTTTAATAAATCTCACTCGGTTTGCTATGCTTATATTGCTTATCAAACAGGATTCCTAAAGGCGCATTATCCTGCTGAATTTATGGCGGCGGTGCTTAGCCGAAACTTATCTGATATCACGAAAGTGACTATTTTTATGGATGAGTGCAAGCGCATGGGAATGCCTGTGTTAGGACCAGATGTGAATGAATCCTATGCTCGTTTTACGGTGAACAAGGAGGGTGCTATTCGTTTTGGTATGGCTGGGGTTAAAGGCGTTGGTGAGCAGGCTGTTGATGATATTATCGAGGAAAGAAAAAATGGTCCGTTTAAAAATATTTTTGATTTTGTAGAGCGTGTCAACTTAAGGTCTGTTAACAAGAGAACTCTCGAGAATTTAGCTATGTCAGGCGGTTTCGATAGTTTTGGATTAAAGCGAAGTCAATACTTTCATCCCGATGAAACCGATGTTACCTTTATGGAATATTTGGTGAAGTATGGAAATAAGATGCAGGCAGAGAACAACAATATGCAGCAAACCTTATTCGGAGATGTTGATGATTATGTAGTAACACCGCCAAAAATTCCTGAATGTGCTGATTGGCATAAATTGGAACGATTAAATAAGGAAAAAGCGTTGATTGGGATTTATCTTTCTGCTCATCCTTTAGATGATTATCGTTTGGAGATAGAGACTTTTTGCAATGCAAGCTTATCTCAGTTAGGCTCCGGTATTGAGGCTTTTAAGGATAAGGAAATTAGTGTTGCAGGAATGGTGACCGCTGTGAGAAGAGGAACTACGAAAACCGGAAATCCTTTCGCAATCGTAACGATTGAAGACTTTTCGGATTCATATGAATTAGCATTCTTTTCAAAAGATTTTGTTGAATATGGCAATTATTTTATCGAAGGAATTTCGGTATTTATAAACGGAAGGGTTCAAACCCGATCTTGGCCAAGAGATTCAACCGAATTAGAGTTTAAGGTGAAGAGTATTAATTTACTTTCCGAGGTGATGGAAAAGCGGGTGAAAGAGATTACTATTGAAATTCCCGTAAGTAGTCTGTCGAATGAATTAATCACAGAAATGGCAAGTTGCATGGAAGAAAGTAAAGGGAATCTGCAAGTGAATTTTGTGATTACTGATGAGAGAAATGTGAGGATAAAAATGTTCTCAAGAACTTGTAGGGTAAACCTTTCCAATGAATTGATCGAATATTTTAAAAATAATTCTGATATTGAATTCAAAATTAATTAACTTGCACGGGTAAATATAAAATTCAAAACAATTAAAAATAGATTACCATGACAATTGCAGTAAACGATGCTAATTTCGAAGAAGTTGTGTTGAAATCAGATAAGCCTGTGTTGGTTGACTTCTGGGCAGAATGGTGTGGCCCTTGTAGAATGGTTGGCCCAATTGTAGACGAACTTTCTAATGATTACGACGGTAAAGTTGTAGTTACAAAAATGGATGTTGATAGTAGTCCTGCTACTTCTGCAAAATTTGGAATTCGTAATATCCCTACTATTCTTTTCTTTAAAGGGGGCGAAATTGTGGACAAACAAGTTGGTGCTGTTCCAAAATCAAGTCTTGCTGAAAAAATTGATGCCTTATTGTAAGCATTGATTGCAAAATATTTGGGCATAGAGAGATTCTTTCTATGCCTTTTTTTCTTTGTTCACATTCAAAATAGATTTTTTTGAAGCAACTCTCAGACCTGATACAATTCGAAGAGTTTGATAATCTGGAGCTTTTGGCCAAGCAGATTGTTGAAGGATTTTTAATTGGTTTACACCGAAGTCCATATCATGGATTTTCTGTGGAGTTTGCAGAACATCGACTTTACAATAAAGGGGAATCAACCAAACACATCGATTGGAAACTATACGCGCGAAGCGATAAACTGTTCGTAAAACAATTTGAGGAAGAGACGAATTTAAGGACTCATATTGTTGTAGATACCTCATCTTCAATGCTGTTCCCTTATCAGCAAAAACACCAAACCAAATTAGGATTTTCAGTATTGTGCGCAGCGGCTTTGGTTCACTTATTACGAAAACAAAGAGACGCAGTTGGTTTGTGTACCTTCTCCGATAAAATAGATATTCTTACTCCGGCAAAACTTTCGAATACTCATGCCCATTTGCTGTATGCTCATTTGGGCAAACTCTATAACAGGGAGGGAATCGAGAAAAACCGCGAAACCAAAATTTCGGATACATTGCACAAGCTTGCCGAAGGATTGCATAAGCGTTCACTCGTAATTGTTTTTTCTGATTTCATGGGTGATGAAACCCCAAAGGAAATTCTGGAATCTTTGCAGCATTTACGATTCAATAAGCATGAGGTTTTACTTTTTTCCATTCGGGATAAAGAATTCGAAAACGAGTTTAATTTTGCAAATCACCCCAGTCAGTTTATTGATTTGGAAACAGGAGAAAGCATAAAATTAAATCCTTCGGAAATTAGAAGTTTATACAGTAAAAAGCAGAAAGAGTTCTTTACAGAATTAGAGATTTTGTGCGGACAATTTGCGATTGATTATGTTGAAGCAGACATCCGCAAAGAATTTCATACCGTTCTTAAGGCTTATTTACTGAAAAGAAAGAAAATAATGTAAAGCTGCCATTTCTCATTACTAAATTGATCAAAGACTTACCTTCCATTTGTTTACTGTTTATTTGTTGATGAATAATTTTCATCTTCCATACCTTTGCAGTATTTTTATGAGACACTCAATAATTTTTAACAAGTAGAAACTCCTAAATGAAAAATTGGATTTGCCTATTCGGATTGATTTTGCTGTTTGCCTGCGAGCAAAAGAAAGGGCAATCAGTAAGTTCGGATGAATCTTATGTGGAAAATGGAGTTGTTAAACAGTATGATGATGCGAACAGATTAACTGCCGAAATTACCTTTCGAAATGGTGTGCGTCATGGTGTGTGTAAAATTTATTATCCGTCCGGGGAGTTAAGTGATGAAATCATGTATGTTGATGACCAGAAAAGTGGAGTTGCCAAAAAATTCCATAAAAATGGCAAATTGTACAGCCTTACCCCTTATCACAAAGATAAAAAGGATGGTGTTCAGAAGAAATATTATTCCAATGGTAATATCTGGGCTGAGACTCCTTATATGAAAGGGCAACCTGGTATCGGCTTGAAAGAATACAGGCAAGATGGGCGTTTGCGGACTAATTTTCCAGGTATCGAAATTCAGAAATTTGTGAAGGATGATGTTGTGATTTTAACATTGTCGTTAAGTAATTATTCCAAGAATGTGATTTTCTACATTACCGATTTAATGGAAGATAAGTACATTCCATTTGCAGCCAAACCTATTTATGCAAAGGGAGGATTAGCGCGGTTCGAAATTCCTTACAATCGTGATGCAGGACTTGATACGACATTGAATATTGTTGCAAAATACCAAACGCAGGATTACAATATCAATGTTTCTCAGCGAAAATTCCAGGTAATTATTAAATAGAAAGTTTATTCTTTAACAAAGCAGAGTTTGGATAGAATAGGGAAATGATCGGAGTATTGTTTTTTGATTCTCTGATACTCACTGCAGATAGTATGTTCATCATGAAGAATATAATCAATTCTAAACGATGGAAAATCTCCGGCATAAGTCGTGCTGATTCCACAGCCTTTCTCTTTAAAACAGTCGCTAAATTTATCGCTCAAGGTTTTATAAGTAAAGGATTGAGGAGTGTCGTTAAAATCACCGCAAACAATTGTAGGATGAGGCGATTTATCGATATGTGCACGAATTATTTGCGCTTGTTTGGCTCTGCGGATAAATGCATAACGCAATCGGAAGGAAATGTCTTTAAGTTCATTTAATTCCTGCTCATCAGCCTTGAACTCTTTTTTGTTGATGAATTCGTAATTTTTGCCAACAAAACGGTTCGATTCCAAATGAAGATTATATACACGAAGTGTTTTTTTTCCAATTTGTAAATCAGCAAAAACAGCACTGCATAAATTTCCATTTTCAAAATTAATCTCTCCTTGATGAATAATAGGATATCGGGAGAAGATGGCCACACCAGTTCCATGCTTGCTTCTGATTGAATTTTTTGCATTCAATTCTTTTTTTAGATTAGTAACTGAAAGCAAACCTGACTTTGTCGTTCTGAATTCCTGAAAACAAATAATTCCTGCACCAAGATTTTTGGAGAGTTGAATAATATTTGAAGGTGTTTTTGGATCTTTTGTCCATTTGTAAATATCAAAGGAGCGCACATTGTAACTTAAAATGTTAATTGCATTCTCATCGTTTTTAGATTTACCAGAGACGTTAAATTGGATGAAGTTGGAAAAAGATTGATAACCAATTAGAATGGCTAAAAGAGGAATTAAAAAACTCCATCGCTTTCTAATGATCCAATAAATAACAAACAAAATATTAATTGCCAGCAGATAAGGATAGGCTAATCCCCAAAAGGCAGGCGGCCAAAAATTATCAGGATTAATGTGGGCTGCCAAATAGGAAATCAAAAGTGAACCTGAAAATATCAGGCTAAAAATAACAAGTGATTTGTGCAGAAAGTTTTTCAAGCTGTTACTTCTGGTTACTGGATTTAAAAAGGATCTCTTTTTCTTCTTTGCTTAGGCTGTCGTATCCCGATTTTGCAATTTTCTCCAATATAGCATCTAAGCGTTCCTGATTTTGTTTTTTTACTTTGTTGTACTCTTTATCGTCCATCTTCTGGGTATTCTTATAACTTACTTTCATCTTTCTTTTCTTAAAAAGACCGAAAAATGAATCCATAAGTGAATTAAATCCAGAAGAAATATCTTTACCCTTACGAAGCTGACTAATGAATAGCCAGCCATAAAAAGCACCGCCTAAATGGGCAAGATGGCCACCTGCATTACCCATTGGAATGCTCAGTATATCTGTAGCAATAAAAAATAAGGCGATGTGCTTTATTTTAACCGGTCCAATAAACATGAGATGTACAACATGGTTTGGGGTATAAATTACCGTAGCAAAGACAACTGCCATAACCGAAGCAGAAGCACCTAGAGCATATGATCCAAACCGAACACTTTCGAAAACAGGAAAGAGATTATAGGCAAATATATATGTCGCAGCACCAGTCAAACCGCCAATCAAATAAATGCTCACTAATTTTTTCTGATCAAGATAACTTAGGAAAATTCTTCCAAACCAGAATAACCAAAGCATATTCATTAGTATGTGAAGAAATCCTTCATGTAAAAACATGTAGGTAAACACAGTCCATGGTCTGCTTAATAATGCATTGGTTTCGGCAGGTACCGATAACCAGTGCACAAGGAATGGAACTTGCGAAGTTTCAAGGTTAAAAAGAAAGGTAAGTACACCCACAATTTTAACAATCAGAAAAACACCAAAGTTGATGTAAATCAGTTTTGTTAAATTACTTCCTTCTTTGAATGAGTCTTTAATTCCGTCCCAAATATTTTGATGGGAATAAGACTGATATGGATTGTTGAAATTCATGCTCATGAAATATCAATCATTAAACTATTAATAAAATCGGTTTGAATTCTTCTGCCAGTATTTTATCAGGATAAATCCAAATAACATTCCTCCTAAGTGAGCAAAATGGGCAATATTATCACCACTTTGATGTTGAACCCCCATAAACAATTCCAACACACCGTAACCAATTACAAAATACTTTGCTTTAATTGGAATGGGAGGGAATAAAAGCATCAATTCAGTATTAGGGAATAGCATACCAAAAGCCAAAAGAATACCAAATACCGCTCCTGAAGCTCCGACTGTAGGAATATTAATGTTCTCAGTAATCATTTGGTTTACCATGGCAACAGCCTTTTGAATATCGTAGGAATTACCAGGGTTTTCAGCCCAAGAGTTCACAAAATCAGTAACCCAAGGTTTAACGGGCCCCATATGCTCACGAATAAACTGCAACATTAAATCAGGAGTTGGAGTATTTGCAAAAGCATTTGCAGCAGCTTTCATCGAGGAATAGTCAAGCCATCCCACAAAAGTGTGAAGCGCAGCAGCACCAAGTCCGGTAACTAAATAATACAATAAAAATCGTTTGGGCCCCCACACTTGTTCCAGCACACGGCCAAACATAAACAAGGCAAACATATTAAAAAACAAATGGCTGATTCCTCCATGCATAAACATGTGAGTAATGAACTGATGCGGTCTGAAATATTCTGATGCAGGAAAATGCAGCGCAAAATAGTTATCCATACTAAAGCCAAATCGGTCGCCGATTACCATGGTTCCGAGAAGCACTATAACATTTATAATTATCAGGTTTTTTACAACCGGGGGGAGATTTAGAAAAGGAGATCTATATTGACTCATTCGAAGTTATTTTAATATTTTCTTTTAGCTAACAATAGTTAGACCAATTTATAATTTGTGTGTGTGATTAACAAATCTAAGACAGATTGTCATTCTATTTAAACCTGCTTTCCAATTCCTGAGATTCAAGAACCGAAATAATTGCTTTCCCATCGGGGGTGAAATTAGGAGTTGTACAGGCAAAAAGTTGATCGATTATTGAACTCATTTCCTCATTCGATAAGGTTTTTCCATAATTTAAAGCCGATGCTTTAGCCAATGACTTTGCCAGATTTTCGCGAATCTTTAGTTTTACATCCATTTGGTTCGACTTGTAATTCGCTAACAGGTTTTCAACCAACTCTTTTGGTTCACAATTGTGGATATCAGCCGGAGTTCCATTAATAACAAAGGTTTTTTTTCCAAATTCTCTGATGTCAAACCCCAAGGCTCTCACATCTTCAATAATTACCTGTAAAAGAGTGTAATCCGAAGCGTTTAGTTCTATGGTTTGCGGGAATAAAGTTTGCTGAGCAATTCCCTGATGATTCTCCAGCGAATTGATGAATTTCTCGAATAAAATTCGCTCATGTGCCTTGCGCTGATCAATTATCATTAAGCCAGATCGAACAGGTGTTAATATGTATTTGTTCTTTAGCTGAAAAAAATTCTTCGCTTTCTGAATTTGCTCCTGCGGATGCAGTTTCTTTTGAATAAATTCTTCCGGAGGTTTTTGTGGCTGAAAATAATCCGGAATATTTTCCCGATCAATTTTAGCTTGGCTTAATTTCTCATCAGATTCTCTTTTAAAGGGTTCTTCGTATAAAGTTTCCCATTTTTCAGGAGGTGCTTTTTTGGTCGCTCCACTTTGCTGAGGAGGTGTTTTTGCCTTAAATTCCTGATAAAATTGGTTCGATTCAAACGATCTGCGCTCTTCGTCGAAAGGATTGTAAGTCTTCTCCCCATCAAAAGGGTTGTAGTTCAAATTCGCCTCAAAAGGATTGAATTCCGGATTCACCTTAATCATTGGAGCCTCGATATCGGCACTGCTGCCAGCTACAGGAATCTCTAAACTGTTGTCTTCATCAAAATCGATGGAAGGCACAATATTAAATTTTCCAAGAGCCTCCCGGATAGATGCTTGAATGATTTGATAGATCGCTCTTTCGTCCTCAAACTTAATTTCGGTTTTGGTCGGATGAATATTGATATCAATAATCTGTGGATCGACTTCAAAGAAGATAAAGTAAGGCGGTATGGTTTCGGGAGGCAATATTTTATCGTAAGCCTGCATGATTGCTTTGTGAAAATAAGGGTGTCGCATGTAGCGGTTGTTCACAAAAAAGAATTGTTCCCCTAAATTTCTCTTCGCATTTTTCGGTTTCCCGATAAAACCAGTCAATTTTACAATACTGGTGCTTGTATTTATGCTGATTAACCTTTGGTTCATGCTTTTGCCAAAAACATTGATAATTCGTTGGCGGATATGACTTGCAGGGAGGTTGTATATTTCAGAGTCGTTGTGAAGAAGTTGAAAAGCAATTTCGGGATGTGAAAGCACGATTCGATGAAATTCGGTAATGATATTGCGAAGTTCGGTAGAATTGGCTTTTAAGAATTTTCGGCGGGCAGGAACATTAAAAAAGAGGTTTTTTACAATGAAATTACTTCCATCGCTGCAAGCCGAAACTTCCTGAGATATTGCTTCCGAACCACTAATAACAATGTGAGTGCCTAATTCGTCTTCGGTTCGTTTGGTTTTTAATTCAACATTGGCAATAGCCGCAATAGAGGCAAGTGCTTCGCCACGAAAACCCATGGTTCGAATGGCAAACAGATCATTTGCCTTTCGAATTTTAGAAGTTGCATGTCGTTCAAAAGCAAGACGCGCATCGGTAACGGACATACCACATCCATTATCAATTACCTGGATTAATGTTCTTCCTGCATCTTTTAAGTTGATTTTTATAGAGTTACCTCCAGCATCAATGGCATTCTCCACAAGCTCTTTTACAACTGAAGCTGGTCTTTGAACTACCTCACCTGCAGCAATTTGATTGGCTACATTGTCAGGCAGAATTTGTATCAAATCCGACATATAAATTTCTACTTCTAAAGTTTAACTTTTTAGTAACGTGTTGGGTGAAATTTAAATTGTCTGATTTCAGAAATTCTGAAAAGAGACAAGAATAAATTTAGAAAAGGAGAAATTTAAATGATTCCATCCCATCCATAAATGTAAATGTATGCTGCCAGTGCAAGCAAGATAAAGATAATTAACAATCTGATATTCGATTTGTTTCTAGAGCCACTAGAATCGAAGCGACCATGACGTAGTTCACTTTTCATTCGTCCTTTTATGTTGGGGATGTATGGTTCATTTTCATCCTTCAAACCCAGTTCTCCTCGTATCCTTTTTTCTCTATCTTCTCTCGCTTCTTTTGCAGGATCCCAATATCTGGGTTGAATATTAAATCTTTTGTGCTGAGGTTTCTTAAAAAAACTTGTAAATCCCATGATAAAATGTTTTATACCAGTTAAAAGTGTAATGTTGTAGGTATAATTTGAATGCTTTTGCTGTTCAATTTAGAAAATCGCCCATCCAAAGCAAAAGATTCAATACAAGCAATACTTTTCGTCTAAAAAGACATACAAATATATCGATTTTTTCTGGATTAATTCTTCCTCTAATTGCACATCCATGAGTTAATATATCCTAAAAAAAACAGGATTTACTTGTGTGTCTTTATAAATTATTTTCTTCGGTATGAACGGGAGCTAGTTAAGTTTTTTACCACACTGATTGCAGTACAGAGCATCTTCGGAATGATTGTCGGCTAAACAATTTGGGCAAACTTGAGTAGATGCAGCTTTTGAAGTCTGTTTGCTTAATTCAGCAGTTACAATACCTGTTGGAACTGCGATAATGGCATAACCGATAATCATTACAAAGCTGGCAAAAAACTGCCCAAGAGATGTCGATGGGGAGATGTCACCATAACCAACAGTGGTGAGGGTAACAACGGCCCAATAAATTCCACGGGGAATGCTGGTGAATCCATTTTCGCCCCCTTCAATCAAATACATGATGGTTCCGATGATGATTACCATGGTTAGAACAGCAAAAAGAAAGACAGATATTTTTATTCTGCTTTGGCGAAGCGCGCGAACAATAATAGCTCCTTCTTTAATATATCTATTGAGTTTTAAAATTCGGAAAATCCGAAGCAGTCGTAAGGCTCTAATCACCATAAAGCCGTGAGTGCCAATAACAATCAAGCCTAAATATGATGGGAGTACTGAGAGTAAATCGATAATTCCGTAAAAGCTGAAGATATAGGCTTTGGGTTTTTGAACGATCCATATTCGCAGCATGTATTCCAAAGAGAAGATTGCTGTAATCAACCATTCCGAAAGTTTCAATACATCATGATAATCTCTTTCGATGGAAGGCACACTTTCCAAAACAACTAAAAGGATGCTTAGAATAATGATAACAAGCAGTGCAATATCGAATATCTTCCCCGGTTTGGTGTCAGCCTCGAATATTATTTCGTAAAGACGATCTTTTATGGTACTCATGTATGAAAGAGATTTGAGTTTTAGAACATAAACTTACTAAAAAAGTCTGGAAGGGGTTTAAAATTGCTAAAGATTGAATGGTAAAAAGGCACAAAAGCAGCAAGCTCAGGGAAATCTTAAAATAATATAAAATTCGGCTGGTGAATGAATCCGATCCCTTAACTCATAAATCTCATTGCTCTTTTTTTTATACTTTTGATTAAAATTTAAAAAAGATGATACAGAACGATATAAAAGAAAGCTTTTTGGATGCACAAAAAGTTTTGAATGAATTTATTGCTGATGAGGCTAATTTTGCGGCAATTGAAGCGGCAGGAGAGGCAATGGCAAAATCTATAAAAAACGGAGGGAAGATTATTTCTTGCGGTAATGGTGGTTCGATGTGCGATGCCATGCATTTTGCCGAAGAATTAACAGGCCGTTTTCGAGAAGACAGACCATCGATGCCAGCCGTAGCCATTTCAGATCCAAGTCATATAACTTGTGTGGCAAACGATTATGGTTTCGATTATATTTTCTCGAGATATGTGGAAGGAATGGGCCAAAAAGGAGATGTATTTTTGGGAATTAGTACCTCGGGAAATTCCGCGAATATTATTAATGCAGTAATGGCTGCCAAAGAAAAAGGACTGATTGTTGTTGGTTTAACCGGGAAAACGGGTGGTGAAATGGCTGCTCTTTGCGATGTTGAAATTCGGGTGCCTTGGAAAAAATATTCCGATCGGGTACAGGAAATACACATCAAAGTAATTCATTGCCTGATTCAATACATCGAAGCAAAAATGAAATAGTTCGGTGCAGTTGTAACGTTTTATATCTGAGAAAAGGGAGTGGATTTACCTCAGGTTTAATAACTGAAGAAGAAGTATGGAAGAGGATGCCGAATCGGCATCCTCTTTTTTGTGTCTAAACAGCAGGCATGACATAGTGTTTTATAATTTGAATTATGTTTTTTGATAGTTGGCGTATTATTGTTACATTCATGGGGTGATTTTGTTTGTTAGTAAAACTCATAGATATGCTTGTTAAAACCTACGGAAGTGCCGTTTATGGCATTCATGCCACAACAATAACAATAGAAGTAAATGTTTTTCCCGGAGTTCGTTTTTCCTTGGTTGGATTGCCCGATAATGCGGTGAAGGAAAGTCAGCAGCGAATAGATTCTGCCTTGCGCGAAGTTGGCTACAAAATTCCCGGTAAAAAGATCATTATTAATATGGCTCCTGCCGATATCCGAAAAGAAGGATCGGCTTACGATTTGCCGCTGGCGATAGGAATACTTACAGCAACCGAGCAAATTAACTGCGAAGTACTTGGCAAATATATTATTATGGGCGAATTATCGCTCGATGGCAGTTTGGTTCCCATTAAAGGAGTATTACCTATGGCCATTCAGGCACGGGAAGAAGGTTTTGAAGGTTTAATTTTGCCAAAAGCAAATGCACGCGAGGCCGCTGTAGTAAACAAACTGAAAATAATTGGCGCCGATACGATTAAGGAAGTGATTGAATTTTTGAAAGGTGATTTGGAAATTCCACCCACTGAAGTAGACACCCGGGCCGAGTTTTACGCACACTTAAACAATTTCCCTCACGATTTTGCCGATGTAAAAGGACAGGAGAATGTGAAGCGTGCTTTGGAGATTGCCGCTGCCGGCGGTCATAATATTATCATGATTGGGCCTCCCGGAGCAGGAAAAACCATGTTGGCCAAACGAATTTCAGGAATTTTGCCTCCCTTAACACTGCAGGAAGCGTTGGAAACAACAAAAATACACTCGGTGGCCGGTACTTTGGAAAAGAACAGTGCCCTGATGACACAAAGGCCGTTTCGATCGCCGCATCACACAATCTCTGATGTAGCTTTAGTGGGCGGCGGCACATTTCCGCAACCAGGAGAAATAAGTTTAGCTCACAATGGAGTGTTGTTTTTAGATGAGCTGCCCGAATTCAGACGAACCGTTCTGGAGGTGATGAGGCAACCTTTGGAGGATAGAACCATTACCATATCACGAGCTAAATGTACCATTGAATATCCTGCCAGCACCATGCTGATTGCTTCCATGAATCCTTGTCCGTGCGGCTACTACAACCATCCCGATAAAGATTGCCTGTGCGGGCCGGGAATGGTGCAAAAATACCTGAGTAAAATTAGTGGCCCGCTTTTGGATCGCATTGACATTCACATTGAGGTAGTTCCGGTTTCTTTCGATAAAATATCGGATCAGCGCTTGTCGGAAAAGAGTGAAATAGTTCGCAAACGAGTTGAAAAAGCCAGACAGGTTCAGGAAAAGCGATTTGCGGAGCACGATGGCGTTCATTGCAATGCCCAGATGAGTTCGAAATTGCTGCGTAAACACTGTCAGCCCAACGAGGCCGGCAACCAGTTGCTAAAAACCGCCATGGAAAAGGTGGGACTCTCGGCCCGCGCCTACGACCGAATTTTAAAAGTTTCGCGCACCATTGCCGATCTGGAAGGCTCTGAAACCATCGAAACCGATCATTTGGCGGAAGCCATTCAGTACCGCAGTTTAGATCGTGATGGTTGGGGAGGATAGGTGAGAATTATGAATTAGAAATTATGAATTAATAATATTTGTAGGGTCATGCCATGGCGTGACCTTTTCATGTATCAACCCCTAAATGGACTTTGTCGAATTACGCTATGCTCCATTTCCCTGAAGGGGACTTTTTGGTACTACTTATTAAATTAAGGTGAGCTATTCAGACCTGTAAACTTGAATGGAAAAACTATCAAATATTTTAAAACATGGCTAAATACTATGTGAATAAAAATGCACAAGCAAATGGAGATCATGAAGTGCATAAAGATGGTTGCAGTTATATGCCTCATTCTGAGAATAGAATTTATCTAGGTGATTTTTTGTATTGCAGCTCGGCTGTAAGTGAAGCAAAAAAAACTTACAACCAAGTTAATGGTTGTTATTATTGCTCTAATGCTTGTCACACGAGTTAATGTGTTGATAAGTATACTCTCAATTAAAAGCCACGGTTGCGTGGCTTTAGTTTTGTGTTACCATTAGCTTCACGAATTTTTATTTATTTAGTGGATATATTGTTATATTTGGTATTGCAAAATCTAATAAAAAAAGTTCATGATAATAAAATCTTTCACCTCGTTTACCGAAGGTCTCAAGAACAAAATTACCAACCCATTCTTCGGCACATTAATTGGTGTCTGGGTGATTCACAATTACAAGTTTGTTTATACTTTATTCAATTTTGAACCCAACAGGTCAATGATGAGTAGAATTGCTTTTATGGAGACTTACCTTGAAAGTGATAAGTTCTTACCTAATCTTGGATGGTGCATTCTAATGGCTTTAGGTGTTTTATTCGCCACTTATATTTTATTAAATATATCAAGGTTTATAGTGCTTGGGTTTGAAAAGCGTATTACCCCTCGTGTCCATGAAATAACCGACTCTAAGTCAATTGTGACTATTGATGTGTTTAATAATCAGGTTTCTGAAACTAAGAAATTTGAAAAACGTTATGAGGATGAGCAAGAAGCTAAATTAAATCTTCAAAATAAATATGATGATCTTGAAAAAAGGCATCAAGCATTATTAAAAGGCGAAGGTGGTGAAGATACTTCATTAGCTGAGCTTTTAAAATCTCCAGATGGCAAACAGGAAAAGTCTAAGGACGCATCGTTGAAATCAATGCAAGCGATAGGGGATGATGTGATTAGGAATGAAGAGGCCAGAACTTCTGGTGTTGATACCGATAAAATTAAGACACTGATACAAGATAAAGATTTAGTTCAGTTATTTAATGATGCAAGTCTTGATATAATTAAGGTAAGATATATTCAGGATGATGATATTTATGATAGATTATTATTGTTGGATTTAATAGAACTTAATGATAGAGATGGTGATGAAGATGTAAATTATAGATTCACAAAAAGTGGGGAGTATTTACGTAAGTTAATCTTAAGTGAGGATGAAGCCCTGAGATCGGTATAGATTTTAATATTGGTTATTTCCGTATTCCTTTGCCTCTGGCTTCAGGCAGAGGATTTTTTTTTAAATTTGTTTGGGGTGAAATTCGGGGTAAACATATAATCCCTTCGGGATATTTTGCATTGATTGAATTGCGTAGGGGCATGCCATGGCGTGACCTTTTTTTTCGTGGTTTATGATTTGGGATTGGGTTGAATGTGTTTCGGATACGACATGTCGTATCCCTACGGCGTTATCGAATAGATTTGTAATTGCATTGGAACAATGTGTTTTGATTGGTATTTGTAGGGTCATGCCATGGCGTGACCGTTTTGTTTTTAATGTTATTTGAATGCTATGACCTGAATTGTGGATGCAATAAAAACAATGTAAAAGGAAATTTGGGGCAGGATGGCTTAGGGATTGCAGAGGAAAGCCCGCAGGCAGATTAGGCCGGTGGGTGGAATGGTGAGGACTTGGAACGAAAAGCCTGGCCGACTAAAAGGAGGTAAGCCCCACATTTATATGGCGGAAATCACTCAATTTTTAGATTTAACGCAAAAGAAAAATACGATTGGCTCGTTTTTTATATTGTTTTCTTACATTTGTTTTACCTAGATAATAGAGTCGTTGTGCTAAAAAACGAAGCTTAAAAAGAAATACTTACTATGGGAAACAAATTGAATGATCCTATCGCAAGATTAATGGGATTGCGTTACAAGTCTCATCCTTGGCATGGGCTGGATGTTGGAGACAATGCGCCGGATTCGGTGATGGCTTTTATTGAGATGGTTCCTACCGACACCGTTAAATATGAAGTAGACAAAACGAGTGGTTATTTGAAGATTGATCGTCCTCAGAAATATTCGAATGTTGTTCCTGCTTTGTACGGATTTTTACCTCAGACTTATTGTGGAGAATCTGTTGGTGAATATTGCAGTGAAAAATCGGGCAAGGAAAATGTTCAGGGTGATTCGGATCCTTTGGATATTTGTGTACTGACTGAAAAAGTGATATCGCACGGTGATATTATTGCAGAGGTTCGTCCGATTGGTGGTTTTCGAATGATTGACGGAAACGAGGCTGATGATAAGATTATTGCTGTTTTGATGAATGATGCTACTTATGGTGCTTATACTGATATTTCGGATTGTTCGGATGTGGTTGTGGGTCGTTTGAAACATTATTTTTTGACCTACAAGGATATGCCGGGTTTGGAAAGCGAAGCTGAGATTACACATGTTTATGGTGTTGAAGAAGCTCACGAGGTAATTGTCCGGTCGATGAATGATTATAAAACCAAATTTGAGAATTTGGAAGACATACTGCGACACGTTTAAAACAATTAATAATTACGAATTAGTAATTACAAATTACAAAACGATATAAAGCGACGGTTCGAAAGAACTGTCGCTTTTTTGTTTTAAAGCACTAGGAGCACGAATTTGTGGTTCCAAGTATCGTCAGGTTTTATTTACAAACACCGAAAATAATTCTTTGAGTTCTTAGTGTTTAAGTTGAGTGTGAAGTATTAATTGAAACTTACTTAAATCTTATTTTTTAGTCTAAATAAGAATCTATTTGTCTAAAAACTTGCACAATTGGCAGATATGTGCGAGATTAAAAAGATTGATTTTTTAACGAAAAAAGGAGAGCTGGGAATGAAAATATTGTTTGAAACAGAAAGATTGTATCTACGGGAAATACTGCCAACTGATGCCGAAAGTATGTTCGAGATGGACTCGGATGCTGAGGTATATAAATTTTTAGGAAGAAAACCCATTCGGAATATCAACGAGAGTAAAAAAATGATTGAATCGATTCGGGATCAGTATGAGCGGATTGGTATTGGACGTTGGGCAATTGTTGAAAAGGAATCGGGGAATTTTATTGGCTGGACTGGTTTTAAATTTGAAAAGGAAAACCAGAACGGGCACAGTGATTTTTACAATCTGAAATTTAGATTGCTGCGTAAGTATTGGGGCAAAGGATACATTACTGAAGCAACAAAGGCTGCTATTCATTATGCTTTTACCGAGCTTAAAATTCCCGAAATTTACAGCATGACCTTGCTTAGTAATCTAAAATCGCAGCGGGTGCTGAACAAGTTAGGCTTTCAGTTGGAAGAGAGATTTAAGTTTCAGGGAGATGATATTACCTGGTATAAACTGACAAATAGATAGTGATTACCAAATATAGGGGACAGCTGATGAATTCGCATCATCTGAAAATTAATGCTTTGCCTCTGGCTTTAGGCAGAGGATTTTTTAAAGCCCCTTTAGGGGGTTGGGGTGTTTTTTGGTAATTGGTTTTTCCGAAAAAGGACACGCCATGGCATGTCCCTACGGTTTTCGTGAACAGATTATTAGATCTATTCGTAACGTAAACTCTCCACCGGATTTCTGGTAGCTGCCCGCCACGACTGAATTGAAACGGTAAGCAACGAAATTCCCATGGCAATGATTCCTGCCAGGGCAAAAATCCACCAGCTCAATTCTGTTTTGTAAGCAAAGTTTTCGAGCCATTTGTGCATGGCATACCAGGCAATGGGGCAGGCCAACACAAAGGCGACAGCTACCCATTTTGCAAATCCTTTGTTTAGCATTGTTATAATCTCACGGGTTTTCGCACCATTTACTTTTCGGATACCAATTTCTTTGGTGCGTTGTTCGGAGGTGAAATAGGAGAGTGCACTAATTCCTAGTATCCCAATAATAATTCCAAGAACAGAGAAACTCATTAAAATTCGTTTCAGGATGTTCTCCGATTTGTACTGCTGTGCAATTTTATCATCCATAAAGAAGTAATCCATTTTTTGATTGGGATAGTGTTTTTGCCACTCTTCCTGAATGTGGGTCATGGCGTTTCTTGTATTCCCGGGAGAAATTCTTATATGCATAAATCTGCCTCTGTTTCGGGATTCATCGATGAGGAAAACATAGTCGCCAATTTGATTGTGTGCAGAACTGTAATTAAAATCTGCTGCAACGCCAATGATATCAACTCTTCTCTGATCTGCTTCCAATGGGATTCCGGATCGAAATAAATTCAGTTCCTCAAGAGTTTTGTGTTTTTCCATCAATCTTTTAAACAAATGTTTGTTGATAACCATTCCTTCAATGGTATCTAATGAAGTGTTGATGTAATTGTGAACAAGTTGGATGTTCATGGTTTTCAGAAAATCATAATTAGCCATCGACATTTCAGCGGTTCCTTCAATCCCAAAACCATCAAGCGATAAGGTTTGTGTGGGATATCCAAAATGCTGCATTGTAAAGCCAATTGATTCGATGGATGATTTTTTTCTCAATTCATTGGCAAACACATTGGGGTCTTTTGAAAAATCTTTAATGTTGAGGACAACAACATTGTCTTTTGTAAAGCCAAGAGGTTTATTCAGTAGGTACGAAATTTGTTTGTTGACCAAAATAGCAGATGAAATGAGCACAATTACAATCAGGATTTGAAAGATCATTAATGGTTGTAAAATACGTCTTCCGGTTAAAGATGTATGACCTTTAATGATATCGCTGGTTGAATTGTTTTTTAAAATAAAAAAGCGCACAAAAAGGATGCTTAGAATACCACTGAATATCAGAACAGTTAATATTGTCAGATAAATGATTGGTTCGGAATAGAAAATATCGAATTGAATTTCATAGAAGTTATTAATGTAAGGTGTTAGCGCCTCAATTAAAATTAGAGCGATAATGATTGACAATGAACAAAGCAGAATTACTTCAATAAGAACTTGTGTGAGCAAATGTTTTTTGTGAGCACCAACGGATGTTTTCAATCCAAATTCTTTTGATCTTTTAAAAAGGTTAACTGTGATTAAACTAACAAAGTTGATTAATGAAACCATCAAAATAATAACGGCAACTGCAGTGAATAAATTGATATTTATTTTTGTATTGCTTTCTTTTAATTCAAATCTGAAATTGGATTTTAAGTGAATATCGGAAAGTTTTGTGAGACTGAATTCGTAGTCTTTGGGTCCACGGGTTTGTCTTAAGCTTGAATTATTGAATGCATTGAGGAGTTTCTCTTCAACAAGCGAAGGAGCAACTCCTTTTTTCAATTTTAGATAGTTGTAAACCCATTGAGTTTTTCTTTCAGACAAAGAGGCATAAGCGACATTGAGTGAACCTTTTTGGGACAGCAGGATTTCGCAATTAAAATGAGTTTTGATGGGTGTGTTTTTAATGATGCCAACAATTTCATATTTCCCAAGATCTCTACTATATTGCAATGCTTCAACATCGATGTATTCACCAATTGGGTTTCTGTCTTTAAAATGTTTTTCAGCAAATCGTTCCGAAATGAAGGCAACATTGGGTTTTGTAATGTCCGCTAGGTTTCCGACAAGACTTTCAACACCAAATAGGTTCATGAAATTGGTGTCGACCGATAAAATATCCTTTTGCGATATGCTTTGTTCATGTATTTTAATGGTTCCTGACTGGCAGTGTGAAAATTGTGTTGCGTCTTCTACTTCCGGAAAATTGGCGGAGGCTTCTTTAATAAATCCTAAACTTCTGGCCCATGTATCATCTATATGCGAAGGGGTTGATGCTACCCTGTAGATATCCTGATGATCTTTAATATGCCTGTCGTAGCTTCGTTCATTTTGCACATGAATGAATAAGACAAAAAAGGATGCAATTCCAATACTGAGACCCAGTATATTGGTTACTGAAAAAGCTCTGTTTTTAAGCAGACGTAAAACCGACAATTTTAAATGATACCAAAGCATGTTGTTTGTTTTAGGTTTATTCGTAACGCAAACTCTCTACCGGATTTCTTGTTGCCACTCTCCACGATTGAATAGAAACGGTAAGCAACGCAATTCCCATGGCGATGATTCCTGCTACGGCAAAAATCCACCAGCTGAGCTCTGTTTTGTAAGCGAAGTTTTCGAGCCATTGGTTCATCGTATACCAGGCAATCGGGCAGGCCAACACAAAGGCGATGGCTACCCATTTTGCAAAACCTTTGTTAAGCATTGCAATAATTTCGTAGGTTTTGGCTCCGTTTACTTTGCGGACACCTATTTCTTTGGTTTTTCTTGATATGGTGTTGAGTACCATTCCCAATAATCCCATTACAGAAAGAACAATTGCAAGCAGTGAGAAGGCACTGATTAGTTTTGCCTGTTGTTGTTCTGTTTGGTAGAATTCGGTAATCTGATCGGCAAGAGAATAGACTTTTACCATTTTATCAGGAGAAATTTCTTTGAATAAATTTTGAACAGACTCTGTAATTGCCTCATCATTTTTCCCATTTGTTTTTATGGCAAACAAACTCATTTTTTTAGGGTCTTGCTGAAGAATAACCAAGGGTTGAATCATCCTTCGTAACGAATGAGCATTAAAATCTTTAACAATTCCTTTTACATAGCATCCATTAAACATTTCACCAGCTTTCAGATTATATTGTTTGGCTGCTGATTCGTTAAAAATCATTTCTGTTTGATCGGTGCGGAAGTCTCCAAAACTTTCTCCTTCTATAATTTTAAGCTCCAGAAGTTCTGCCATTCCCTTACCCATAATTAGTCCATCAAATTGAATTCTTTCATTTTCGTATTGCAAATTAACCGGCAGAAAGTAATTGAAGGGCGGAATAAAAGAAGATCCGGCGGAATACCTTACCCCAGGAATTTTTTCCACTTCCGTTTGGATAACATTAAACTGATTTCTTAATTCTGTTGAATTTAACTCACAGATAATAATGTTTTTGGGATTGATGTTTTGGGAACTGGTTTGAGCATAATGGAGTTGCTTTTTGACTGTTAGAACACCAACAATCAATACTATAAATATGGCAAAATGCAAACTCAGAAAGGAGTTGTTCCATGATTTTACTTTTGGTGTTTGCGAAACTTTACCCAAAAGCAAAAGAACAGTTGAAACTCTGGAAACATGTATACCGATTACTAATCCGGCAACGGAACCGGTAAGCAAAACAATGAGAATCAATAAGGACCATACCTGCCACATCGAGAACAATTCAATACTCAGGTTGCGATCCAAAGTTGCGTTCAGAAATGGAATGCCAACAATCAGGATGAAAAAAGCAGGAACAAGGCTGATGAAAGAAATTAAATTTGATTCGAGTACGATTTGTTTTTTGATGGCAACACCTGAGGCTCCCAATGCTTTCTGGGTTCCCAACTCTTTTAAGCGGGAGGTGATTTTTGCCTTGGTTAAAAAAATGTAATTGACAATTGCGATGAGTAAAATGAATAAAGCAATGGCTAAAAAATAAATTAACTGTTTTGCATTTCCCGATGGTGTAAATGTATCTCCGGTAACATCATTTGACTTTAAATAGATATCGGTAATTGTCTGCAAACTAAAATCCATTGTTTTCCGTTTTTCATGATTTGTTCGTGTTTTATAGTTTTGGATATTGTGAACAATTACCTCTGGATTTGCCTTCGGATTTAGGAGCAAATAACTATGAAATGGAAAGTGATTCCAGTCTTTAAACTCTTCGTTTTCCTGTCCGTAATGACCGAACATTTCTTGGTTGTGACTGAGTACCTCTTGTGTTAAATCAATGTGGGCAATGAAATTGGCATTGAAAGTAGAATTGGTGGGAAAATTTTTGTAAACGCCTGTAATCCGTAAAGATATAAATTGATTATTCAGCTTGATTTTAAGAAGTTGATTGCAGACGTTGAGGCTGTTAAAGTACTTTTGGGCAGTAGTTTCAGAAATGCAAACTTCAGATTTTGATTGGGCAGGTTTTCCCTGTATAAAACGGATACCAAGACAATCAAACATGCCGGCATCTGAAAATGCAAACTGATGATCCTGCACAATTTCATTGCGGGAATCTTTTAGTTCAACATCGGCAGTTTGATAGTACCTGAAATAATTATCAATTAAAGGAATTTCATCTTTACTTGTGCTTGCCAAAGGAAATGAAGTGCGACAATCGCTGCCTTGCAAAACTCTGTAGAGTAATTGTTTGTTTGAGAAGGAACCATTAAATGAATTTTCGTGGATGTAAAGCAACATCAAAAGAAAAACACAGCCTACACCTATGCCCAATCCTAAAATACTGATTATGGATTGTGTCTTCTTCTTGAAGATATTACGGATTGCTAATGTCAGGTTTAGTGGAAGATTCATATTCGTTTTTTATGTAGTTTCGTTACTCTTGTTATTCCATTTTATTTGTAAGCAGATATCTGCCCAATTTTGTTTATTCGTACCTCAAACTCTCCACCGGATTCCTTGTAGCTGCCCGCCACGATTGAAACGAAACCGTAAGCAATGCAATTCCCATGGCAATGAGTCCTGCCAAGGCAAAAATCCACCAGCTAAGTTCTGTTTTGTAAGCAAAGTTTTCGAGCCATTTGCGCATGGCATACCAGGCAATGGGGCAGGCTATAACAAAGGCGATTAATGTCCATTTTAATATATCCAGATTTAGCATACTCATTATCTCGATAGTTTTGGCACCATTTACTTTTCGGATTCCTATTTCTTTGGTTCGGTTTTCAATTACAAAAAAGCTTAATCCTATCAGTCCTAAACAGGATAGAAAGAGAGAAATTAGAGCGGCATAGCTGACGATTTTTTGAAACTGCTTTTCTTTTCTATAAAGCTGTTCCCAGGAATCATCAAGAAAATGATATTCAAAAGGGAAATTCGGTGAAAATTCGTTCCATTTTTTTTTAATTGAGTGAATGGTTTGTTCCAATATCTCCGGAGTATTGGCTGTTGTCTTCAGGTAAATAACTTCATCGCTTTTTCCTGAGCAGGTAAATACAGCTTCGCGAATGGGGGAATGCATCGATTCAAAGTTAAAATCTTCCACCTCACCAATTATGGTCCCGGAAGAGGGGTCTTTACCAAAGAGCATTCGGGCATCAGAAAGTTCTTTGATGTCGAAATTGTGAATAGCCGTTTCGTTGAGAATAAAGTCCCACTTTGCTTTTGAGTGTTCTGTAAAACTTTTGCCCTGTTTTAATTGAATGGTAAAGAAATTGAAAAAATTAGAGCTAACTCTAAACTTGGCAAAACTGATTGTTTCTTCCTTTCCTCTATTTATAAAGGATAAACCCCAATTTTCAGAAATTTTTAAGATTGGTTCGCTCGAAAAGGTAAGATCATCTATTCCCGGTGTTTGCAGTAGTTGGTTTGTAAAAGCCTGAATGTTGTTTTCCAGATCAGTGTTGGTACTTGCGTAGAGAATATGTTCCTTTTCAAATCCAGGATTGTTGTTGAATAGAAGTTTGTTTTGGTGGTTGATTACAAGTAAACAAGTAATTAATATGATTGAAATAAAAAACTGGAACACCAGCAAGCCATTTCTTAAGCTATTTTTTTGTTTTTTATCAACATGCCTGTTAATAAGAGCACTTGTGGTTTGCCTGCTAAAAATCAATCCGGGAAACAAACCTGTTATTGCCAGTGTAAATAGCATGATGAAAACTAACATACATAGATTCCAACCGGTAAATATTTCGATTAAGGAAAAAGCAGAATGAGTTAACTGGTTAAATCCGTTTAATAGAAGCCTTACAAAGCTGATTACCAGCACTAAAACAATAAGAAGAGTTATTGCCGATTCGTATGTAAACAGAGCTAAGATATGTCGTTTGTTACTGCCCATGGTTTTAATAATAGCAACATTCTTATATCTTTTTCCGCGCTGGGCAGTTACCAAATTAATGTAATTAACACAGGCAAGAAATAGAATTAGAAAACCAATGATTTGGATGATCGCCAGGGTAAATTTATTTCCATGCTTTAACTTGCTGTGTTTTGGAAAGTTAAAATAGAGTTGAGAAAATGGAAATATGGAAAATTGAATGAGATTCTTGTATTCGTCAGGTATATTTTCTTGGGACATATTCATGATCTTCTCTTGCAGAAGCTCTGGATCGACATTTTCCTTGGTCTTGAGAAAGGAGATGAAATTTTGATTCCCCCATCCCTGATTTCGATACCCATCAATTTTATAATTGGTTAATGTTGAAAGAACAGCCTCAAAATCCCATGACGAATTATGAGGTAAATCTTCGATAACAGCTGTTACTTCTACTAATTCATTCTGTAAATGAGTGGTATTGTATAGTAAACTTTTTCCAATAGGGTTTGTATCACCAAAAATCTTTTTTGCCAGCGATTTTGTCAATACCAATTGATTTGATTTGTTCAAAGAATTAGATGGATTTCCATAAACTGATGCCAGCTGAAAAACCTTAAAAAAAGAAGAATCGGCTATCAAAAGTCTTTTAATCTTAAAACTGACATCATTATTTTTCACGAATACCTGAGGAGCCTGCTCGTAATGACAGTTTGTTATGGATTCGATCTCTGGTATTTCTTTTTTTACCAATTGACTCATCTGTTTTGCTACTCCTGGCTGATCATTTCGAAGCAGGGTAAATACCTGTTCGTACTGACGAAGAAAATGATCAGTTGATAATTCTTTTTGTGCAAAAGAGAATATTAACAATCCTATGGTTATTCCTACTGAAAGGCCCAAAATATTAATAAGCAAAACTACTTTGTTACTTAAAAGGTTTCTAATAGCAAGTTTAAGATTGTATAGAAGCATGATTTATATTCTTAAGAATGTTTTTATAGTAAATTATGGGCTAAACACAGATTAACTTGGAATCAAATTCATTATTCATACCTCAAACTCTCCACAGGATTTCTCGTAGCAGCCCGCCACGACTGAAACGAAACCGTAAGCAGTGCAATTGCCATGGCGATTAATCCAGCCAGGGCAAAAATCCACCAGCTAAGTTCTGTTCTGTAGGCAAAGTTCTCGAGCCATTTGTGCATGGCATACCAGGCAATGGGGCAGGCGATAACAAAGGCGATGGCTACCCATTTTACAAAATCACCGTTTAGCATAGCCAGTATTTCTTTGGTTTTGGCGCCGTTTACTTTGCGAATACCGATTTCTTTCCTTTTTTGCTGAACGTAATAAAGCGACATGGCAAACAATCCCATAACCGAAATAATTACGGTAAGCAGAGTAAAATACATTACAATTTTGCCGGTTTTGTCTTCCCTTTCGTACCAGTTGTGAACCGTTTCGTCAAAAAATTCCAATTGTAATGGCGTACCATTAGTAAAGTCGCTGTGTGCTTTTTTAATTTTTTGAATGGTTTCGTAATTATTTTTACCATTTAATTTTATTACATAGCTCCAGGCATACTGACCGGGTTTAAGAATGTGAAAATAGGCGGGTCCCAATTTGCTTTTTAAATCCCTGAAATGGAAATTTTTGACGATTCCGTAAATGGGGTATTCGGTACCTTTTAGTTTGAAATTGCTCTCATTTTCGGGCAATTCCAATTCTTTTACCGCGGCTTCATTCAGCAAGCAAATGTCTTTAGAAAAGGCAATGCCTGTTTTTCGAATCGGAATGTTCAACAATCTAAAAAAACTGGTATCTACAATAAAATGTTGAAAGCTTAGCTCTTTGTCCTTATAGGTAAAACAGTTGTTGTTTCCTCCGTCAAGGGGTGTGCCGGCACTTAAACAAACATCTTCAACTCCGGGGATTTTTTTCAGTATTTCCTGCAAAACGCGCTGTTTCTCACGGGGTATTTCACTCTCAAAACAAAGCATGTTTTCCTGTTCGAAACCCAGTTGATGATTCCGCAGAAAATTAGTTTGTTTATTGATGAAAAAAGCACTTGTGATTAAGCTAATAATAATGAGGTATTGAAAACTAACCATGATTCGGGAATAGATACTTTTCTCCTTCGTTCTGATTTTGCCTTTCATTACATCAATGGGATCAAACCGGGCAATTTTAATGGCGGGTATTATTCCTGAAATAATGCCAATAACACCCATAAATAAAAGAGCAATGCAAATGTTGATCCATGTAAATTCATCAATAAAATTGAGTTTTGCATCCAGTAAATAATTGAAAACCGGAACTACCTGAAAACACAAGATAATTGCAAGGAGTAAAGAGAAGAAGCTAAGGATGATCGATTCGGACATACTTTGCAAAAACAAGTCTTTTTTCTTTCCGCCAATTAATTTTTTGATTGCAATTTCCCGGCTTCGAAAAGACGATTGAGCAACTGTAAGATTCACGTAGTTGATAATGGAAAGCACCAATATCAGAAAAACAATTCCCGATAATATCTGAAGAAAACCTTTGCTTTTATTTTTAGTGTCGTAGGACTTGGATGTGCTGAAGTATGAATCAACAATTGGCTCTAATTCAATAGATTTTGCATATTCTTGTTTAAACATCCAGTTGACTTCCTTAAATATTTTTAATATTTCGGGAGCTTTAGCCTGAATATTGGTATTGGGTTTCGTTAAAATGTACAAGCCATAAGAATTACTGCTGTACGATTCCAAAAAATCATTCATCCCAAATACTTTTCCCAGAGTAGGGAAATTAACAAGCATATCGAATTTCTGAAAGTGCGTGTTGTCAGGTACATCTTCCATAATGCCTGTTACTTCAAGGTCAAAATCATCGTTAATTATAAGTGTCGTTCCCAATTCCGGAAGTTTACCAAACAGTTTGTAAGCAAAAGACTTTGTTAACACGACGGTCTTTTCCCTGCTTAATGCAGTTTTATTATCGCCCTTAAGCATCTTGAATGAGAAAATGCCAAGAAAGGATGAATCTGCAAATAGTGTCAGGTTTTTCAATTTAGGAGTGCCGGGAGCTTTTACATAAACTCCTATATTTCGGGTTCTGGCAAAATTTTCTACTTCCGGAAATTTTTGCATTAGCAATGGTCCGGATGGGGGTGCAAAACCAGATTCTTCCCCATGAGTTAAACGGAAAATCCTGTCTTTTTTCAAATGAAATTGATCGGCCGAATATTCATTTTTTATATAAATACTCAAAAGGAGAATAAACATGATTGATATGGCAAAACCCAAAATAGTGATCACACTATAAAGTTTATTTTTCCAAAGGTGCAGAGCAAAAGATTTCAAATGATTAGAGATCATGATTTATGTATTTAACAGTTATCAAACAATTATTGGGAAAAATAGATTTACATTGCCTCAGCAACCAAACTTTCTTCCATCACAACTTTTCCATCAAACAGATTGATGATTCGGTGAGCATAGCCGGCATCTTGTATGGAGTGAGTTACCATGATGATTGTTGTTCCTTCGCGGTTTAGTTCGGTAAGCAGTTCCATTACTTCCTGTCCGTTTTTCGAATCCAGATTACCTGTTGGCTCATCGGCAAGAATTAATCCTGGGTTGGAAACAACCGCCCGGGCTATGGCCACACGCTGCTGCTGACCACCGGACAGCTGTTGAGGATAGTGTTGTGCACGATGACTCATGTTCATTCGATCCAGAACTTTGTTCACCATCTCTTTTCTGGTTTTACTGCTGATTCGTTGATAAACCAATGGCATTTCAACATTTTCGAATACATTCAACTCATCAATCAGGTTGAAACTCTGAAATACAAAACCAATGTTACCTTTTCGCAGATCGGTGCGCTGACCTTCTTTTAAACCCGATACTTCGGTACTATCAAACGTGTATTGTCCTTCCGAAGGATTATCGAGCAAACCCAGAATATTCATCAGGGTAGATTTGCCGCAACCCGATGGACCCATAATGGCAGCAAATTCGCCTTTGTTGATTTTCAGATTTACATTGTTAAGAGCCAAGGTTTCAATCTCATCGGTTCTAAATACCTTACTTAGGTTTACTGTGTTAATCATAGCTATTTATTTTTTTATTGAATATTAAAGTGTTATCACTTAAGTCCCTGCAGGGGATTTAGGGGTAAATTACTAAATTCTATTTATTATGATGGTTTACGATCAGTATGGTTGTTGTTATTTAAAATCAATCCGTTCATTATCTCCGAAAGTATCGTAACTGGATGTAATCACTTTCTCACCTGTCTGCAATCCTTCCAGTACCTCGAAATATTGAGAATTTTGTCTGCCGATTTTGATGTTTCGTTTGGTGGCAAACCGCCCCGATTCATCCAAAACAAATACCCATTGTCCGCCCGTGCTTTGAAAGAATCCACCACGGGACAGCAGTGTAGCTTCAACGGCTTGTCCCAATTCCAGTTTTATGTGATAGGTTTGTCCGGTGCGCAGATTCTCCGGCGATTTTCCGTCGAAAATCAGATCCACCTTAAAACGACCATCCCGAACTTCCGGATATACTTTTTTAGTTTTCAAAATAAACTCCTGATCGTTTCGCTGCATCGAAGCACTTAACTCCCGGCGGACACGGTCAATATAATGTTCGTCGACCTCGGCAAGCACTTTAAAATTGTTCAGAATATGAAGCTGGCCTATTCTTTCGCCCCGGTTAATCGATTGACCGATTTCAATATCCAAACTTCCCAGCTGACCATCAGCCGGAGCTTTAATGTTCAAATTTTCCAAGCGCTCCCGAACCATTTCGAGGTTTTGTTTCATGTTATTCAGACTGCTGTTCATTTGTGTTTTCTGATTCTCCCGAAAAATGGAGTCCTGAACCATTCGTTGATATCTTAACTGGCGGTCTTGCAGGGAAAGGTCATAATCTTCCTTCGATCTTAAGTAGACTTCTTTGGAGATAAATCCCTTTTCGAATAAAAGTTGGTTCTGTTCGTATTGTCTTTTTTGTCTGATGATATCACTGTCGATGCTAAGAATTTGCTGTTTGTTGCTGATTTTCTGCTGTTCCATATTAATCAAAGTATTGCGCAGCTCATTGGCCTGATAGGCAAGTGACGATTCGGTATTGAGAATCTGCAATTTAAGATCGTTGTTAATCAGCCTGATAATAACATCGCCTTTTTTCACCAATTCTCCTTCGTCAATTAATTTTTCGACAACTTTACCACCTTCCTCAACATCCAGATAGATGGTTGTTTTGGGTTCAACAGTTCCTGTAATCGAAACGTAATCTTTAAACTCTGCCTGCGAAACGTCTGATATGGTGAGTTTATCAAGTTCGGTTCGATAGGTAGAGGTAGAACTGCTCAAGAGCAACCACACTAAAAATCCAAGAAATATGATCCCAATAAGGATATAAATATGTTTGGTTTTAAAACCCTTCTTCACTTCAATTTTACGATCCATTGACATATGTAAGCTCTTTTTGTTTTATCGCGGAATATTTGATTCCTTGTTTGTATTTTTTCTCTGTGCACTTCTCAGTGTGCTCTGTGGTTTATTCTTTTCTGCATCATCAAGAATAAATTAGATTGAACAATTTCAAATACATGTTTATTCCAATTCATTCACCCAATGCTTATCCAATCCTGTGCCAAGGCTTGTAAGTTTTACATTAGTAGACGTTTGTGTTGTGTCTGTAAAATGGAAGTGTAAAAAAAATAGACAATCGTTGTCTAATTTTTTGAAAAGCTTTTTACTTTAGATAAAAATTAGATAATGTACCATTGAGGATCTAAAATCTCATCTCTCACATCTCATATCTTTACTAAAAATGAAAGAGGCCAAAATTTTAATTGTTGATGACAATAAAAGCATTTTAAGTGCTTTGGATTTGTTACTGACAGGAAGCTGTAAAAAAGTAAAATGTTTGTCGAGTCCAAACGCCTTGCTTTCAGAATTGAAAAGTGACAGCTACGATGTTGTGCTTTTGGATATGAATTTTAAAGCAGGAATTAATACCGGAAACGAAGGAATTTATTGGTTGAATCAGATTTTGGAATACAATCCGGGATTGAGTGTGGTCATGATTACTGCCTATGGAGATGTAGAGTTGGCTGTGAAAGCAGTGCGTTCGGGAGCTGTCGATTTTGTTCTGAAACCTTGGGAGAATGAGAAGATGCTGACGACTATCGAGATGGCCTGGAAATTAAGCCATTCCAGAAAAGAGGTAAAGAATCTTCGCTTAAAGGAAAATGAATTGATTGCTGAAATCAACAAAAATAAGAATCACATTATTGGAAGTTCGCCGGCTTGGGAAAAAGTGATGGCCGTGGTTCGAAAAGTGGCCATGACCAATGCGAATATTCTGATTACGGGAGAAAATGGAACCGGAAAGGAATTGGTTGCCCGGGAGATTCACCGGCTTTCCAACCGGGCGAAGAAGGTGATGGTTACCGTTGATATGGGATCCATAGCCGAAAATTTGTTTGAGAGTGAATTGTTCGGGCACAAAAAAGGAGCATTTACCGATGCCGGAATGGATAGAATGGGGAAAATTGAAGCGGCCAACGAAGGCACACTCTTTCTCGACGAAATTGGAAATTTATCCATGCCAATGCAGGCGAAGCTGCTATCGGTACTGCAGAACAGAACACTAACCCGACTGGGCGAAAATTTGCCTGTTGATATTGATGTACGATTGGTTTGTGCGACCAACTGTAATCTGGTTAAAATGATTGGAGAAGGACGTTTTCGGGAAGATTTGCTTTACCGGATTAACACCATACAAATTGAATTGCCGTCCTTGCGCGACCGTATTGCTGACATTCCCGAATTGGTGCAGTTTTTTGTGAAGCTTTACGCTGAAAAATACAATAAGAACGGACTTGTTATTGCACCGGAAGCCATCGCGAAATTACAAACTTACCGTTGGCCCGGTAATGTTCGTGAATTGCAGCATGCTATAGAAAAAGCTGTAATCCTTAGCGATACACACTTAATTAGTGCAAAAGATTTTGTTTTTAAAATGGATGAATTCTCGGCTGCTGAAGCCTTTGGCGGCACATTGGAAGATATGGAGAAGCAGTTGATTTTGGGAGCAATCGAAAAGCAAATGGGGAATCTTTCTGCTGTATCGGCGCAATTAGGAGTAACACGACAAACCCTTTACAATAAAATTAAGAAGTATGGCTTATAGACACTACAATTCAGCTTTATTCGTACGGCTTGGTTTTGTGATTTTTTTCGCAGTGCTGATTGGCTGTTTTCTTTCGCAGGCATCCTATTATTTCGCATTCCCAATTCTCTGCGCCGAAATTGTCTTGGTACTTCAATTTGTGCGTTTTTTGAACAAAACGCACAAGGAGATGAACTACTTTGTTCAGTCCATTAAAAATGAAGATACCACTTTGCGTTTCCCCATTAAAACAGGCAATGCCATTATTAACGAACTGCATCAAAGTTTGAACGAGCTGAACGGCATTTTGCAGCAAGTGCAGGTGAAAAGCAAAATTAAGGAGAAATATTTCGGAGAAATTCTTCAGAATATTGCAACCGGAGTTGTGGTACTTGCCGAAGATGGTTACGTTACTGATGTGAATTCGGCGGCCTTGGAACTACTCAGCTTAAAGACTTTCACACATATTAAGCAACTCGATCAAGTCGATTCAAAATTTACATCAGGTCTTACAGAACTAAAAAACCGCCAGAAAAAAGTATTGGATCTCATCTTAAAAAAAGAACGGATACAGGTGATTTCGAGATGTTCGGTAATTCGTCTGGAGAATGAAGAAGTGAGGCTGATAACTTTACAGGATATCCGGGGAGAATTGGAACGCAAGGAAATTGATGCCTGGGTAAAACTGATTAGAGTACTGAGTCACGAAATAATGAATTCATTGGCTCCGGTTACTTCCATTTCACAGTCCCTGAAAAGAATATGGGAGCAGAAATTGGGCGCCATAACGGATGTGTCTGAAGATATTCATGTAGAAAAAACCATTAACGGTTTGGGCGTGATTACCGAAATGAGCGAAGCATTGATTCGTTTTGTACAATCGTATCGGGTATTGTCCAAGGCACCGGAACCTAAATTAGCTATCATCGATACTCATTCTTTTTTCGAGCGTTTGAATATTCTGTTGTCGCCCATAAAAGAGAGTTTTTTCGGAAATTTAAAGTTGACACCACCCGTTAAAAATTTTCGGTTTACGGCTGATGAACAAATGATGGTTCAGGTAATTATTAATCTGGTGAAAAATGCGGCAGAAGCTTTCAACGGACAGCCTTCCGGAGCAGATTCCAATGCAGCTATTGCTGTAACTTCCATTCAAAAGGGCGAAATTACAGAGATCAGAGTATCAGATAACGGTCATGGTATTTCGGAGGAAATTGCAGATGAAATTTTCATTCCCTTTTTCACCACAAAAGAGAACGGATCGGGCATTGGCTTGAGTTATTCCCGTCAGATTATGCGTGCCCATGGCGGCAGTCTTCTTTGCCGTTCGAAAGTGGGAGAGACCGTGTTTACCGTGAGATGGTAGTGCTTTAATTAAGGAATGAAAAAGGAAATAATTATATTTTGCCAAAATTCTGCGGTAAACAGTATGAACGTGTAAAGTTTGAATTTTAATTTTTAGATTTTTAAATAAATAATAACTTAGCGCTCTTTATAAAAATCATAACACTAATTATTGATTCATGGAGAATTTAGAAACACAAGGAACTGAAATTAAAAATGAGTTGTTGCTGGAAACTCAGGCAGAAGCATATTTACGTGAAACCGCTAAGTGGGCGAAGTTTTTAGCCATTGTTGGCTTTATTTTTATGGGATTCATGGTGTTGGGATCATTCGCAGTGTTTGCCTTGGCCGGATCAATGGCAAGTATACTGCCATTTCCTATTGGAGGAATCGGGTTTTTATATTTGGTACTGGCGGGAGTGTACTTCTTTCCAATCTATTATCTGCTGCAATTTGCAAATAAAGCAAAGCTTGCACTTGCAGGTAAGAGCACGCAAAGCCTTACCGAGTCGATGAAATACATGAAATCGCACTACAAGTTTATGGGAATTTTCACAATTGTGATGCTTGCCTTATACCCAATCGGAATGATTGTTGCAATTATTGTTGCTGCAAGTCAGGGCTTCTAAAAAAAGATATCAATACCTGTAAAAGCTCCCTTTTTGTTTCAACCGAAAGGGAGTTTTTATTTTTCTATTATTGTTAATTAATATATATTGTAGATATTTTAAAAAATGAAACTGAATGTCATCAGCAGGTCACGTTTTCGATATGATTAGAAGAATGAAAGAGAATAAATCTGAACTTCATTCTCAAAAACCTGGTTTCCGGGATAATATTAAAATTAAAGAAAGCAGAAGAACCTTTCTCAGGTTTAAAAAAGTACCCAATGCGGAATTAACTAACATTAAAGAAAAAATTAGATTTAAGATTCATCGTGAAAATAGACGGGTTTTAATTGTTGCAGTTAGCGTTGCTGTTTTGTTTGCTCTTGCTTATGCATATTTGCTTTTTTTGTGGTAGAAAAAAGATATAAAGCTTATTAATTATCTCCGATTTTAGGTGGAGCTTTTAAAGAAAAATAAATGATTAAACTAAAACCACTCACCCCCGAAAACCTTCCGTCATTCTGCAAATGGATTAAAGATGAGGAAGCAATCATTTACTCCTTGTCAATATTTCAGGCGATGAAAACCGACCAACAGATTGAAGATTGGTATGCACAGGCCATTAGTGATAAAAGGAACAGCAATCACGGAATTTTTGTGGATGGTGTTTTTGTTGGTTACGCAGGCATCAGTGGCATTTCAACGATTAATAAATCCGGAGAATATTTCATTTTCATAGGCGATAAGGATTATTGGGGAAAGGGAATTGGTACCCAAGTCACCCAAATGATTGTGAAAATGGGCTTTGAAGAATTGGGATTGAACCGCATCATGCTGACGGTTTCGGTGCCTAACATTGCCGGTGTAAAAGCTTATGAGCGGGCAGGTTTTGTTTTGGAAGGTCGTTACAGGGAAGCTGCACTTCGAAATGGAGAATACCATGATAAATTGGTGATGTCGGTACTGAAATCGGAATGGAAGGATTGGAAATAACAAATCCCTTTAAAAACTCCATCGTAATCTTCCAAAAGCTACTTGTCCAATATCTCCAAATTCACTGCCATTTTTACCAAAAAACAATTGAGTGGTCAGCATTAGTTCAATGTTTTCGCTAAGAGAATAGCTAAACGAAGGATTGAGGTAGCAGGAATGATCCGAAGGGTTGAAAATTGTTGATAAGCTGGCATTGAATAAGGGAGTAATTGGATAAGCCAACTGCCCAAATACCGAATACTTAGCCCGGGAAAGCATTTTCGCTGACAAGTTTTGATCAAAAAGAACATTTGAACCGACCGCATTTTTTGTGCTGCCATTGCTGTTGAAAAGTCCTTCGATTGAAAGAGTGAGATTGTTCTTCAGGGTGTAATCGTAGGATAGGGAAGCAACTTTTGCTTCTTTGGAACTGTTCTTCGTCGGGCGGGGAGTAAAGTAAGATATTTCGCCACGAAAACCGCCGCCCATGATATCGCCGGACCATCCGCCGCCCAGCACATAGTCATCGCCAACCCAACCGGATAACAATTGAAAATCGTAATTCCATTTCGAGAATCGGTACATGGCGGCTAAGGCCATTTCACTGGAATGGTCTGCCATTTTAAATACCAGTTCCATCGAAGAGGTAACGCCCGGATAATGTCTGATATTGACGGCATCACTGCCCGGACGTTCTTCATAGTCAAAATCGAAATAAGAGAAGCTGTTGAAAACATCATTGGGATTCCAAACCTTGCTGATTCCCCAATTGATTCTCTGACGCCCAATACGAAACTGCCAATCGCCTTGGGTGCAATCAAAGTAGGCTCTGTCGATTATCGAATGCAAAAACCATTTGTGGGAACGGGCACTAAGCCAAGACAAATCCATGTATCCATTGTCAACATTTGCAGTAGCCCGGTAATTGGGAATTTCACTTACCATATTTCCCATGATCAAGCGATTTCGCATTCCCATTGAAAAGCTAATCTTCTCGTTAGCGTACCAATTGAAATTTAACCGGTTGTGAATGGTGTTCAAATGATAATTTGGTAACTCAGGTCCAATAGGAGGCTGTTCCGGGTGATAAAACATGTACAGATCTTTCACATAACCATTCAGATTCCATTTGCGTTCCTGCGAATGGGAAAGCAAGGAAAGAAATAGAAAGAGAGCAAGAATGGCTTTTTTCATCTTACTGGATACTAATTTAACAGGAAGCAATTTGCTTTATGGTCTGCGTTCGTCACTAATAATTTTTCCATCCTCAAGGGTGATTACCCGATGAGCCTTGTTCACAACTCTTTGGTCGTGAGTTGAAAAAATAAAGGTGATGTTCTCCTTTTTGTTCAGGTCTTCCATGATCTCCAATAGATTCTCGGTCGATTTCGAATCCAGATTTGCAGTAGGTTCGTCGGCCAAAACAAATTTGGGTTTCGAGGCCAAAGCTCTTGCCACTGCAACCCGTTGCTGCTGTCCGCCGGAAAGTTTATTTGGACGGCTGTTTTCTCGTCCCTCTAAACCAACGGCATTTAATAACTCCATGCTTCTTTCTTCCCGTTCCTTTTTGGGACGGTTTTGCAGATGCATAATGAATTCCACATTTTCCCTGGCCGTTAAAACCGGAATCAGGTTGTACGATTGAAAAACAAAACCAATATTCTGCATTCTGAATTTAATCAGATCAGACGATGTTAACTCACGTAAATCCTTATTGTCGATCAGAATTTTGCCATTGGTAGGCGCATCCAAACCACCAAGCATGTTTAGCAGGGTCGATTTCCCTGAGCCGGAAGGTCCTACAATGGCTGCAAACTCACCTTCTTCGAAGCTAAGGCTAATGCCGTTTACGGCATGAACATTTACTTCGGAGTCGTTGTATATCTTATGAAGGTTTGTAATTTCTATGATGTTCATATTTCAGTTCTTTTAAGGTGGATATTATCCCAGCTATTCTGTTCTTATCGCATCAGCGGGATGGTATTTTAAGGCTTTTCGGGCCGGATAGATTGATGCCGCAATTCCGGTGATAATCACAAGTATTGTGATCACAAGCAGTGTTTCAAATTCCACCACCGGATACACATGAGCACTGTAGCCCATGTCTTCGAAGCCGGCGGCGTAACTCGAAAGATTGATCCCGTTTTCCATTGTGGCGTATGTGGCACCCAGGCCAATAAGAATGCCGGTAAATCCTCCTGTGAAAGTCAGCAGAACGGTTTCCAGCATTAACATGCCAAAAATCCGGGCCTTACTCATTCCTATTGCCATTAACATGCCAATTTCCTTTACTCTTTCAAGAATCACCATCAGCATGGTGTTTACAATTCCAAAGCCCAGAGCCAATAGAATAATGATAACAAAAATATAGGTATACAGATTTCCAATTTCATTGATATAACCCAATTCGGGCATGGCTTCTTTCCAGGTCTGAACCAACAAATTTTTGTGCTTGTTCTTTAGCAGCAGGCTCTGCTGATCGATCAGTTCCGTATCATCCAGATGAACAATTATTTCGTGCGAAACCTGCTCATCCAATCCGAGTAAGCGGGCCAGATCGCTCTTGAGCACAAACACATTTGTTTCTTCGTACATCCCATTGGTGATATCAAAAATGCCACATACTCTAAAAGCTCCTCCGGTAATATTTCCCGATGCATCCTGAACGGTAATTACGACTTTCGACTTCATTTTCACCTTCAGTTTTTTAGCCAGTTTGGCTCCAATTAAAATCGGATTTCTCTTCATCCCTTCGAAATATTTTCCTTCAGATAATTTGGCGTGCAAATTGGTAACAGTCTTTTCTTTTTCGGGGTTGATTCCAATGATTTTAACTCCCGTTCCTGTTTCGGCCGAGGCAAGCATCGATTGGATCACAATTCTTGGACTGATTCCGTTAATGTGATCCAATTTGGAAATTTCATTCACTAACGATTCGCTGTTCGGAATGGACTCTTTCAAATCGTAATTCTCTCCAAATTTTGCTTGCTGAATTCGTATGTGCGAAGCCTCGGTTTCAACCCCTGCCTCAAGCCGCTGATTCATCCAGCCTTTGGTAAAAGTGGTGGTAAATACACCTGCCGACATGCCAATACTGATTGCAGCAATAATAATTCCTGAGCGAAGCGGACTGCGCCAAATATTTCTCCATGCTACTGATCTGATCATATCTTTTTCTTTTAAGCTGATGCTTGTTGACTTTCTCCTTTTACCTTTCTCCCTTTTGCCTTTTTAGGCTGATGCTTGTTGACTTTCTCCTTTTCC
>JAFGYE010000072.1 GCA_016936255.1 Marinifilaceae bacterium | reverse complement strand
TTCTAAAACTGTTTTGATACCATTTCTCAAACAATTGTTCAATTCGAATTTTAAATTGTAAGAATTTCTGCAGCAATTGGTTCAAATGGATTTGATTTGAAGGATTAGGGCTGAGATAGATCTGGCAATTAGAGATGTCTTTCAAAAAATTGGAACATTCTAAACAGAGAAATAGAAACAAAACAAAACAAAAGGCAGATCTTCACGGATCTGCCTTTCCTAATTATCTGAATTTATAGTGAACTATTGTACAATAGTAGTTCCGTTGTAAGCTTTGTTCAAAGCATCCGACAACCAAGTTGGTTTTGCAGTACCAGCACCAGCACCTGTTGCATCAGCATTTTCGGTAACAGTTAGACCAGTAATGGCTTTTACATCGTTACCAGTTCCCATATCAACAAATTTAACATTGGTAACAACAATATCGCCAGCATCGATTCTAGCATGTGCGGCAGCATCTTTTGTTGCGTCATCAGCATAGAAATAGGCTTGAGCTTTGTTAGCTGCCAATCCGCCAATTACAATGTTATCAATGTTCATTTTACCAGCACCTTCTTTCAAATAGAATGGTTTTTCGCCCATTCCGTAAACAGTAAGGTTTTTTAAAGTAGCGTTGGTCATAGGAGTTGCAGTACCGTTATCACCATTGTTTGATCCTTCAATTCCTGATTTTGTAGAATTGATTGACAACCAATATTCTCCGGTTCCATTCCATCCGTCAGCGAAATCAATTCCATCATCTTCACTGTCAACAGAAACAAAGTGAGTAGCGTTTACAGTTCCACCAAAGAATTCCATACCATCATCACCACCTTTATAGGATACGATATAATCAAGAACAGTAGCAGAACCAACAGCGAATAAAGAAAGTCCGTTAAATTCTTTGGTATCGGTATATTTATAACCTGTATATTCCAAACGCAGGTAAGTAATGCTTCCTGAATTATCATCAGCAACATCGCCGCCATAAGTTAAACCGGAAACTTCAGCACCAGCACTTGCATCGGCTTTGTTAGTTGGAGCGTATCCGCACAATACCAATCCACCCCATGCTTCTGCTTCTTCTTTTGCGCAAGTCATAACAACAGGAGCATCAGCAGTACCATTTACAAAGATTTGAGCACCTTGTTCAACAGCGATATAACGAACTGCAGCATTGGCCTGAGTTACTTCCGAAGCGATAATTACAGTTCCTGCAGGGATAGTTAATTTTGCACCTTTTTTAACAATTACAGGACCATCAAGAATATAAGTAGTATTGGCATCTAATGTTTTATCTGATGTGATATCTTCGTTTAACACCAAAGTAGATTTTACTGCATCACCAAAAACAGTAGTTGTTGCATTAATTGTATTTAATGCGTCCGGCATCCAGTCTGGTTTGTTGATACCATTACCAGCTCCGCTGGCAGAAAAGTTTTCTGAAACGGTTAAACCAGCTACAGTCTTAACTGTATTTCCTTCACCCATGTTTACGAATTTAACGTCGGTAACTTTAATATCACCAGCATCAATTCTAGCATGTGCGGCAGCATCTTTTGATGCATCATCAGCATAAAAATAAGCTTGAGCTTTTCCGTCTGCTAAACCACCAATAACGATATTATTGATATTCATTTTACCAGCACCTTCTTTCAAATAGAATGGTTTTTCGCCCATTCCGTAAACAGTAAGGTTTTTTAAAGTAGCATTGGTCATAGGAGTTGCTGCTCCGTTATCGCCGTTGTTTGATCCTTCGATACCTGATTTTGTTGAGTTGATTGAAACCCAGTACTCTCCGGTTCCAGACCATCCGTCAGCAAAATCGATTCCATCATCTTCACTGTCAACAGAAACAAAGTGAGAAGCATTAACGGTTCCACCAAAGAACTCCATACCATCATCACCACCTTTATAAGATACGATATAATCTAAAGTAGTTCCAGAACCAACACCGAATAAAGAAAGTCCGTTGAATTCTTTTGTATCGGTATATTTATAACCTGTATATTCCAAACGCAGGTAAGTAATACTTCCTGAATTATCATCAGCAACATCGCCGCCATAAGTTAAACCAGAAACTTCAGCACCAGCACTTGCATCAGCTTTGTTGGTTGGAGCATATCCGCACAATACCAATCCACCCCAGGCTTCAGCTTCTTTTATATCACTGGTCATTACAACAGGTGAATTAGCAGTACCATCAATATTTATTTTTGCTCCTTGTTCAACAGCGATGTAGCGAACTTCGCTGTTTGCGGAGGTTGGTGTTGTGGCTTCGATTCTTGTTCCTGCGGGAATTGTTAAAGTAGCTCCCGATTTTACAAGAAGTTTTCCTGATAACTTGTAAACTTTGCTGGCATCTAATGTCATGCTTTCGGTAACATCCCCCTTAAAATTTTCAACTGTAAATTTATCAAGCGGGTTGTCAGTCCCATTGTCATCATCTGAACAACTTGATAAAGCAATTATAGAAATCGCTAACATCGATAACAATAAATTTTTCATTTTTTCTTTTTTTTTAATTATAAAATGGAATTTTTTTAAAATGTATAGTTTACTCCCAAACTGAATTTTACTCCTTTTTTATGGTGTTTAACTAACCAGTTTTGGGTTTCGTTTTTCTGAATTCTATCTATATTCTGGTTTAATATATTTTTTACAGAGAGGTTTACACCGAACTTTTTTAATTTTGATTTTACAACAAAATCAAGATTGTGAATTTCCTTGTCTACCTGATTTCCCAGTGATGCATATCCAATTAGATTTAATCGGTCAGAAACATAATTGTAGGAAATGGTAGAGGTTATTGAATTAACAGTGTTCCAAGAATATTTATAACTTAAATTTGCATTTGCAATAAGCGGAGCAGCACCTTGTAATTCTTCTTTATCTTTATTGAAATTTGCATTTACAAGACCTTGAGATTGTTCGTTAATTTTTTCACTATCCAATGTCTGCTCAGTTTTCATTAAGGTAAGATTGGCAGTTGTGTATAATTTTTTAGCAGAATTTCCGGAAGAAATTGTGAGAATATCTTTTTTAGCTTCCAGCTCTACTCCATATACATAAGCCCAATCTCCTGTATTTGCATAGGTAAAATCGTTACTGGCTGATGCCATTACAAATTTATTGATCGGGTCGGCGATGTATTTTCCAAAAATGGCAACAGAAAATAATTCGTTTGGTTTCGGGTATACTTCCCATTTCAATTCTCCATTGTAGTTTTTCGATGGAGTTAAATACGGATTACCTAAAGTAGCTTCGTTTTTATTTTGAAAAGAAAACAAAGCAGTTTCTTTAAATTGTGGAAGTGTATAAGTAACGCCGGCTGCAAATCGCAGGTTTGATTTATCAGTTAAGGCGTATCGTAAGGACAGATTTGGCAATACATTTAATTCGGTAAAATCTTCCTTCCCCTTTCCTAAAGCTGTATTGTATTCAATTTGCTGATAAACATTCTCAAGTCTAACTCCTAATAAAAGCAACAAGCGGGCAGTAAAATTGTATTCCAGAGAAGCAAAGCCTGCATTAATGGTTTGTTTCCCATCATAAGTTGAAAGAATTACAAAATCGCTTGATCTTACTTTTAAGTCAAATGTTTTATTTTGAAGATTTTCATTGTTAAAATAGGAATCAATATCGTTGATATTGGTAAATCTATTGTTTAAAATTTTATGATTGAACTGAACCGCTTCAAAGCTTCTTGTTTTAAATTTTCCTGAATAGCCTACACTTACTTTTCCTTTGTAAACGGTATCTTCAAATCCTTCTCCAAATTTGTAATCCAGATTAAAATTGCCTGCTATTTCATCTTCAACCAGATCATGATAATATCTGTTATTGTTGGCCTGATCATTTGTTGCAAATTCTTTTTCCGTATCAGTACCATTCTCCATGGTAATATATCTTCTGTCGGGGACAATGTTATTTACATTATTATAGGTTATTCCCCAATTGATATTTATTTTAGAATTTACCTTATGATCTCCCAACAGTTGGTTCACAAGTACAGTATTTCTTTCGAATTCCATTTTTCGAACGAATGCACCTTCTTCAGCCAAATCTTTAATGTAGCCAGTACCGCTTCCAATCCAATCTTCCGAAGTATTTAAGAACATTGCATTCAAATAAATATTGGAATTTCTCCAATTGTAATTTAAATTCATCATTCCGGTTGTTTGAGTATCATATTGGTACTCTTCACCCGATAAATCCTGTCTTAAGTCATCACTGCCATTTATTTTTCTTTCCGTAAGTTCTCCGTAGTAGTATTCATTATCGAAGGAAAGTGTTCCAAAAATGTTCAGTTTGGAATTTTTAAAATCATAGGTTTTTCCTCTGGATAATGTTATACCCAAATTTGGATCAATTGATTTTTCCTGTGGATTCCATTTGTTCTCAAATTTATAATTTGAAAAATCGGTTGGATAATTTGAGTTGTAAAAACCGGTAAAATTAGGTCCGTCACTCATATAGAATTGATCGGCATCAAGCATGCTTGAGTTGAATCCTGTTTTTAAACCCACCTTAAAAAAGTCTTCGCCATTGTGCTTTTTCGAAATTATATTAATATTAGCACCTGCAAAATCTCCTGAAAGATTAGCCATAGAAACTTTTTGAACATCAACAAATTCGATAATATCAGTTGAAAATAGTTTCAAGTCAATATTTTTAAATTCAGAATCGTTTGATGGTAAAGGCAAACCATTCAAACTTGTTGAGTTGTACCTATCGCCTAATCCACGAACGTTTAATCCGTTGGTTCCTTCCTGTTTCGAAATTCCGGTAATTTTAGTTGCTGCAGCAGCAGCATCGGAAACACCTTGGTTGGCTAATTCCTGAGCCCCAATAGATTGTTTAATGACTGCAGATTTTTTCTGATCCAACAGCAATACTACTTCCGATTCTCTTTTTGCCTTTGCAAAAACCTTTACATCGTTTAGTTCCACTGTAGATGATCCTAATACAAAATCTACATTCACCGGGTTTCCTTCATTAACGGTGATGTTTTCTTTCGATAAGGTTTCGTAAGAGATAAAAGAACATTTTAGGATTACAATACCTGTTGGTATATTTGAGAGTATATAATTACCATCAAAATCGGTTACAGTTCCAATAGTAGTACCGTCTACATATACCGATGCTCCAATTAATGCTTCTCCGGTTTTTCCATCCTTCACATTTCCTTTTGCGCTTCCCTTTTGTGCAAATACACTAATTGATGAAATGCTTAGTAATAAAACTAAGATTACTTGTTTAATCATTTTTCAAAAAATAAGTCAATACGTTTTTACTTTCTATTCACATTGCGATGTTAGGGAAGAACTGTGATTAGAATGATAAGTATGTTTTAAATAAAAATTATCAAATTAAACTGCTGGTGTTAATTTTAAGTTAGGGATTGATTCGTTTGTAAAACAAATGTGAAGTGAATGTAAAGATGATATTTACATTGATAATTGAGCCAGTAGGTAAGTCAAATGTAATTAGTGTGTTATTTATATTTGCTTCGTTATTATTACAATGAGATTGCGAAATTATTACAGTGTTTTTTTAAGACAGTTTTTTTGATTTATTTATTTTTTCGAGTAAAAATGATCGAAAATTTCTCACGAAATATTTCTCACTTTTTTAAGACGAAATTATCGGGCTTAATTATTTTTATGTCTTAATTATTAAGATTTTATTAATATTTAAACAATTGAACTACAATAAGATTAATGAAAACTTAACATAGATTTCAAAGATTATCTTACTTTTATTTAAATATTTGCTGATCGAAAAAAGAGTGATTCAGTAATCCTTATTTTACGTCATTATTGTTGGTTTACTTACTTGAAATAGCATTTTAAAATTTATATGAAACGTCTGTGACAAGGATATTTTGACACAGGGGATAATTATTGGTACATGGCAAGTTCTCCCGATAAATTCGGGACAGGCTATATTGCAATTAAAAAACATATTATTATCATATGAAATTGATTTCATCAAAAAAGGTTACAGTCTATCTAAGTTTATTTACTGCATTGCTAAGTATATTACTATACGGGCTCACCTATTTTTTACCCTTTAATTTGTTGTATCTGATTATATTTACAATTATTACAGGTTTGCTGGTTTATTTCATGACAAAGTATCTCGTTGATCGATTTTTATATTCTAAAATCAGAATACTTTATAAAACAATTCATGATACTCAGTTAATTGATAAGGATTTAGCTGAAAAAGTTCAAAATACTGATGCTTTGCATGCCGTGGAAATGGAAGTGATGGAATGGAGCGAAAACAGGGGATCGCTGGTTTCACAATTAAAAAAACAAGAGAAATACCGAAAAGAATTTATTGGTAACGTCTCTCATGAGCTTAAGACACCTATCTTTAATATTCAAGGTTATGTTCTTACCTTGTTGGATGGAGGTCTGGAAGATCAATCTATTAATAGAATGTATTTGGAGCGGACCGAAAAAAGCATCAACCGTATGATTACAATTGTTAAGGATCTGGAAGTTATTTCAAAACTGGAATCAGGAGAATTAAAATTGTGTTTTGAGCGGTTTAATATCGTCGATTTGATAAATGAGGTGCTCGAGATGCAGGAAATTAGAGCCAAAAAGAATAATATAAAGCTTGTTTTTGCACAAGAAAATGATAGTTCTAAATTTGTGTATGCAGATAAAAAGGAAATATTCCAGGTTGTGAATAATCTGCTTGTTAATTCTATTAAATATGGAAAAAACAAAGGAACAACACATATTGAAGTAATGAGTATGGATAAAACGTTTCTGATCGAAATTCGGGATAATGGCATTGGAATTGAGCCTGATAATCTTCCCCGGATTTTCGAACGCTTCTTTAGAGTGGATAAAAGCCGGTCCCGAAATATGGGAGGTTCTGGATTAGGACTTGCTATTGTTAAACACATTATTGATGCTCATAACCAAACTATAAATGTTAGCAGCACATACGGCGAGGGTGCAAGTTTTACGTTTACACTGGACAAAGCGAAATAAACAAAACTAAATAGCCAAAAATATAATGGAAAGCAGCGATTACAAGATTTTATTGGTAGATGATGAATCTGATATTCTCGAATTTTTGAGTTATAATCTGAAAAAAGAAGGTTTTCAGGTTGCCACAGCTGGAAATGGCGTTGAAGCCATTGAAAAAGCTAAAAAATTTCATCCTCATTTAATTATTTTAGATGTGATGATGCCGGAGATGGATGGAATTGAAACATGCGAAAAAATTCGTTCAATACCAGATTTTCAGGATGTATTGATTTCTTTCTTAACCGCGCGAGGAGAAGATTATTCTCAAATTGCAGGTTTTGAAGCAGGAGCCGATGACTATATTAATAAGCCAATTAAACCAAAGGTATTTATAAGCCGGGTAAATGCTCTTTTGAAAAGATCAGGACGAATTTCTGATGATACTTCGAATCCATCAACCCGATTGATTACGATTGGGAATTTATCGATTGACAGGGAGCGTTATCTAATTATTCAAAATGGAAATGAGTTTTCATTACCAAGAAAAGAATTTGAGTTGTTATTATTGTTGGTATCGCGTCCGGAAAAAGTATTTACCCGTGATGATATTTATGCGGCCATTTGGGGCGAAAAAATTATTGTTGGAGATCGTACAATAGATGTACATATTCGGAAATTGCGTGAAAAAATTGGCGATCGTTTTATTCAAACAATTAAAGGAGTAGGATATAAATTTGTTGATGTAGATTAAGCATATGCCAGGGTGGCGATACTAACTTTTGCACCCTCGGCTTTTAATAGGGCATGAGCGCACGCCTCAAGGGTTGATCCTGTGGTTACTACATCATCAACCAATAAAATGTGCTTGTTAATTAGATTCGATGGCTCTATCAGCTCAAAGATGTTATCCACATTTTGCCATCGTTCTAATTTGTTCTTTTTAGTTTGTGATTCGGTATGAATCTTTCTGATTAAATTTTTTGAATCAGTAGGTTTCAGCATAGATTTTCCAAGGCCAAGAGCTACTAATTCTGCTTGATTGTATCCTCTTATTTTTTCTTTCTTTGGATGCAGTGGAACAGGAATAATAACATCAATATCTTTAAAAAATTCTGAATTTTTTAGACTTTCACCAAAGTGTTTTCCCAATGCAATTCCAATTTCTTGTTTATTGTGATATTTCAATTTGTGAATTAACTTCTGAAACTGACTTCCTTTACTAAATGTATAATACGAAGCGGCATAATTAATATTTACTCTACCCCAAAACAATATCGAGACAGGATTGTTTTTATGCAGATGAAAATCCGTTTTGGGTAAATGAAATAAACATTTGGTGCAAATTGTTGCTTCATTTTTAAATAGATAATTACCGCAAGCCTCACATAATCTTGGGTAGAATAAGTTAATAAAATCGTTGATACATTCTGATATGTAGCTTTTTATAGTCATGCAAGGTAGGTTGTAATAATTTCTCAATAAAAAGTTAACTCATACTTAATATTTTAATAAGCTTATTCTAATCTCTTTCAGATTATACCAGCCTACATTTGCTTGTGTAAGAGAAGGACAATCAATCAGATTTTTAATCCTACTCAAAAATAAAGAAATTAAGTTAATTAAAAAAACACATAGCGATAAAGTAATCTTCTTAAATCGAAAACAGAAAAATGAAAAAATTAATATTCCTTTTTGCCATACTGCTTGTTTTAGGTCTTGAAAGTAAGGCAGTAAAAGTAGTTACGCCTGTGGGCGATAAAGAAATAGAAGTTGCCGAAATGGCAGCAATGATAACAACGAGTTTAACTGGTGTTGTTTTGGATAATGAAACTGGTGAAGCATTAACAGGAGTTGCTATCCGTTTCGAAGGTTCGAATGAAACAGTTTATACGGATTTTGATGGAAATTTCAGAATTTCCAATGTTGTTCCGGGTAATTACAACATTTTGTCGAGTTATATTTCGTATAATGACAATAAATTAAAGGATGTGAATGTGAATGGTGTAAACAATGTTATTCGCCTGGTTCTTAAAAAGGATTAATTTTTATAAATGAGCAGGAAGTTAACAGTTGTTTTGGGCATTTTATTTTGTCTGCTAACAAATCACTCCATATCCCAGGTGATTAAGGAAGTTGAAGGATTGTATTATAATACAACGGGAGATTTGTATACGGGAACTTATACCGAATTTTACGAGAATGGTAACAAACGAATAGAAATGAATTTAGCGGAGGGAAAGCGAAATGGAAAAATTACGCTTTACTTCGAAAATGAAAAAATTCAGGAGGTTCGTTCTTATTCCGACGGATTAATGGATGGTACCTGGATTACCTGGAACGATAATTCTGTAAAAATTGCAGAAGCAACTTACAAACGGAACAAAAAACACGGAAAATGGTATATCTGGGACGATAATGGCGTTAAAAGATATGAGATGGAATATAGTGAGGGAGAAAAAGTTGGAACCTGGTATATTTGGGATGAAAAAGGAAATCTTTTAAAAGAACGAAAGTTTTAGTAAATTCAACAATAATAGTTCTCTGGAGTCGCTTAATGAAAATTAAGCGGCTTTTTTTGTTTATTCTAATTGATTGTAATGAATACATGAAAATTGTTAATAATTTTGTAATAGAAGCGTTACCCATTACAATAGTAATTAGAAATAGAATAAAATTTAATGAATTCCTTTTTTCAAATAGTAAGAAATATTAAAAACTGGCTTGTTCAATTTTTCAGCTTTCTTTATTCTGAATTCGTTGGTTTTTTGAGAAGAAATAAATACGGTGTGATGGGAACACTTGCTTTTCATATGCTTCTGATAATACTACTGCTTGCATTTAAATTGAATACAAAGAGAGAATTTTTAGAATCGGAAATTTTAATAGATATCCCACCCGAAGTGGCTGAACAATTTCTCAAAGAAGAGAAGGAGAAAATTGAAGAAGCCCTTGAAGAAAAAAAATCTGAAATATCTAAAAATGTAGACGAACTTCTTCGGTCAATTGCCGTAAACCAAAATGCTGCAAAATCAAAAACGGATCCGAAACGAAACGTTGATAAAATGATTGAAGAGATTCGTAAGGATTTGGAAGATTATGGTTCTGATGATGCAGCGAGTGGTTCAGGGGAGTTAAAAGAGTTTAGAAAAGATAGTTTGACTGATGCCGAGGCAAAAGAAAAGCAGAAACTTTTAGATTCTTTGGAAAGTATTTCTTACAGCGGTCCCAGCAGTGTTTATTACAATTTAGAAGGCCGGCATAAAATTTATTTGCCTATTCCGGTTTTTAAATGCGAAGGGGAAGGTTTAATTGTTGTGCAAATAACAGTTAATCAGGAAGGAAGAGTGATTCTGTCCAAGATTTTGGAACAAGCATCAGGAGTGCAGGATGATTGTTTGTTTGATGCTGCCTTGCAAGCTTCCCGAAAAACCAGATTTAATATCAGTACCACCAGCCCTCAACAGCAAATTGGTACAATTACCTATCAATTTGTAAAGCAATAAGCTTGTGATATTAGTTTACTGATAAAGCATAAAAATATATTATTGATTATTAATTAATAGTATATAAATTGGAAACTCATTTTATAAAAAAAATAATTTCATTATGGCCTTTTTTTTAGCATACAAACTTCGTAAATCTTCTGATACTGTAGGTATTGAAAATAAAAGAGATACTCTTAGAAAAGACTTTGAAGACTTTAAAGCTTTTTCTGTTTCGGAAGAATTGAAAGATTATTACAATCTTGAAGACTATGTTTTGTCTGAAAAATTCAAATCAAACAGAAAATCAATAGAAAGTAAGAGCTATAAAAAGAGTGATCTTTGTAAGTATGAAAAGGATTTTAAACGTTTTCAACGATCTAAAAAATTCAAAACTTATTTTCGGTTAAAAGGTTCTAATGAATTATCTTCTTTTGAACTAACCAAAATATCAGAAGAAATTTCCCGATTCAAGGAATTGGATTTTATTGTTCACTCGGCGAATTTTAATAAGAAGGAGCAATTGGAAGAATTAAAGGAGTTCAAGTTGATGAAAAATTCTCAGCATATTAAGGACTTTTTTAAGTTTGAAAAATCGAAATCGTATAAAATTTATAAAGAGCTTGAGGATTCGAAAGAACTGGAAGAGTATTTGAAATTAGAGGAAAAGATTAGTTCTGATGAATTCCGGGAAGAAAAAACTGATTTGCTGGATAAAAAGAGATTCGAAAAGACCGATGATTATAAGAAACTTCAGGAATACCTGGCTCTGAAAGAATCCGACAGATACAAAAAGTACTTTGATCTTAAAAATAAAAATCCTTTTGGAGAATTAAACAAATGGGAACTTAGCTTTTCTGAAGAATTTGATTCCAAACAATTGGACGAAGAGAAATGGATCAATAAATATTTTTGGGGTGAGGAACTGCTGAATAAGGGATATAGTTTAAATTCAGATTTGCACACTTTCACCGAAGGTAAAAATATCGATCACTCGGCTTCTTCAATTCTGCTTCAGGCGCGAAAAGAAAAACATCAAGGTTTGTTGTGGAATCCAACAATTGGTTTTGTGCCTAAAGAATTTGATTATACATCGGCAATTATTAATACCGGAAAATCATTTCGCCAAAAATACGGTCGTTTCGAAGCCAAAATTAAGCTGACTAATCCAAATCAGGTTGCTCATTCCTTTTGGATGGTTGGTAATAAAAATTTACCTCATATAGATGTTTTAAAGACTTCCGGCGATGGGAAATTGCTGATAGGAAACTATTGGGGCAATGAAAATAAAATCGATTCAAAGCATGTTAAGATTAAAGGAGTTGATGTTTCAAAAGGTTATTTTATTTACACCTTGGATTGGAATAAAAATGAATTGGTTTGGAAGATAAATGATGTGGTGATAGGAACGCAGACCAAAGGTGTTCCGCAAGACCCAATGTATTTAAATTTTAGTATAGGTATTACTAAAGAACAAGCAAACGTAAATGCTTCCCTCGAAATAGATTGGGTAAGATGTTATAAAATAAAGGAATAAAAAAAGTGCCCCGGTTGCGGGCACTTTTTTAATTTAATGATGTTCCAACATTAAATACACTAAAGTAGTTATCTATTGAATCGGCAAGTTGAGATTTCAGGTCATCCAATTCTTCTTTTTCCATTTCTTCTTCATCCCAATAAGTAAGGATGATGTTAAGGTAATCTTTAATTAGTTCAGGAGATGTTTCAAGACCCAGATCGCTTCTTAGCAACAGGTTGAATTCGGCAAACCACAATAAAGTAATTTTGTGTTCATGAACGGTTCCTTCAACAAATGAACTTAGGGATTTAAATTCCAAAAATTTCTTGATGGTTCGTTCTGAAGCTAAATAATACAATCTGGTTCCTAATTCCAGAAATTCTTTCTGTAGTTTTTTAAAATTACTTTTACTTTTCTTTTCACACAATATCTTCATGAAAAATGCATTAATCCGGAGAAATTCCTCCCGTTTTTCGTTAGAATTGTTTGCTGAAGTATGGGATTCGCCAGATACATTTTTTAATTCTATCTCACCAGAATCCCTTGTGGTATTTCTCTTTTCCTGGATTAAAAAAGCGAGTGCTGCCAAGCTTAAAATCTGTAATATGATTGAAGCGATTTCCATGAGTAGTATTATTATAAAGATGGTTAAATATAGTAGAATGTCTGTAACAAGTTTGTAATTAAAAATTTACGAATTATTATGTTCTTACACAAAACAAGAATGTCTGTTTTTATTTATCGATGTTTTTGTTGGACTAACAGTCTGTTTTTCGAGACTAAAAAATGATTTTAAGTTTTTATAAATTTACCAGTAAAATCAATACAATCAGAGCTTTAGCGATTATGTTTACAGGTTGTAATTTGTATCATTTTCTTCTGGGTATTCATTCTTAATTTTGGTTTTTAAATGAAATGTTAGTTGTTTTCAATTAAACAGTATGAATATGTGATATTTTATTTCAAAAAAAAAAGCTGACTCTTTGGCCAGCTTTAATTGGATAAATAATATAAACTATTTTTTCGAAAACATATCGTATAAACGATGTTCGATTTGCGTTGAAAGGCGGAACATTACCGGAGCGATAATTAGGGTTAAAAAAGTTGCAAAACTAAGTCCAAAAATAACAGTCCACGACATAGGCCCCCAAAATGCAGTACTATCACTACCGAATGATAATTGCGGGTCGAATTCACTGAACAAAGTAAAGAAATTAAAATTCATACCTACGGCAAGAGGAAACAGACCAAGAACTGTTGTGATTGCTGTTAGCATAACCGGACGTAATCTGGTTTTGCCTGCGTTGGCTATACAATCAACCTCTTCGACAGAAGTCAAATATTTACGTTGACTTTTATCAATAGTTGCTATTTTGCGCTTTCGCAGTAAATCAATGTAATCGACAAGCACGATCCCGTTGTTTACAACAATTCCAGCAAGTGAGATAATACCAATTCCTGTCATTAAGATAACAAATGGCATATTAAAAATACCTAAACCAAGGAATACACCTATTGTACTGAATAGTACGGTAATCATTATAATTAGCGGCTTAACTGCCGAATTAAATTGTGTAACCAAAATCAAAGTGATTAAAGCAAGTGCAATTAGTAAAGCCTGAGTTAAAAATGCTGATGTTTCATCCTGCTCTTCCTGTTCTCCTGTTAATTTGTGTGTATAACCTTTTGGCATTTCGAAATCGGCTAATACCTCTCTTATTTTTGCATTTATTTCGTTGGCATTATATCCTTCTTCAACATTGGAAAAAATGGTAACAACACGAGTATTATCAATTCTATTGATTCGTTCGTAAGTTGAACCGTAGTTATAAGTCGAAACTGCAGAAATGGGTATTTGAACCATTGTGTTGCTAATCGGACTCATTACATTAATTTTCTGATTCATTAGCGAGGGAACATCGTAACGGTATTTATCTGCTAATCGAAGCATAATATCGTATTCATCTTCGCCATCTTTAAATTTGGATACTTCCAAACCGTATAATGAATTACGAAGTGCACGTGCTACCTGATTGGTAGATAAACCAAATCGTCTCACTTTATCGCGATCAATATTGATCAGCATTTCGGGTTTACCCTGATCCAAATCGAGTTTCAATTCTTCAACTCCAGGAATTCTTTCGTCATCTAATTTCTGTTTAATTCGATTTGCCTGAATAAGTAATTGTTCAAAGTCATCACCCGAAACTTCTATATTTATAGGATATCCAACCGGAGGTCCTTCCGAATCCTTCTCAACAAAAATTTTGGCGCCAACAAATCCTTTAAAATTGGCGGTTAACTGCTTCATTAATTCGGAAGTACTAATTCCGCCTCTTTGTTTGTATTCAACAAAAGAAACAGTTGTTAGTGATTTATTTGCTGAACGTGATCCTTCAAACATACCCCCCTTTCCTGATCCAACATTGGTTGAAATGGAACGAATGATATTTTTGTAAGGTGCCATTGTTTCCTTTACAATCTTTTCTACTTCTACAGATATTTCATTGGATTTATGAATATCGGTTCCCAATGGAAGTTCCATGGTAACGTAAACAGATTTGGGATCGTTATCCGGAAAGAAAACGACTAAAGGTTTGCTGCCAAAATAAAACATGATGGACACAATCATTAAAACAAAAGTTCCCAGAAAGAAAAGTAAGGGACGAATGCCTTTAAGTGCATACCTCAGGGTTTTTTCATAAGAGTTTTCGAGTGCAACCAGAAATTTTAACTGAAACCAACGCGCAAAAGGTTTTAGCACCAGCAAATTTGTTAAAATTAGTATGCCTATGCACGACAGAAGATTTGCCATGAGAAAGGTTTCTGTCAGTCCAAATACTTTAGATACATAAAATGGAAGTGAAGCAATAAGAAAAGATGCTGAAATAATAAGGTACTTTTTTATGGCAAGCTTTTTCGAAATATTGTCGATTTTTACAAAACTGGCTGTAAATACAGGATTAAGAATTAAAGCAACAAATAGCGATGATGACAACACAATGATTAAGGTAATAGGCAGGTATTTCATAAACTCGCCCATGATTCCACTCCAAAGCAATAATGGAAAAAATGCGGCAAGGGTTGTTGCTGTTGACGAAATAATTGGTCCTGCAATTTCGCTCACTCCTTGTTTGGTTGCTTCTAGTTTCGAAAGGCCTTCTTCATGCAGCCGATATACATTTTCAACTACCACAATGGCATTATCTACAAGCATACCTAGGGCTAAAATCAAAGAAAACAAAACCATTTGATTTACAGTGTAACCCATTTGATTGAGAACAATAAATGAGATAAACATGGACATGGGAATGGCCAGACCAGAGAAGAGTGCGTTGCGTAACCCCATAAATAAATACAGGATCAGGATAACCAGTAACATTCCCATAATAATGGAATTCTCCAGATCGCTTACCTGACCACGAACATCTTCTGAAGTATCATCGGTAACAGTCACCAGCAATCCCCGGGGTAAGTTTCCCAACTCTTTCTCTTTCGAGATAATTTTATAAATTTCATCGGTTGCAGCCAAAAGGTTTTCACCGGATTTTTTAGATATTGAAAGAGAAACAACAGGATTGTTATTCAATCTTGAAATGGAGGAAAGTTCTTCATATCCATCTTCAATTTCGGCAACATCCTTAAGGTAAACGACTTTACCATTGGTAACTTTTACAATGGTATTTTCGATTTGCTGCATGCTGGCGTAATCAGCACTGGTGCGGATACTTCGTCGGGTATTATCAGAGATTAATGTTCCTGCACTAACTGTAACATTTTCATCGCCAATGGCAATCTCAATGTCTTGAAAGGAAACACCATTTGCTTCCATTTTGTGCAAATCGGCATTGATCTTGATTTCTCTTTCATCAACTCCTTTGATATCAGCCTCAGAGACTTCAGGCAAGGCTTCAAATTTATCCTGAAGATCTTCGGCAAATCCTTTTAGGTCATCCAAGCCAAAATCACCTGATAGGTTGATATTCATAATGGGAAAATCGGCTATATCAATGTCCTCAACAATTGGATCTACGTCCAAATCGTCAGGCAATTCGCTTAAGGATTTATCTACCTTATCTTTAGTGTCCTGAAGAGCCTGTTTTACGTCTACGTCGGTGTTGAATTCAACAACAATTAAACTCATATCCTCGTAGGATGCTGAAGACATCTTCTTTACTCCTTTTAAGGATTTTAATTCTTTTTCTATTGGCCTGGTTACCAGATTCTCTATATCAACAGGAGAGTTCCCTGGATAAGGAGTAGAAATTAGAATGTTCGGAATTACTACTTCGGGAAAATATTCCCGAGGCATGCTTTGGTACGAAAACCAACCAAACATGCAGAGAATTGCAGTTAGAATAAAAATGGAATTCTTATTTTTTAATGCCCCGAATGTTGGTTTAAACTGCCTTTTATTTTCTTCGGCAGAGTTTGTATCTTTGATGTTATCCATTTTATTTGATATTATTTGGTGCTGATCAGCGATCCGTTCACAACTTGAGAAAACCCATCTGTTATAATTTGGTCACCCAGTGAAAGACCAGATTCAATCATCGAAACATTGTTGTAAGTTTTGGAAACATTAACATATGTTTTTCTTGCCACAAGGTTTTCCCCTTCTTTTTTAGCTATGTACAGGTAGTTTCCTTCAAAATCTTTTTTAATAATGATTGAAGGAACAACCATGGCATCCTGAACTTCATAATCTTTGATTTTAATTACTGAAATCAAATTTGGCTTGATCATGTGTTTTGGATTGTTAAGGTTGATTCGAATTTTGAAACTTCTGTTTGCAGGATCAACTACATTTGATGTGCGATTGATATTTGCTTTGGTTTGGTAATTGATAGCCGGGAAATCCAGTTGGGCATTTTCTCCTGCTTTAATAAAGTTTAAGAATGTTTCAGACACATCAGCTTCAACATAGACTTTATCGATATTTACCAACTGTACGAATGGAATAGAAGGGCCCGCTAATTCTCCTTTTTTCTGATGTATTTCATCAACAATACCGGCAAAAGGAGCTTTGATAATTGCCATATCCTTTTGTGCTTCTAAGCCTTCTAAGTTACGCTCCAAGCTTTCTTTATTGGCTTTTGCCTGCAAGTACTCTATTTCAGAACCTATTTTTTGATTCCATAAGCGCTCTTGTCTTTCGAAGATAGTTGTGATTAAAGCAAGATTAGTTTTTACTTCATCAATACTTCTTTGTATCTGAGCAGTATTCAGTTTTCCTAAAATATCTCCTTTGTTCACATGTTGACCTTCAATGACATTAATCGAAATAATGTTTCCCGATGTTTCCGGCGTAATTGTGATGTTTTTGTCGGCTTCCACATTACCGGTTACTTGTATGTAATGTTCAAATTTTGATGTTGCTAATTTTTCAACAATCACATTAATTGTTTCTTCTTTGTTATTTGAACTTCGAATTTCATTTTCCAAATCAGAGATTTTGGTTTTTAAAATTGAGAGTTCTGATTTATACTGTTTTAATTGTTCGGCTTTGTTCTCATTTTTTTCCACGTTCTTTGCAGAACAGGCAAAAAGTAATGGAATAATACAGGCTATAAGTAAGTTCTTCATTTTATAATATTTTTTGTGGGATTTTAGTATTACAATTTACCCAAGGCTTTTTCAAATGCAATTTTCGAGTTTAAAAGCGAGAGTGTCGAATTAATATATGCGGAATGCGAATCCAAATATTGTTTTTCATTTTCAGATAGTTCAGTACTGGTAGAAATTCCTTCCTTAAATTTGATTTGGGTTCTATCGAATATTCGTTTGGCGATTTTTAAGCCTTCAATATCATTTTCATATTTCTCCTGGGCATTCAGCAAGTTAGTAAAGGATAGAGTGACGTCTATTTTAAGATTTTGCTCCGTCATTTCCTGTTCGTTCTCCAGTTTCATAAAATTAATTTTCTCCTGCTTAACTCTTGAGCGTTTTTGGCCTGCCGAAAAAATCGGCATTTTTAATTGAAATCCAAGAACTGAAGATTTGAACCAGGGAACATCAGATTTGAATACATTGGTATAATCTGAACTGGTGTTTTTACCATAGTTGTAAAAAGCAGAAATAGTTGGTAAATAAGCCGCCTTTTCATTTTTTATAATTAATTCCTGTGCTTTTAATTGGGTTTCAATAATCCTGAAATCAATATGATCAGACATATTAAAGTTCGAAATTACGGGTGATTCTGCTCTAACAGGATCGACAAGTTCGTCTAAACTATTTGTTAACTCAATTTTTTCATCAATTTCTATTCCTAAGCCAAATTTTAAAATAATTTGGGAAGTTTGAATTGCTCTTTTGGCATCTGCTAATTGATTTTTACTGGTGTTAAGCATCAGACGGATTTGATCTACATCCAATTCTTCTCTAAAACCATTTTGATGATATGCATCAGTTTCGGTTAGGAGTTTCTGATTAATTTCGAGATTTTCCTGAATGGTTTTGTAATTTTCTTCGGCAACCAAAACGGTAAAATAGGCTTGAGATACAGTATTTTTAATCTCAATTTCTGATTTTTCTTTTTGATTATGAGAAAGTTGTACAAAAACTTTGGCAGCCATTGTTCCAACAATGTAAGATCCGTCGAAAATTTTCTGACTAACACTAACTGAAGCAGAGCTGGTATATCGCTGACCAAATTTAATTGGAGTATAAGTTCCTGGTGTGCCTCCAAAAAATTCAGAAGGAAGCAAGGAAACTGATAAATTTAGATTATTGTTGTAATCAAGTGAAGCATCAATTTGAGGCAAACCATCGGCAATTGTTTCCCAAACCTTTTTTCGGGCCACTTGTAAATCATATTCGCTTGCTTTTACCGAGTATGAATTCTCCAAAGCGTACTGTTGTGCTTCGGCTAAGGTAAGCTTTAAGTTGGATTCAGTTTGTGCTTTTGTGGGAGTACCGAGTCCAATAAAAATCACCATTAGTGATAGTAGGATATTTTTCATTGTATTATTTAAATTTATTTTTAAAATATTCAATTCCTTTATTTGTACAAATACCATAAAGATGATAGAGGGTCAATTCTCTGTGCATATCTTTATTAAAAACTTCTTCGCTCGAAAATACCTGATATTCTGTTGTGTTAAGATTTAAATAAAAACTCACCAGATTCTTACTAACAAATTGGATATTTAATTCAGGCCGGTATAAGCCTTCGTTAATTCCCTTTTGCAGATTATAAAGTAATTCTCTTTGAAATAGTTTTATCTTCTCATCTTTAAAATTATTCCAAATCTCAGGGTAATATTTTTTCAAATCATAGTCCAGAGAATCACATTTTTTAAGAATCTTCTCATTAATAAAACTAAAAAATTCAAAATATTGATCGAGGGCGTTTAAATTGATAATCTGATCAGATTTGAACGAAAACTGGGGATTATTAATATCCCATTCGCAGGTTTCATTTATTAGTTCATTTTTGTTGGTGAAATAATTGTATAATGTTTTTTTAGACATACCCATTTTTGAAGCAATGTCATCCATGCTTATACTTTTAATGCCATATTGAAAAAATAAAGCCCAGCTAGTTGTAATGATATTTATTTTTTGCTCATTCATGATGCAAATATAAATCAATTAAAAACTTTGGAAACTATTTTAGTTTTAAAAGTTTCCAGCTCGTCCGTTAAATTTTGTTAACACTTAAGTTATTTTAAATGCATAGGTTTTTCGTTGTAAAAATAAAAATATAGATCTTGTTTTATTTCAGATCAACTTATTAGGTAACACTTCATATTTTATCGGTAAAAGGATTGATACAAACTGTTTTGCAGAAAAGGATTTTTTGTATTGGCAGACTAAATACTAAAACGTGAATTTTGTGGTTATTTAAGGAAAGATGATTTGTATGAAGAATTTATTATGGCTTTTTTTGCTGCTTGTTGCCGGCAACAGCATGGCTCAAGTTTCCTTGGTTGGAGGAGAACGTATTGATTATTTCAGCAGTTGGACTGAACGGGGAGCTAAGGTGGTTCCCTCGGGTGAAATACATCTAAGTGCATTGGTTGTAAGTAGATATGGAAATTATCCCAAAACGGAAATTAATTCTCAGTTATTACTATTTCCATTTGCTCCTAATATTGGAGTAAAACATGAATGGTTCGGACAAAACACAATCGTTTCGACCCAACACAGTTTGTATTATCCTACGCCTGGTCTTAAATGGGCAAGAAATAGTGGATTTCAAGATCAAATCCCCGAGTCGGCAGTAATTCCGCATATTTTCACCTTTAGAAATGAATTGATTGTTAGTCATATAATTAATCCCCAGCCTAAAGATTGTTTTATTAAACTTCCCGATTTAGTACTTACAGGAAGGCTTGGTTTTGATTTTTCGTTAACAACAGGAGACTCTCAGTTACCATTGCTCGATTATCATTTTTTATACCACAGAACAGCATCCTATCATAACAGCCAAAAGCTTTATTTTGCAGGAGTAGAATTGGATGGAAATGTTTACCGGAATTTTAACTTTTCGATCAACGCAGATTACTATTCTATCGATTTTAATGGTGAATGGGCTGCTGAGAGTCATGGGAAAATTCATTGGCACCGCGACAGTAAATTTTCTGTTTCGGGAGGGTATAAATTATACTACCTGAACACCAATTACGGGTCTCAGTTTTTAGCGATGCCGGTTATCGATTTTGTCTTTAAATTGAATCACACAACCCGCCTTCAGAATGGTTTATTTAAAAAATAGAAATCCATTCTTTAAAGGAATGGATTTCTATTTTTATTCGTGATACAAACTAGTGTACAAATATCTTTTTATATTTCTTTTGGGAGTTTTCTTAAATTCCTCGGGAAATACAATAACCCGTGATATTTTCATATAGGCAGGAAAGCTTTTGTTTAAAATTTGCTTGTCCTTATTAAGAGCTTCTTCAATTTCGTCTTTGTTTAATCCTTCCGCATCACAAGCTTCGTAATCCGGATAGATCAGTGCAATTAACTTGTGATCTTTATCATCAGTAACAATTGATTCCTGAATAAACGGCATATTATTTAAGCATGCTTCAATTTCTTCCGGATAAATATTCTGTCCTGATGGACCAAGCAGCATATTCTTACATCTGCCTTTGATGTATATGTTATCGTCTTTATCAATGATTCCAAGATCCCCCGTTCCCAACCAACCGTCTTTATCAAGAGCTTCTTTTGTTGCTTCAGGATTTTTGTAGTAGCCTTTCATTACGTTGGAGCCTTTCACCTGAATTTCACCAACAATATGGAACGGGTCATCAGATTTGATTCTAACCTGCATACGATCAACTACTTTCCCACAAGAATGTGCACGAAATTTACTGTTTGGGCTATAACTAATTAGTGGACCACATTCCGTCATTCCGTAACCAACAGAAAATGGGAATTCTATTTTAAGAAGAAAATCTTCCACTTCTTTACTTAAGGCCGCGCCTCCAATAATCACTTCTATAAATTTCCCGCCAAAGGTTTCTGTGAGTGAATTTCGAATTTTCTTATAAATTTTCTTTTCCAATAATGGAATCTTAAGCATCAGTTTCACTCTTCTGCTTTCCAGGGCTGGTAATATTCTTTTTTTATAGATCTTTTCCATAATAAGAGGAACCAAGCAGATTAAGCGAGGTTGCACTTCCTGAAAAGCCTTGGTGATTAACTGTGGAGTTGGTACTCTTGAAAGAAATGTAACATGGCATCCACAACAGAATTCGGTGAGGAATTCGAACATACAGCCGAATACATGTGCCAATGGCAAAAATGAAACTACTTTGTCTTGCGGGTGTAAATCAATATGGTCGAATCCGATTTGTACATTCGAATACAATGATTCAAAGGCCAGCATTACCCCTTTCGAAAATCCCGATGTTCCTGATGTATAAGATAGAACAGCAATATCTTCATCTTTAGGATTGGCGTAATTTAGTTTATTCTTATCTACCTTATTTTTTAGTGATTCTGCATTGGCTTTTTCAACTGCTTTTTTCAATTTGTCGCACGATGAACAAAAAACGTTAAAGTCTTCCAATGAAATGATACCTTTTAGTTTTGCGATTTTTGAATCATCAATTTTATTGAAAATATTTTCGGTAGTAAAAAGTAATGTAGATTCGGAATGATTAACGATGTGATGAATATCGCTGGAATTAAAATCAGGAAGAATGGGTACAATTATAGCTCCGTAAGTTATGGCTCCTAAATAAGTAACTGCCCAATTGTTTAAATTACGGCCAATAACCGCAATTTTATCTCCTTTTTTTATTCCTAACTCCTTAAAAAGAAGATGCATCCAATGTATTCTTTGAGCAACTTCCTGGTAGGTAATAGTATCTTTCTGGTAATTAGTAAATGCAGGTTGCTCCCAGTTTTTATGTATAGTTTTGCTAATTGAATTTATTAACTTGTTCTGATTCATATAGTTACTAGATTGTTTGAAGGCCTTAAAGATACTATTCTTAATAAAAAATCATAATGATACTTGCATTAAATTCCTTTGCGGTTCAAATAAGTATCATCAAATCAATCGTTTGCGTTGGCATTTTAATGTTGAAAAAAAAAGGTATTTAGGTTTATTAAGGGAATTAATATCCAGTTTGTCTTACGATTTTAGGTGATTATTTATTTAATAAGACCATAATTGAATCCAATTTTATATTTTTGTAAACTTATTATCTCATTAACCAGTAATATAAAATGGAACAGAAAAGAATAAAGATCAAGAACCTGTTGGTTTCGAATGAAGTTGGCAGTGAAGTAAATGTGAAAGGTTGGGTTAGAACTAAGCGTGGAAATAAGCAAATTAATTTTATCGCCTTAAATGATGGTTCTACGATTCAAAATCTTCAGATTGTTGTTGATGTTCCTAATTTTAATGAGGATTTATTAAAGAAAATTTCTACAGGAGCAGCTATTTCTGTTGTTGGAGAGGTTATCGCATCGCAGGGAAGCGGACAGAGTGTTGAGGTTTCTGCAACAAAAATTGAGGTTTTAGGTGTTGCAGATCCGGAGAAATATCCACTTCAACCAAAGAAACATTCTTTGGAATTTTTGAGGGAAAAAGCACACTTACGTTTTCGTACCAGTACGTTTAGTGCGGTTTTCCGTATTCGTCATGCAATGGCTTTTGCGGTGCACGAATTCTTTAATAAAAAAGGCTTTTTCTATATGCATACCCCACTTATTACAGGTTCGGATGCTGAAGGTGCCGGAGAAATGTTTAGAGTAAGTACTTTAAATCCTAAAAATCCACCTTTAAACGAAGATGGAAGCATTAATTATAAGGAAGATTTCTTTGGAAAAGAAACGAACCTTACAGTTTCCGGTCAGCTGGAAGGTGAATTAGGAGCAATGGCTTTGGGTGAGATTTATACATTTGGTCCTACATTTCGTGCCGAAAATTCAAATACAACCCGTCACCTGGCTGAGTTTTGGATGATAGAGCCGGAAATGGCATTCTATGATATCAACGATAACATGGATTTGGCCGAAGAGTTTTTGAAGTATATGATTAAATATGCTTTGGACAACTGTATGGAAGATCTTGAATTTTTGAGTAAGAGATTAAAAGAAGAGGAAAAAGGAAAGAAAGCTGATGAGCAATCAATGGAATTGATTGAGAAGTTGAAATTTGTTTTGGAGAATGATTTTGTTCGTTTAACTTATACTGAGGCAATTGATATTCTTCGTAACTCCCAGCCAAATAAAAAGAAGAAATTTCAATATCTGATTGATGGTTGGGGAGCTGATCTTCAATCGGAGCATGAGAGATATTTGGTAGAGAAAAAATTCATGAAACCAGTTATTTTGATTGATTATCCAAAGGAGATCAAATCTTTTTATATGAAGCAAAATGAGGATGGAAAAACGGTAGCTGCTATGGATATTCTATTTCCTGGAATTGGGGAAATTATTGGAGGTTCGCAGCGTGAGGAAGACTACGATAAATTGGTAACCCGTATGAAAGAAATGGGTATACCTTCTGAAGATATGGACTGGTATCTGGATACCAGAAGATTCGGAACAGCTACACACAGTGGTTTCGGACTGGGATTTGAGAGAATGATGTTGTTTGTTACTGGAATGGGTAATATTCGTGACGTAATTCCTTTTCCCAGAACACCTAAAAATGCTGAGTTTTAAAAGGGTAAAAACAAATGATATAGAAAACCGTATTACATATGTAGTACGGTTTTTTTGTGCTTTATACTTTTAATATTAAAATTCGGGGTTTTATTGCATTTTTTATCCCGGTAAGGTAATATTTGGTGGAATTGCTTGTAAAAAACAATGAAGTAAGCTATTTATTTTGAGCCTTTTGAGACTATCTCTTGTGCTTAAGATTTTGATACTTACCTATTCTGGCTTGAAAATTGTTCTTGCACGATGATCTTCTTGTAAGTTCACAAGAGAATATGTACCTTGCTTCATTCAAAAAAAAGAACGGAATCAGTATGCTAAAGCAAAGTTTACAGCAAAAGTTATTACAGAAATTATCACCTCAGCAAATTCAGGTGATAAAATTGTTGGAGCTTCCAACTTTGCAGCTTGAAGAGCGAATTAAAAAAGAGTTGGAAGAGAATCCTGTTCTGGAAGAAGGAAATAATGAAGAAGATTATCATGATGACAATCAATCCGATGAAACTCCCGAGAAAGACAAAGACCAGGAAGAGTTTTCTTTGGAAGATTATATGAATGATGAAGACACTCCATCTTATAAGCTTTCTGCACAAAATTATTCGCAAGACGATAAGCACGAAGAAATTCCTTTTTCGGGAGGAACAACTTTTCATGAATTGCTGATATCACAGTTAGGATTGCGCATTCTTACTCCTGAAAAATATGCTTTAACGGAGTATCTGATTGGAAATATTGATGAAGACGGATACCTTCGAAGAGAGATTGAAAGCATTGTGGATGATTTGGCTTTCTCTATGGGGGTTGAGACTTCCTATGAAGAATTAGTGGAATTGTTGCGGGTAATCCAGGATTTTGATCCCGCAGGAGTTGGTGCACGTGACCTGCAGGAGTGCTTGCTTCTTCAGATTGAACGCAAAGGCAAATTTAATCCAGATGTAAAATTAGCTAAGCTGATTCTGAAAAAGAATTTTGAAGAGTTTACCAAAAAGCACTACGATAAAATTCAGAAGAGAGTTGGCGCAAGCGATGAAGATTTTAAATGTGCTGTTGACGAAATTTTAAAGTTAAATCCAAAACCGGGAAGCACATTTAATAACCCATTAGATAAAGCATCGCCTACTATCATTCCCGATTTTATATTGGAAGAGGAAGATGGTGATTTGATGCTTTGCCTGAATTCACGAAATGTTCCCGAATTACATATTAGCAGAGCTTATTCCGAAATGCTTGAGGATTATTCCGGGAATAAAAAAAATCAGTCAAGAGAGAATAAAGATGCCGTTATGTTTGTGAAGCAAAAGCTCGATTCAGCAAAATGGTTTATTGATGCAATTAAACAAAGACAAAATACATTGTTGATAAGTATGAACGCGATTATTGATTTTCAGCGGGAATATTTTCTAGAAGGTGATGAACGTAAACTCAGACCAATGATTCTTAAAGATATTGCTGAAATCACAGGACTCGATATTTCAACAATATCACGGGTTTCAAATTCGAAATACATACAAACTCATTTTGGTATTTTTTCTTTAAAATATTTCTTTTCCGAGGGTTTGCAAACCGATTCGGGAGAAGAGGTGTCGACTCGTGAGATAAAGAAAATACTGCATGAATGTATTGATAATGAGGATAAAAAAAAGCCATTAACGGATGATAAGTTAGCGCTTATTTTAAAGGAGAAATCCTATATGATAGCAAGGCGTACTGTAGCTAAATACAGGGAACAATTAAATATTCCTGTGGCCAGATTAAGAAAAGAATTATAAATTTTGTTAAAGAATAAACGAGTTGGTGCAAAGACAATTATCTTTGCACCTTTGTTTTATTAAAGAGTTTGGATAAATGATGTAAATATTTTTTCACATCTTCTATCCTGCATCTCAAATCTACTATATATGAATTTCGCCCGAATAATATCAGGAGTGGCACATCCAATGTTAATGCCATTGATTTCTGTTTTTGTAATATTTCATTCAGGAACCTACCTTGACTTTGCGCCCCATCAATTGGTGCGTGTTATTTATATGATTGTAGCAATTTCAACGGTATTACTGCCCCTAAGTATCTTGCCTTTACTGAAGAATCAGAATATAATTTCAAATATTGGTTTGGAAAAACGTCAGGAAAGACTCATTCCCCTGGTATTGACAATACTATTTTATTTTTTAGGTTATTACATGTTGCTTAAATTTCCAATCACAAGGGTAATCGCTAATTTACAACTGGCAGCTATTATTTCCATCTTTATTGTAACTCTTATCTCACTAAAGTGGAAAATTAGTTTGCATATGGCAGGTATTGGGGGGTTTTTAGGAATGGTAATTGCCTTTACCATACTTTATTCCAGTTCTCTGAAACTTGTATTTATGGTGGGAATTATTCTTGCAGGACTAATTGCTTATTCCCGGTTAAAATTAAACCTGCATACTCCATCTCAGGTTTACGCAGGTTTTATAATTGGTTTAGTAACGATTTGTTCTAGTATGCTTCTACTGTAAAATTCTATTATTTATTGGCGTAACAACCACAAATCCGGTGTTTTATTCAATTTCCGTAAGCGAATCAGTTCTTTAATTGCCGTTTCTTTTTTATTAAATGATTGCATCACAACACGAAACTTACCGTTTTTTTCCATTACAATACTTGGGTATCCTTTTTGGTACAATCTATCTTTAAAATTTTCAGCTTGACCTATATTATTGTAGCTGGCAGCTACAATGTGATAATCAAAAGAATTCCTGTTTTCAGCAATTTGCTCACTTGTAAGTTTTGGATCAGGCTTGTCAGGTTCAGGGGTTAATTCAGGAACCAATCGTTTTGCTGTCTGTTCAGCAAGCTTCCCTTTTTCAATCGGAGTTACTGTTTTTTTATCTTTACATCCAGAAAAAAGAAGAAATACAAGAATTAAAAAGAAGTTAAATTTTACCATTTCGATTTTAAGTTTCAAATCATCGTTTAATATAAAGCCAATTTTCTTTATTTTCCTCGGATGCTCTTGCTGATTTTAGTTCCTGAAAAGCAAGAGTGCGATCTGAAAAAGCTTTATAGGAAACCCGGTGAAAACCATTTGCAGCTTTGAAAATTTCAGAATGATATCCTTCCTTAATTAATTTTTGCTGCAAACGTTCTGCATTCTCTATATTTTGAAAACTAGCTAAAATTAAAAAATATTTGTTTGGAACTTGTTCAACTACAGGTTCAAGTTTCTTTTTAGCTACTGCCGGCTCTGCCTTGAGTTCAGCTTTTGAAGTCTCTTTTTTTGCTTTCACCTTTTCAGTAACTTCTTTTTTTACAGGAGGCTTTTTTTCATCTTTACAGGCCGAGACACTAATTGAAAGAATAAGTGAAACAATAAATGCGGTTTTAATATATTTTCTCATAAGGGTAGGATTAATATTATAGTAACAAATTTACAATTTTATTAATGATTTCAATAATACTTCGTTTATTTGTTATTTCATTAGTTGGATCAATTTATTCGCAGTGGCTTTTTAATAAATACCCGAATGCTTTGACAAAACGCTAATAAAAGTATGAATTATTGCTTTAAAAAAGGATTATCAGATCATACTTTGTGAAATATATTAAATTACAAAACAATTTAAAAATAAATGTATGAAGACAATCGCGTTGGTTGCTCACAATCAAAAGAAAAGTGTTATGCTTGCTTGGGTAAAAAGGCATAAGGATGAGCTTAAAAAGCATAAATTAATTGGGACTACAAATACATCAGAATTATTGAATTCAGTTTTGGATCTCGAGGTTAAAGGTTTTGGTCATGGTCCTAATGGCGGGGATATTCTTTTAGCCGCTCAGATATTGGAAGGGAAAGTAGATGAAGTAATTTTCTTAATAGATGCTGAAACACCGCACGGACATGAGCATGATATTCAAACCTTAATAAGAACATGCGTAATAAATAATGTACCAATGGCTTTAAATTTAGCTACCGCAGATTATTTAGTAAAGCTTAATAAATCAGAGGTGTAAAAGTGTTAACATTAAATTAACACAAAGATAATATTTGTGAAATATTAGCGTCTCCATGTGTTTATATGTTTGCGGAGAATTTACGAACTTATAACATGGAGAACTTTTACTTAATTATTGTAGTAGTGCTTTTTGCACTGGCTATTTCTGACCTTATTGTTGGGGTTAGTAATGATGCCGTTAATTTCTTAAACTCTGCATTTGGCTCCAAGGCAGCCCCTCGATGGGCTATTTTAACAATTGCCAGTCTTGGAATTTTGGTTGGAGCCACTTTTTCAAGTGGAATGATGGAAGTTGCCCGTAAAGGGATATTTCATCCCGATCAATTCTACTTTGCAGAAATCATGATCATCTTTATTGCGGTTATGCTAACAGATATTATTCTGTTGGATTTTTACAATACCGTAGGTTTGCCAACATCAACAACCGTATCGATTGTTTTCGAATTACTGGGTGCTGCTGTGGCTGTGGCCGTTGTCAAGATCATGAACTCTTCTGATCAGACAATGCTTGATTTAGGTAGTTACATCAATTCGGCAAAAGCATTGGCGATTATTACAGGTATCCTGTTGAGTGTGGTTATAGCCTTTTTCTCTGGTGCTCTGGTGCAGTACATTAGCCGCTTGATTTTTACTTACAAGTTTGAAAAAACTTTTAAGTATTTTGGAGCCCTTTTTGGAGGGTTTGCAATTACCGCAATTACCTATTTTATTTTAATCAAGGGAGCTAAGGGTTCTTCATTTATTACGAAAGAAACACTTACTTGGATCAAAGAAAACACACTGACAATTATTTTGGTTTGTTTTGTTGGATGGACAGTCGTTTTGCAGGCTTTGGTATGGTTTGTTCGTTTAAATATTTTAAAAGTAATTGTTTTGGTTGGAACTTTTGCTTTGGCGATGGCCTTTGCTGGTAACGATTTAGTTAACTTCATTGGTGTTCCATTGGCGGGTTTCAAATCGTTTCAGGCATTTATAGCAAATCCAGGTACCGATCCTTATGGAATGACAATGGAGATTTTAAGCGACAAAGTGAAAACAGAAACTTATTTGTTGATTATTGCCGGCTTAATAATGACGATTACTCTTTGGTTTTCTAAAAAAGCCAGAACAGTTACTGAAACAGAAATCGGATTAAGTAATCAGAATGAAGGCGATGAAAAATTTGGATCATCCTTTTTTGCCCGTCTTTTGGTGAGACGTTCTTTGTCTGCAAATAGTAGTTTTAAAAGTATATTACCAGTTAAGTTTCAGCAGGGGATTCAAAAACGATTTACCAAGCCTTCAGCTCCGGCAGGTATTGATAAAAAGGATGTACCAGCTTTCGACATGATTCGTGCTTCGGTAAACCTTACTGTTGCAAGTATCTTAATTGCGATAGGAACATCTCTAAAATTACCTTTGTCAACAACTTATGTAACATTTATGGTTGCAATGGGTTCTTCACTTTCCGATAGAGCCTGGGACAGAGATTCTGCAGTTTACAGAATTACAGGAGTACTTACTGTAATTGGAGGTTGGTTTTTTACAGCTTTTTTTGCTTTTACCGCGGCGTTTATTTTTGCAAGTTTAATTAATTGGCTTGGAGGATACGCTATTGTTGCTTTATTAGCTGTAGCTGTTGCTTTCGTTGTGCGTTCTCATGTATTTCATAAACGCAAATCGAAGAGTAAAGACTCAGTCGAAGAAATAGACGAAGAGGATGCTTCTATTATTAGTAAAGGAGAGATTTTCGAACAGCTTACTCATGCAGTATCGGTTGTAACTACTAAGATTCCTAAGGTTTATGCTAAAATTGTTAATGGTTTGGCTTTTGAAGAACGCAGTACTCTTAAAGAATCTCTAAAAAAGGTTAGGAAGCTCGATAAAGAAGCTAAATCGCTGAAAGACAAGGTTCCTTTGGTTGTTCAAAAACTTTCTGAGGACAGCATTACAACAGGACCATTTTACGTTCAATTGCTTGATTACTTGCGAGAAATTGCTCACTCGATTAATTTTATTGCTGAACCTGCTTTCGATTATGTGGACAACAATCATAAATCATTGGTTCCTGAACAAATCGATGAGCTAAATAGAATCCAGGCAAAACTTGAAGATTTCTTCAAAACCATAAATCGTTTATTAAATGATAACAACTATGATTTGGATCAAATTGAAAAGGCTTTTGGAAAGCAAAAAGATTTGTTGTCATCTTTAAATAAGTTTAGAAAAGAGCAAATTAGAAGAATTAAGGCTGAGAAAGTTGGAACCAGAAATTCGGTTCTTTATTTGGGAATTATCAATGAAACCAAAAATCTTGTGCTTTATTCAGGAAATCTTCTGAAAGCATCCCGCGATTTTACTACAGGAAATGATGCGGGCGATTTGGAGAATGACGATTTGTAATTAGAATATTATTAGATTACATAGTAAGGGTATCCGATTTTTTTGGATACCCTTTTTTATTTTATTTTTCGCTCGAGAATGCCTTCCACCTCAAAATATTTATCAAATTCTTTCGAGTGTGTTTCAATATACTCCTTAAAGCTTTTCGAGTTGGGAAACACCTTGTTAAACTGATCTTTTGATAAAAAGAAGACTTTGTAACGATTCCCGGCAATTGGCTTGTAGCGGTAAATCATAAAGCCTTTATCATTTTCAGAACCAATAAATTCCATGTTCAAATAAACGTTCCCGTTAACTTCCGATGAAAACATTCTAATGTTGATAATTGATTCAATATACTTGGATGAGTCTGCGGTTTCTTTTAATTGAACAAGGTACTCGGTATCATTAAAAGGAATCACTTCGATATAACCTGATGCTTCTTCTTTTTTATTCTCGGAACTAAGAATCCATTCTCCCAATAAACTTTTTTCGATTACAGAATTACCCGAAGGCGATATTGGTACTTTCGATTCATAATGATTACAAGAAGTCAAAACTAAAATTCCCAATAGTAGTAACAGCACTTGTTTTTTCATAACTCAATGGTATTTAATGAAGAAGTTCGAACAGTTTTTCCATTCCAACACTCGCCTTTTCTCTAATATAAGTAATATTTCTGTTTGATCGCATTAATGGCTGATTAGGATCGATAACATAAACAGGTGTTTTATTTGGAATATAGTCGATTAAACCTGCTGCCGGATACACATTTAATGAAGTTCCAACAATCACAAAAACATCCGCTTTACTAACAATAGCCACCGCTTCGCTAATTGCCGGAACATTTTCTCCAAACCACACAATATGAGGCCTCAATGGTGAACCTTTTTCACAAGTGTCGTTTAAACTTAGTTCCCAATGATCCAGATCATAAATTAATTTAGGATCAACTGTACTTCTAGCCTTCTTTAACTCACCGTGAAGATGCAATACATTTGAACTTCCGGCTCGTTCATGCAAATCATCAACATTCTGAGTAACAATTTCAACCTCATACTGTTTTTCAAGTTCTGCAATAAGAAAATGCCCCTTATTAGGCAAGCAATCAAACAATTGTTTACGACGTTCGTTGTAAAATTGATGTACTAAATTTGGATTTTTTTTCCATGCTTGAGGACTGGCAACTTCCATTACATCGTATTGCTTCCAAAGACCACCCATGTCACGAAATGTTCGAATACCACTTTCAGCACTCATGCCGGCACCGCTTAATACAACTAACTTTTTCATACAATAAATAGATCTTTTCGACTCAATTTAGTCATAAAATAAGGTCGTTCAAAATTTATCAATTCAGGCAATTATCTCTTTAAACAAATTAAAGCAAATATGAGCATATATTTATTTTGCTAACTTTTTAAAATCACTCCCCAAAAATCTGTCGGTTCGCTTGCCTTTTACCATATGGTAATCGAAATAATAAAACTTTGAGTCGTCGGTACCAATAAGTATTTTAAAACATCTGGCCTTGTTTTTAGTTTTTTCGGGGCCAACTTTATGCAAAAAGATAATATCGTTGTTCTTATTTCGAATGGCTTCCTCAATTTCATTGGCTTCTACCAATTTCACTTTGCCAGGATATATCTTTCGTATTTTAGCTGTGGAATTAACGTTATCATCCATCTCATTCTTTAGCAAATAGAGAGTTTTGTCTTTAGTTTCGGAACTGTTTTTATTGTAGTATTTCAGTATGTTTTCAGATATAATGTCAGAATTTTTAGTCACCAGTGCAATGTGGTTTTGCATAAACAGAACCAAAGAGGTGAGTTTATAAATGTAACTTTCTTCATCAACCCGCACATACGATAATGGGATTGAACACAGGTCAGGCATATCATCAATAACATTTGCCTGTCCTCCCAAAAGCAGACTTAAAAAATTGTACTTGGCATTGGTTTTGTCTTTATTAAAAGTAACAATACTTGTTACTAAAAATGAATACTTAGGATTGAATCGTTGTTTTTCGAATTCTGCGTTCGAAATAAATTCATACTCGGTAATGGTCCAGTTTTGTTTAACCGCTTCTTTTATTTTGTCATTAAAATCGGAAAACAGATTATCTTCCAAAACCACAAGTGTTTTTGTGTTGTGAAATCTATTGTAGTCAGATGCGCTTGGCAAGTGTTCTTGTGAGAATGACTGGATTCCTGCCAGACAAATTGCGATTGTTATAATGATTCTATTCATGGGTTTACATCTTGATAATGTGTTGACTTGCTTGTTTTTTTATGGTTTTAATACAATTCAAGTATTGAATTTAATCAAATAAATTATGTCCATCAAAATGTAGAGCGAATTGTTGTTGGTATTATTTTCGATTCCGGAAGAATTTTCAAGAGAATGATTACATGGTTTTTCTGATTGGGTTTAATTTAGAATTTCTAAAATCTGCCGATCTTTCCATTTTTATCAATCTTGTTTCCTATTTTTGTTGCTATGATTGATCAGTCAACAGTTGCACGAATTTTCGACTCTGCCGAAATTGCCGAAGTAGTTTCCGATTTCGTGACTCTAAAAAAAAGAGGGGTTAATTTCCTGGGATTGTGTCCTTTTCATAACGAAAAGTCGCCATCCTTTACCGTTTCTCCTGCCAAAGGCATTTACAAGTGTTTTGGTTGTGGAAAAGGTGGAAATTCCGTGAACTTTATTATGGAACATGAGCATCTCGATTATGTGGGTGCATTAAAATATCTGGCGAAAAAATACCACATCGAGGTTGTTGAAAAAGAGCTTTCGCCCGAACAGGAACGACAAAAGAATGATCGGGAGAGTATGATGATTGTGAATTCTTTTGCTCAAAAATCATTTACCCAGAATTTGTATGAGCATGCTCAAGGCATGGCCATAGGAATGGGATATATGTGGGAACGCGGGTTTCGAGATGATATTATTAAGAAGTTTCAGGTCGGTTATTGTTTAGAGGCTTGGGATGCTTTTTCGAATCATGCTCTTGATTGTGGTTATAAAAAGGAATATCTGGTGAAAACCGGATTAAGCATCGAAAAAGAAAACCGATTGCTCGACCGCTTTCGCGGAAGAGTTATTTTTCCGATTCACGGAATTGCAGGCCGGGTTCAGGCATTTGGTGGTAGAATACTTAAAAATGATGCCAAAGCAGCCAAATATTTAAATTCCCCCGAATCAGAAGTATATCATAAAAGCCGGATTTTATATGGAATTTTTCAAGCTAAGAAATCCATCGTTCAAAACGAAAAGTGTTTTTTGGTTGAAGGCTACACCGATGTACTTTCATTTCATCAGGCAGGAATCGAGAATGTTGTTGCTTCATCGGGAACGGCTCTTACAGCCGATCAAATTCGTTTGATTAAACGATTTACCAATAACATTACCATTATATACGATGGCGATGCCGCAGGTATTAAAGCTTCACTTCGGGGAATCGATTTGGTATTGGAACAGGAAGTGAACGTAAAAGTTTTACTATTGCCTCAAGGCGAAGATCCTGATTCATTTTCCAGAACTATGGGAGCAAGTGAATTAATGGAATACATCGAGAAGAATGAGAGTGATTTTATTGTTTTCAAAACCAATCTTCTTTTAAAAGATGCAAAAGATGATCCGGTAAAGAGAGCCAATCTTATTATCGATATTGTGCGTTCCATTGCCATAATTCCAGATGGTATTGTTCGTGCGGTTTATGTGCGGGAGTGCAGTAATATATTAAATGTGGATGAAAGAGTATTGTATACCGAAATCAATAAAATAATTCATAGAGTAAAAGAAGATAGCTGGAAGAATGAACAAAGATCCAATTTACCGGAAGATCAGACTACAGATAAGTTGTCGGAGAATTCTGCATTTCTGCGTTCAGCAAATGAATGTGATTTGGAGGAACGGGCATTGGTTCGAATATTGCTCAATTTTGGAAGTGAAATTCTCTATAGTCAGAAAGACGAAGCCGGAAATGAAGAGCAGTTGCTGGTTGGACAGTATATTATTACAGAGCTCTCCAATGATGAACTGGAATCAGTCAATCCGTTGTATCAATTGGTATTCGATCAGTACGGTGAAAATATGGAAAAAGAAGATTTCAATACAAAAACCTTCTTTCGCGATCATCCCAATGAGAAGGTAAATCAGTTAGCTGCCGATATTCTTAGCGAACCCCATCAATTAAGCGGTTTGTGGACCCGTAACGAAAGTGTTGTCGAATCAGAGGAAATGAAACTGAAAGAGATCGTTCCTAAATTGGTGAATGAATACAAAGGGAAAAAGGTTCGTTTGTTAATGAAGGAGGTTATGCAGGAAATGCAGAAAGCTCAGGATACCGGTAATGCCGATCGAATGATGGAACTGATGAAGCAAAAAATGGTGCTCGATCAAATAAAAAATGCGATTTCAAAAGAACTGGGAAATCGAACCATATCATAGAATCTAATAAAACACATATATATGAAGACCATATTTATTGAATCTAAAGAGCAAATCGACGAAATTATCAACTCATGCGATACCTGCTTTTTGGGAGTAGTCGATCCGGAAAACAAACCATATGTTATTCCTATGAACTTTGGCTTTCACGATAATTACATTTATTTACACGGAGCAGGTTTTGGAAAACTAATAGATTGTTTAAAATTGAACCCGGAAGCATGTGTTACTTTTTGCACACCTCCAGTTTTGGCTTATCAGGATGTGCACATGGCATGCAGTTACCGCATGAAAGGAAAAAGTGTTGTGGCACGTGGTCCTATCGAGTTCATTATCGATATGGATCAAAAAGTTGATGCGCTGAACATTACCATGGCTAATTATACAGATCACAAATTCACCTACAACACGCCAGCCGTTCGTAATGTAGAAGTATACCGTATGAAAATTGACGAAATTACCGCTAAGGAATTTGGTGCGCCGCATGGCAACAATTTCCCCTGGCAAATGAAAAGAGACAATAAAGAATCTTAAAAAGACCTATAATACAGCAAGCCTTCTCATCTCGGGAAGGTTTTTTTTAGTTTAGGGCGTTTCCCTCATAAATTCGGGTCAGGCTTTCCGTTTCTACTCCTCGCTATACTCTTTTCTGTATTGTTGCTGTTTTCTTAAAACTTATCCATTTCCAATTATTTGTTTCATTTTAATTTCGCAGTGAAGTATCCACTACAATCCTTAACCCAGTACATTTCAAGTTTTGCTTTTTAAATTTTCATTAGCACTTCTTAATACAACTTATAAATACAGGCTGTATTTTTGTTTCGGAGATTAAATCATTTTCATTTCCAGGTTAAAAAAATGCATGTTTGGGGCAAAAAGTACAGTAGAGTTTTTCTTTTTTGATTTTATCGAAAAACATTTGCTCAGGTTTCCAGCGAGTTAAGTTAATATTTCAAAATACTTTTAAAAATGATTAGGAATTGGGAGAAATAATGGTTTATCTTTGCACCGCTTTCAACGGAAGGTGCCTGGTTTTTTTAGTGTTTTTGGGAGTGAT
>JAFGYE010000071.1 GCA_016936255.1 Marinifilaceae bacterium | reverse complement strand
GAAAGATTTTATTATTAAAGGGCTCAAAATAATAGGTTTCTCCATTGCATATAGAAAAGCAGTTCGATTCTGCAGGCATATCTAATTGGGAATTGTTTGGTAAAAATTTACTAAGCTCTTCGCCGTTATTATTAAATAGATGCACATGGAAATCACTTGCTGATTTATTGTAATTAGTACTGATGGCATAGTTATTTTCAACCATCTGGAAAGAATACGCAGGATATGGAAGTGTCTTTTTTCCAATGAAAGCACCGGTATTTAAATAACTATAAATAACTGAATTTGGATACGAAGAAACCAAGATATCAACTGTGTCCTTCCTAACCAGAAAATCAACAGCATTCTGGTATTCTTCAGGACCACCTCCTGTCCATCCTATTTTCCTAATAAATTTACCTTTATTATTAAACTCTAAAACGGCCTTCTGATCCTGTCTGTCAAGAATATATATTTTGTCATCATGAGTTTCAAAATATAGGTTACCTCCAAGGAGAATATCAGGATTACTTTCCAGCTTAATGTAGTGGGCTTCAGAGAATAAATTGGTCTTTTTAGGATTCTCAAGAGCAGCACCTAAATCAATTGTGAGCATTTTCTGATCAATCTTATCTGAGTCAAGATTGGGGAAAAGAAATGATATAAATAATAGGATGAAGCTAAAGTGTTTCATTTTGGGTTTTATTAAAGTTCTTATTCTATTTCCACTTCCGACTCGTGTGCCAAATTCAGATTGTTAGAAATGATGATGGTGTCGCCAGGATTTAGTGTGGCACCTTCTGCTGCTTCAACGGAGTATTGTTTTTCGTTTTCATCCAGCACATTCACATAGGTCCAGTAGGCAGTGCCTTTTGTGTAACGAAAAAGGACCTCGCGGTTTTGACGTAAAACCACTGCCTGTTTGGGTACAATCAATTGATTAGGAATAGCTTTTTTTATGCTCACTTTTACATTCATGCCTTCCATATACATTCCGGGATTTACAACTTCTGCTTTTAGCCAGGCAAGTCCGTTTTCATCGATGCGTGGATTGATTTCACTGATAATTCCGTTTGAAGGTTCTGCACCGGTGATTGGAGATACGGTTACTTTTTGTCCCAGCTTTACTTCATTGATTTCTGTTTCGAGAAGTGGAAAATCGATTGTGAAACGATCTGCGTTAATCAAGGTACAAAATGGCTCTGATAAATTGGTTTTTTCGTAAGGTTTTTGCTTTATCCCTTCAACTATTCCATTGAAAGGTGCTTTTAATGTTGCCTTTTCCAATTCTGTTTCTGCTTTTTCAAGCGCAAATACTGCATCATTATATCCTGAACGAATATTGGCAGTTCGCAAATGATCTTTCTGTACTCGGCTTTCAGGGACATCTTTATAGCCCATACTCAGTAAGGCATCTTTTTTTTCAATTTCTGCTTTTTCCAAATCCATCTGTGTTTGTCTGAGTTTAAACTTTAAATCTTCATTTTCGAGAGACGCAATGTTAGAGGCTATTTTAATCTTTTGTCCGTTTTTTACATCAATGGTTTCAATAATTCCATCTGTTTTAAAATACAACTCTGCTTTTTGGCTTGCAGCTAGTTTGCCATTACTTATTATTTCACGGGTAAAATCGTCACGATGTAAAACAATTATTTCTACCTGGTTTTTTTCTTCAGGTAAGGTTTCAGAGTTACCTGATGCTGTAACTTGTGAGTTATTAGTACATGAATAAACGGAGATTACTAAGAATAAAACTAGAGTAATGCGAATATTGCAAAGGAATCGTTTAAATTTCATGGAGTTATGGTTTTTGTTTCAATTTTAAGTTCAACAAAAAGTGTACCTAAGATTTTAGTTTCAATTTTATGTTAATAATATGTTTGCATTATCAAAATGTTGAAAAGATACTTCTCGGCGTTTCTATCCTGATCGAAAAATTTTCTAATATTTTATTTGATTAAATCCATTTCACATTGCTCTTAATAACTTTTGCAGGGACTCCAACAGCCAACGAATTTTGAGGAACATTTTTAACAACAACACTACCGGCACCAATTATAGCACCATCTCCAATTCTTACTCCTTTTAATATTGTTACATTCATTCCAATCCAAACATGATTTCCAATTTCAATGGGAGCTGAAATTTTAGGAGAGTTTGAAATAATCTGATGATTATCACTGTCCCTAATAGTTACATTTTCAGAAATAACGACATTGTAACCGATAGTGATTTTTTCAAAACAAGAAAGGTTCAAATTACTATTGATGAATCCACTTCCCAAAGTCAGAGAGGCATTTTTATTGATACTGATTCGTGATCCCGAATAGATTTTGAAATTATTTTTAACCTCCAAAGATGACCCCTCTCGCATTGAAAACATAGTATTAAACGGATCATTTAGGTCCCATTTAGCATTCAAAACAAATATGCCTTCATTAACTGATACTGAAATTGACTTGTGTAGATTAATCTTGGTCCCTGTTAGAACAAGACAGTTCCCACCACATATCTTATTTAATTTATAATTATTCCGTAATGATATATATTTCATTTTTTGGAGCATATTAATCATCTAATTCAAACATCTTATAATCAATTAATATCTTATTTTCTTTGGTATTTTCTTTTTTGACTGTTTATTTTATGAACATATTAAACTCTGAAATCATACTTTCATAAGTATTTATGAAGACTTTAGTTAGTACGTCTTCATGTTTTGCATTAACTCAACTTAAATTTTCCAAGTAAGCATGTAATTCATACTTCCCCATACTACAAATCTTTATAAATTCCTGACGATTCTTTATCTCCTGTTCTTTAGAGAAATACCAGCTGTTCTCCTTACGTGGATGATGCAAATGGAAGATAGGTCCTGTAATTCTTTCAACATGGTGCCCTAATATCTCCCAGCGTTTTACTCGTTCAGCATCTTCCGGCCCCCAACCATAAAAGTTTTCATTTTCTTTTGTTGTATTGTTAAATTGGTTTCTTTTAACCATAAATACTCCTCCTTCTGAGAAATGACCAAACATCAGAAACATTTTCTCCTGATTCTGTATTATAAAATCAAGATCTTTATGTTCTGAATATAATTTTCGTAATACAGGATCAACTTTAAAAACTCGTCCATCATAAGGAAGGACAAAGCTGCTATTATTATCTCTAATAGTCTGAGTTCCTTCTTCAATTTGTTTAGGAAGGGCAATTATATCTGTATCCCAAAATGCCAATATTTTAGATTTTGCATGTTCACTCAGTATATTTCTATATTTTGTATGATGGAAAATTGGATCCACGTCTTTTATGAATATTTTTTTATCGATAAATTTATTTATTACCCGTTCTGTATCTGAAGCCTCAAGTACAATCAAATTGGTCAGAAAGTTACTTTTGATATACTTTACTACCAATTCTGTATTTTCCAGTCTTTCAGCAGAATCTATCCTGACCGGAATCAAAAAAGTTACATCTGATAAGTCAATTCGTTGCATGATCACTTTAGTCTAAAAATTAATAAGTTTTCTTAATATTAATTGCTTTCGCATTCAATTCAATATAGCTTTTAACGGATTTATAAACCGATATATTAGCCTCATTTTAGCAGTTATAATTTCAGCGGTTCCATCCATTTCCTGAACAAGCCTGAGTTGTTCCTTATAACTTGACTCCATACCTTTATTAAGCGTTATTTCAACGATATATCCATCTTTCTCAGGCACAAGAGAAATTGATTGTACTTTACCAATCAAAATCCCATGCTCCATGTATGGGTAGCCTGAAAGTTTAATGTTGACAGTTTGTCCAATTTTTACTTTTCCAATTCCCGTAGAAGGTACAACTGCCCTGCAAATAATGGAAGTATTATCCGTTGGGACAACAGTTGCCAAGCGATCACCTGAAGCCACAACATGATTTGCGCTCCAATAATTTGTAAATGTCACTTTCCCATTAATCGGACTTTCTATTAAGTACGTATCTTTCCATATTTTGACATTATCCTTAAATGCAATAATAGCACCGGAAATATTGGATTCCAATTGTGCCATCTCATTTTTGTACTGTTCCTGCAATTCAATCAGAGAGCGTTTTTGATTTAGAATATTTATTTCAGAGGATTTTAAAGAAGATAAAAAATTTGTGTACCCTCTTTCTTCCTGAATGAATGTAGAACGTGCACTTTCAAGTTCTGACTCGGATATGCCACCTTTATCCAGCATTTTCTTATGTGCATCATAATCTTTTTGTGCTATTTCCAGTTGTTGTTTAATCATTCCTTCTTCATCAAGGCTTAGTTGAACCTGTTGTTTTTGTTTTAACATTTGTTGTTCAAGCAGTTCAATTTTTTGTGGAAGAATAT
>JAFGYE010000070.1 GCA_016936255.1 Marinifilaceae bacterium | reverse complement strand
ATCAGCGCCCAAATCAACTGTTGGAGCAGTATGGAAAGAAAGATTTGCCACGTCAGTAGCTTCGCATCCGTTGTTGTCCACCACTTTCAGGGTGTAATCTCCTTCCGCGGAAGCGTTCAACTCGTTTGTTCCTTCTGCATTGTTCCAGAAATACTGCGCAAAATTGTCCGCGACACTAAAAGTATGTTCGCCACCTTGGCAGATTTGCACATCAGCGCCTAAATCAACCGATGGAGCAGCGTGGAAAGAAAGATTCGCTATATCAGTCGCTTCGCAACCATTTGCATCAATTACTTTCAGGGTGTAATCTCCTTCCGCGGAAGCGATCAATTCATTTGTACCTTCTGTATTGTTCCAGAAATACTGCGCAAAATTATCGGTTGCACTAAAAGTGTGTTCGCTGCCTTCGCAGATTTGCACATCAGCACCCAAATCAACCGATGGAGCAGCGTGGAAAGAAAGATTCGCTATATCAGTAGCTTCGCATCCGTTGTTATCCACTACTTTTAGGGTGTAATCTCCTTCCGCGGAAGCGATTAACTCGTTTGTACCTTCTGTATTGTTCCAGAAATACTGCGCAAAATTATCGGCTGCACTAAAAGTGTGTTCGCTGCCTTCGCAGATTTGCACATCAGCACCCAAATCAACTGTTGGAGCAGTATGGAAGGAAAGATTTGCCACGTCAGTAGCTTCGCATCCGTTGTTGTCCACCACTTTTAGGGTGTAATCTCCTTCCGCCGAAGCGATCAATTCGTTTGTGCCTTCTGCATTGTTCCAGAAATACTGAGCAAAATTATCAGCTACACTAAAAGTATGCTCGCTGCCTTGGCAGATTTGCACATCAGTACCCAAATCAATACTTGGAATTTCATGTATGCTAATAAAATCCGTTATACTTGAAACATCTGATAAGGAATAGGTATCATTGGTTGTTGTTAATGATACGGTAAACGAACCAGCTGTATCGTATGTGTGCAGAGGATTTTCTTCGGTACTTGTATTTCCGTCGCCAAAATCCCAAAGATAAGTTTCTCCATCGCTTGAGTTGTTGGTAAACTGAACAGTCATTGAACCGCAGTTTTCTGTTTTATCGGCGGTGAAATTAGCAACAACCCGAGCTAACCTATTAATTGTATCGGTAGTTGCAACGCTCCATTGTTTGGTGTCATCAAGGAATTGAAAATGAATGAGCTGATTGTCTCCAATGGGAAGCTGATCGAGATGAATGGATTCTGACAAGGTGAATGGAGTAATCGATTCATTTAAATCAACCTGATTGATACTTGTTACATCATCATTGAACCAATATCGGTACGAAGTGATTTTTCGGGCAATGATTCCGGAATTGCTGCCATATTTTCGAATAAAAGATGTTGCAGGAACGCTCCATTGATTCGAATCATCTTTAAAGCGCATGTGTATGGAATGAAAGCCACTTGCCAGCAGTTTGGTGTCCAAAACCTGATTGATTACAGCAGTATCGGCTAAAGGCAAAGATGAGGCAATTCGATTGTTGAAATCATCATCCATCCAGTATTCAAAACCATTAATTTTTCGAACGATACTTTCTGTTCCAATTTCGTATTTCCGAAAGAATGATGTTACTGGAGTGCTCCACTGCTTTGAATCATCGCGAAAGCGAAAGTGAATGGAATGAAAGCCTGTAGCTAAGGTTTTTGTATCCATCACTTGATTTAGGTTGGCGATGCCGGTAACAGGAATTGCCGAAGCATGTCTGTCTGCGAAATTATCATCAATCCAGTATTCAAAACCATTAATTTTCCGAACGATACTTTCTGTTCCAATTTCGTATTTTCGAAAGAATGATGTTACCGGAGTACTCCATTGCTTTGAATCATCGCGAAAGCGAAAATGAATGGAATGAAATCCTGCAGCCAAACTTTTTGTATCCATCACCTGATTGAGATTGGCAATGTTTGTCACAGGAATGGCTGAGACGATCCGACTAGCGAAATCATCGTCTATCCAATATTCAAACTTCGAAATATTGCGGGTGACCGCAACTGTTCCGTCAGGATATTTCCTGAAAAAATCAGTTACTGGTACAGACCATCTTTTGGAATCATCTCTGAACCTGAAATGGACAGAGTGAAAACCATCGGATAGGCCGGTAGTGATTGTATTATTGCTTAATTCAAGTGTTGCAACTCCCGTTTCTGTGACTGATATCCGAGATGTAAAATTATCATCGAACCAGTATTCATACTTGTCAATGTTTTGGGAGTAAAGAGTATGCGTAATTGAAAAAAGCAATAGTAATAGAATTACTTTTTTCATATTTATCTGTTTTGAGCTGAGATTTTAAATTGAATTGGAAGATCGCCATCGGTATTGGTTGTTCTTGATATGGTTTTTTCTTCAATTAATGGAATAACAGGTGCACAATTGTCTTTGTAAGGGGTTGGATTATCTAAATTGTCTTTGGTTCCGTAAATTCCGATTTGAGTTCCATCGTCTCCGTTAATTGCATCGTAAGGGGTCAGTAAATGCAAATCAAAATCGTAAGCGTAGATGGTTGTTGTTCCATCCCAGCTTGTAAAAACAGATGCTCCGTTTGATGCTGCTACGATTTGATTACTGGTAAAAGTATTGTCGGCTATTGGGTTAGTTTGGTAATCGTAGTCGCTGATGATAAGATTTTTGTGCAGTGATATGTTGTTGCAGTTTCTGAGTAAATCTGCAGTGGTTGTTCCATTGTAATAAATAATATTACTTTCAAGAGTGCATTCAGCACAGTAATAACACAGGTAATTTACTGCACCATGTAAAAATATGTTGTTTGAGAATAATCCAAATTTTGCGTTTTGAACATATCCAGTGGAAATTATGTTTTTTTCGAAAATATAGGTCGTACAATTATTGATGTTGATATTGCCTCTGAAAATGCATTCCGAAACGATAAATGATGATGAAAAAGTAATGGTTGTGGGTAAGGTAATGTTTCTCATGTTGCACCGGCTAATGGTATATCCTGTTAGATCTGAGGCATTGTAACCAGCCATATCGATATCATCGCAGTAAACACCTTCTATTTTGCCTTTTATGGCACCGGCTCTAACATAAATAGCACCCGAAACTTCTGTTATTCCTGTAGCTGCAGTAGTGCTTGGATGATGACCGGCGCCAAATATTGTGAGTTCTTTGTTAATGTGAAGATTTTCGATAAAGTTACCGGCTGAAATGTAAATGGTATCGCCGGCTGCGGATGCTGTTATGGCAGTACTGATTGTATTGTACATACTTGCAGTACCTTGGTGGTGAAGAATAACCCGTCTTTGAGCTTGTCCGGTAAAAACGATTGTAAAGAAAACAGTGATTAAGAGTAGAAGTTTTTTCATTTTTTTGAGTTTTAGATTTGTATTTTCTTTTAAAAGTACTTGGATTCAACGGCAAGTCACAGAAGAAAATAACAAGTGGTAATTTGCGGTAATAAGTGGGAGTTTTTTAAGAATCAGGCATATATATTCTGACAGTTTGTTTCTTTTGGATTGTCTTATTATTTACCACTTGTTACTCTATCTGCTCACTTGTTATCTATTGAATCATAATTCAGAATAGAATTCCTATCTTGGTATTTGTATTTAAAAACCCCTTATATCTAAACTCAAAATGAGGAGAATCTGTCTCATCATGTTCCTGATTTTTTTGACTCTTTCTGTGTTTGCACAGCAGCGTCCATATATCAATTATACAACTCATTCGGGTTTGCCTCAAATTCAGGTTCGTGCCATTCATCAAGATCATTTAGGGTATATTTGGGTGGGAACCAAGTCTGGTTTGGTGAAGTTCAACGGAGAAGAGTTTGAGAATTACCTGCCTAATAAAAGTATATATGAGATTGAAAGCGATTCGAAAGGACGGGTTTATGTAAAAACCTACGATCAGCTTTATCGGTTCGATGGCAGGGATATGCTGCTGTTAACAGGCTTCAAAAATCCTGCTGCGGTGATTATAGGGAATGAAGAGTATTGGATTTTAGCTGAAAATTGCCTTTTTCAATATCAAGATACATTAGAAATTAAGCGGTTTGTTCCGGATGTGAATTTTAAAGGAGTCATAAACTCGGTTGCATATGTAAAGGATAAAGCCAGGATGTATTTTACAATGCAGGATTTAAATCAAATCTATAGAATTGTAGATGGGGAAATCGAACGCGAAACTAAATTTGAAGGAGCTGTAAAACGAAAGGTTTTAGCTTTAAAGGGAGAGGTAATTGTTTTGGTGGAGGAAGAAAATGAGGACATCCATTATCTTAATCCGGTTGATAAGAGCAATTATTTTAGTGTTTACCGAACCAACAACCGGGTTGATAGTATCAAAATAAACCATTTGCCTGTAAAGAATTACCTTTATGTCAACGACTATTCTTTTTACCGTTTGGACAGTGTTACAAAATCCTTCACAAAATTTGATTTGGCTTTTATAAAAGCACCATATCCCGCCATTTTAGACCGGGACAATAATATTTGGGCTGGCTCCGACAATGGCTTGTATCAAATATTCAATGGACCCATATCCAATTTTCCCAGAAGCTTTATGAATGATTTCTGGACAATGATTAAAGGGGATGACGGTCATTTTTATGGTGCTGTATATAAAGATGCTTTGTATCGTTTGGACATGAAATCTCAAACCAAGGAGGAAATTCTTGCTCCGGGGCCATTCCACCGAAAGGAGACCGATTACTATTATGGTGCTTCAAAAGATAAAAAGGGTTTTCTGTATTTTCCTACGCATTACGGATTGGTGAAATACAACTACAAAAACACAAAGAAATTCGATACCGGAATTTCCTTGATCACGAAATACGATTCTGTTAGCAATCGAATTATATTCGGACAAATGAACGGACTTGGTTTTATCGATGAGAATGAAAATATTGAGATTCTGATTGATTCAAGCAAGCAGTTGGTTCCTTCGCATCCTAAAGCTATAGATTTTGATGAAGAGGGAAATATTTGGATTGGGACTAATGGTTGTCTCACCAAATACGACCGAAAAAAGAAATGTTTTTCAAAAATAGAAGGCGGTCCTAAGTATGGTGTTTTTTCTATCCATAAAGATGTAAAAGGAAATTTTTGGATGGGAGGGAAGGACGGTTTGTGGTTTTACAATTCACAAAATGAGGAATTTAGAAGAGTCGACGATGGAATCATCGAAAACAATATTGCCGGAATTATCTCGAAAAGTGATGAATTACTGATTGTTGGAACCTCTTTGGAGGTTTTTGCTATGGATTTGGCATTATTTTATTCCAAAGGAAATATCCGCATGAAGCTGTTCAATTTTCGAAATGGATTTTTGTCCGAGGAGGTTTGTCAGAATGGGTTTTTACTGGATAAAGATTTGTTGTACGTTCCTTCTACAACTTGCACTTCAGTTATTGATCTGCATAAAGTCAATTTTGATACTGATTTTTATGATGTGCGAATTACAAGCCTAAATGATAAGGGAATAATTTATTCAGATACAATCTCCAGATCAGAAATTTGTATGGAAAATGGTTGTAACGAATTGGATTTATCTTTTGAAGCAATTGGTTTTGGTTTGCCAACCAATCCGATGTTCAAATACAAGTTGGATGGTGTAGATAAAACTTGGAGCGATTGGACAAAAAAGAAGTATGCAAACTATCGGAATTTGGCTTCAGGAAACTATTGTTTTCATGTAATGGCGCGCCCAGGCGGAAATCCAAATGTAACAACACAAAAAGAGGATCATTTGCATCTTAAAATTTCGTTGCCTTTTTATAAGGAGCCTCGTTTTTATCAGCATACTTTAATTGGTTTTGTAATATTGGTGTTGATACTTGGTTTTTTTGTTCATTCCAGAATCCATATTAAAATGAAAATGTTGGATCGGGAACGAAAAATAAAATTTCTTGAAATTGCGACTTTGCAGGCACAATTAAATCCTCATTTTGTTTTTAATATTTTGTCGTCAGTACAGAATTTAATCAGTTTGCATAAGCCCGAAAAGGCCAACGAATACTTAATTAAGTTTTCAAGATTGATTCGTGCTTACATGGAGGCATCTATTAAATCATCAAAGGTTTTACTGGGAGCTTCGGTTAGCAGTGAAATTACGATTAAAGAGGAAGTGGATTTATTGCAGATGTATATTGAATTGGAACAGGTAAAACATAAAGAACGGAAGTTTGATTTTGAAATTAAATTGGATTCTGATGACCTCCAAAACAAAACAATTCCGCCAATGATTTTGCAGCCTTTGGTAGAAAATGCAATTAAACATGGTTTGGAGCCTGGTGAGAAAATTGGATTTCTGCAGATTCGCTTTTCAGATCGGGAAGATGGTGTGGAATGTATGATTCGGGATAATGGAATTGGACGGGAACGCTCTCAGCAAAATAAAAAGGATTCGATCAAATTGTATCAGTCCAGAGGATTGGAACTAATCAATAAAAAAATTGAAATTCTCAACGATCTGGATTATAAAATTAAGATTGAATACAAAGACCTTGATGAAGGAACAGAAGTAAGTGTGACATTTACTAATTAGCAGGTTATGCAAGAAGTTTATACAGCATTGGTAGTTGAGGATGTCGAAGATACATCAAACTACATCAAACAAAGAATCGAAAAATTGTGTCCTTTAATCAGAGACATTCAACAAGCATTTAGTATCGATGATGCCTATGAAAAGATTAAAGCGAAGCATTTCGACATCATATTTCTGGACATTCAATTGCCTAAAGGAACGGGTTTTGATCTTTTGCGAATGCTTTCGGATGAAGGCAAAATAGACTTTGAAATCATTTTTATAACAGGCGAAAGTGCAAAAGAGTTTACCCTTAGAGCCATTAAATATTCGGCTCTCGATTTTCTTTACAAGCCTTTAGATGATACTGATTTAATACTTGCTGTAAACAAAGCAACGGAGAAACTGCGATCGCAGTATTTCAACCGGCAAATAAGCTTGCTTTTAGATCGGGTTGGGGACAGTAACATAAATAAAACCAATAAAATTGCTTTGCATCTGCACAATGGAATTGTTGAATTTGTGACTGTCGATGAAATTAAATACCTCGAGGCCGATGGTGTAATTGCCTATGTATTTTTAAAAAATGGGAATCGACTCACTACCACAAGGAATTTGGGCTATTACAAAGAAATGCTGATGATAGATTATAATTTCTATCCCATAAGCAATAGTTTATTAGTAAATCAAGATTATATTCTGCGTTACAATCATAAGGAACTGCAACTAACTCTTAATGATGGCACTGTTTTGTTTGCTTCAAAACGTTTTGGGAAAAGTTTTAAAGACACCTTTACTCAGCAAAATAATAACGGATCAAAAGTTTTGCGAAGTATTGCTCACCTGTGGAAACGAATGCTCGAGTAATATTTGAAAACCAGAAATCTTAAATAATGATTTTAGATATAATCATCTCGCTGTTCTCCATTCCGGTTAGTTGCAGGTTTGCGCTGCCAAATTGAGTAATCACCACGAGGTTTCCTTGTTGCAGCTGATGAATTTTCTGATTTATAGTCAGACTAATTTCACCTGAGAAAATATATCCAATCAGGAAATCTGTTTCTTTTTCAAGAGGTAAATTTACAATTTGTTTCTTTTCAATAGAAAGAGCCTTGATTTCTCCTTTTGAAGTGCCGTGTGTCATCAAATTAAAATCGATGCATTTTCCAATCGATGAGGTTTTCCAATCTCCTTCAAAGCTGTCTGTATCGAATTTGCCAAGCTTTTTGCTGTAACGATTTTCGTGAATGATCTCAATCGCGCCATCTAAAATCATGATTTTTCGCGACACGCCGGGTAGGGAAGTGAAGTCTGATTCCTCAACTTCTACTGTAGCTGTGCTTAGTCTAAAATCAAAATCCCTTTGCTGGTAATCTGATGTTGGAGGATAAATGTATAGTTGAGTGCTTGTTCCGCCTGTCCAATTGATTGTATTAAAGTCTTTAGCCGTACTAATTTCGAAATTCATGTCGTGGATTGTGTTGTTGTTGTTGTTGTTGTTTCTCAAAAATAGAAATAAAAAGCCGAAAATAGCAACGGCCCCTATTCCGTGTTATTTTCGGCAAATTATGTCTGTTCAGGTTTTGAAAAAAAGTAGGAGAACAGACCCCTATAATTCCGTTTGCCAGTAGGTTAATAAAAGCGTTCGGGAATATTTCTTGAAATTTAATGTTGTTAGTTTACAAAAACTATATCAGTAAAATGAGATCGAAACCCAATTCATTTGAGGTGATCAAAGGAGGGATGAGTTTCGTCTCATTTACACTCAATGTAGTTTTCAGAATATGTAGTTTTTAGTTGTTATCGTATTTAATACATTTTAAACCTGATTCCATTTGTGAACTGTTTGTTGCTTGCTGGAGGTCTTTTGCCTGCAGAACACTTCTTCCATCTGGAAGAAGTGTTTGATTGCAGGTTCATTGATTTCACAGACTATTTTTCATCAATTTCTTTTAATAAAGACTCAACTGCTTTTTTAAGTTGCTGATCATCACCTTTGGTTACAACTTCGTAGTCGTTGGTCACTTTAATATCCGGCTCTATTTGCTGATTTTCAATGTATTTTCCTTTGGTGTCTTTTACTCCAACCATTGGCATTCCAAAATACAGCGACTGATCCTGCAGAGTTTCCCACCACACAGCTGTCATTGTGCCGGGAACAGGCATTCCTACCAGTTTTCCAATTTTTAATGTTTTGTATACATATGGGAATGCGCAAGCGTCGGAATAATTACTCTCACTAATTAAAACAGCCGATGGCTTTTTCCACTTGGAAAGAGGTTCTGTTCCAAAATCCTGTCCTCTGGGTGAAAGGGTAGAGTAAACTTCGCCACTAAGCAGAGTTGCTAAATCGTCGTGCAGCCAGCCTCCGCCATTAAATCTGGTGTCAACAACAATCGCTTCGTAAGTACCATATTTTCCAAGTATTTCAGAATATACTTTTCGGTAGCTTGGCGAATCCATTCCTTTTACATGCACATATCCAATTCTTCCGTTCGATAAGCGCTCACATTCTTCCTGACGCTTTTTTACCCAACGTTCGTACAATAAAGTATTAATGCTCGAAATAGGTTTTACAGTTTCTTCCCATCGTTCTTTTGTGTAAGGATTGTAAAGAGATAAGAGTACTTTTTTATCAGCTTTGTGATTTAGTAAAGGATAATAACTCTCGTTTTTAGGAATCACATTTCCATCAATTTTTTCGATGATAGTTCCTGCTTTAATCTTTGAACCGGCTTGGTTAAGGGGGCCTTTTTCCAGTACTTCGGCAATTCGTAAACCATCACCTTCGTAATTCCAATCAAAGAATGCGCCTAATTCGGCTGTTTGATCAGGATTTTTTGATCTGGCCCGATAACCTGAACCTGTATGAGAAGCATTTAGCTCGCCCAACAACTCACTTAGCATTTCTGCAAAATCGTGATTGTTATTGATATATGGTAAAAATCGTTTGTATTCATTTTTGTAAAATTCCCAGTCTATATGATGCATTTCAGGATCATAAAATTTTCTTAACATGGTGCGCCAAACGTGTTCAAAAAGATATTCTCTTTCTTTGGCTTTGTCCAAATACATCTCAGCAGTATAGCTAATGTCTTTTCGTTTGTTTGTAGCAACATCCACTTTAATGATGCTGTTGCCTGACATTAAAAATAGATTCTTTGCTTCCTTGTCGAACTGCATAGCGCCGCCACCGCCTTTTAAGTCAAGAATTTTTTTCGTTTCCTTCTCTTCCAAATCGTTTACCCAAAGATCGTATCCACCTTCGAATTTGCTTAGGTAAAATAATTTTTTTCCATCAGGAGTCAGAATTGCATCAGAAAGTTTGGAAGGATTGATTGTTAAACAAATCTGACGATCTTCCATTCCTGAAAATTCAATGTTTAAATCTTCAACTTTGTCTTTGTCTTTTTTGTTCTTCTTATCCTTTTTCTTGTCTTTGTCATCGCCCTTATCTTCCTCTTTCTTATCTTTTTCAGCTTCTTCTTTTAATTCTTTTTCTTCCTTTGAAAGTTTAAAATCATCAAATGCTTTCTGATTGAAGAATTGAACGTAAACATCTGATTGAGAGCCCCAGCTTCCATGACTTCGATAACCTCGTTTGTCGGTAAACCAAATCATTGCATTTCCTTTTAATGACCATTTGGCATCAGAATCGCTGTAGCCGCTTTCAGTAAGGTTAATCACCTTCTGATTTCCCTGAGCATCAACCATTGCTGCGTCAGGCATAAAAATAGTATGAGGATAAATATTAACCAAAAACCATTTGCCATCAGGCGACCAGTCGTAATGCTGATCTCCGTCGGAATAAGAGTAGTTCCATTTTTTGCCTAGTATCGTTCTAACTTTTTTTGATTCTAAGTTGATTACTTTAAGGATAACGCGATCTTCAAGAAAAGCAATTTCTTTGCCGTCAGGAGAATATTTTGGTTGAAAGGTTTCTGCATCAATTTCCAAAACTGCCTCTTCTTTTAAAATGGTAGAGTTGGCAAACTGAGTTTCATCTTCCCGGGTCATTTTGGTTTGGTACAAATTCCAGCTGCCGTTTCTTTCCGAAGCATATAGTAAAGCTTTTCCATCAGGACTAAAGCTTACCGAGCGTTCCTGTTCCGGAGTGTTGGTAATTCGTTTTGTAGTTCCATATTCAACAGAGGTCACGAAAACTTCTCCACGTACAATGAAAGCAACTTCTTTTCCGTTTGGAGAAACGCTCATTTCGGTAGCGCCGCTGCTTAGTTTTTCAAAACTGACTTCATTTTCTTTGCTGTCAATAGCGATGGCTACGTTTAGTTTTACAGGTTCTTTTCCCTCTTCCTGAGTGTAAATTTCACCATTCCAGGAATAACAAAGTTTGTTGCTGTCAGAAATGCTTAAGAAACGAACCGGGTGTTTTTCGAATGTACTGATTTGAGTCAGTTGGGTTTTATCTTTTACAGGAGCTTTCCAAACATTAAAACTGCCTGATTTTTCTGTCAGATAGTAAATCTCATCATTGGATGCATTAAATACCGGATACAAATCCTCGCCTTCAAATGTTGAGAACATACTGTGTTTTTTATTTGCAACATCATACAACCAAATGTCTCTGGTAACTGCCGAGGTATGATGCTTTCTCCAATGATCTTCATATCCTTTGCTGTCGCGGTACAATATGTATTCCATATTTTTACTGTACTTCGCATCCAATGCCGGCGAAGTAAGTATCTGTGAAATTTTGCCGCCATTTACCGGCACACTGTACAATTCAGGAAGTACGCCCGATGGAAACATCGCATTTTTGAAATCATCACTAATTGTTGAAGAAAATAGAATGTTTTGTCCGTCTGGTGTAAAACTCGATGGTGTTTCTCCTTTTGAATTAAATGTAATTCTGTTTGGAGCTCCTCCTTCAACAGGTATTGTGAATATGTCAAAATTCCCATATCGGTCAGACGCAAATGCAATAGTTTTGCTGTCGGGAGACCAAACAGGTTGGTAGTCGTATGATTGGTTGCTGGTTAGTGCCGTAGCATTGCCACCTTCCGAAGAAATGGTGAATAAATCGCCGCCATATTCAAAAACGATTGTTTGACCATCGGGAGAGATTGACGGATACCTCAACCATTGAGGGTTATCCATGCCAAGAAGACTTTGTGCAAGAGCAATTAAAAATGTGGTGATGAAAAACAACTTTTTAATCATGTTTTGTCGAATTTGTGTTAAAAATTAGGACATAGGTTGTTCCGTGAACAATAATATTAATTCGATGTTTGTATCATAATTTGTACCAAAGCTAATAAGCTGTTGATTGTGTGTGTAGTTGTGCTGAAAGTATTGTGCTGCAGATAATTATTATTGTTCGGATGTGAACAAAATGCTGTTCGATTTCGGACTACTTGTTTGTAGTTTAATCAATATATACTTTCGAAATGGCAAAATTTACAGGTCGTTAAATTCCTTTGGATATTCAACACATCCGGAAACAGTTTTCAGAGCATCTTTTTCCAATTCAAGTGCCATAAAAACTTCATCCGAAACTTCAAAATGGCATGAGATTTTGAAGTTGGAAGCTGGAATGAAATTAAATTTGGAATAAAATTCAGTGTGACCTAATACAATTACAGATTTGTGCCTCATTTTTTTTGCCTTCGCCAATCCATTTTCTATCAATTGAGAACCAATTCCCAATCCCTGCAATTCAGGTATTACCGACATAGGTGCCAAGGCTAAAGATTCAAAGCTATTGTTGTCGGATTTAATTTCGATTGGAAAGAATAAAATATGACCAACTATTTCATTTCCCATACAGGCAACTAACGAAAGATCCTTGATGAACTTTTTGTTTTTTCGAAGCTTTTCAACCAATAATCCTTCAGCTTCCTGACCAAATGCCATGTCATTAATCATGGATATAGTTTTGTAATCGTTCTTGTTTTCGGGTCGAATCTGAATTTTCATCGTAGTAAGGTTTTGATGCAGGCTGGCTGGTAAAAATACAAAAAAAAAATCCAACACAACGGAATTATTCAGTTGTGTTGGATTTTAAAATGTGTGTTCAAATTAAACTGCTTCTCCTACCAGAGTTGCTTTGGTGCATTCGTTAACAATAACATTTGCGAAATCACCAACTTGGTAGTTCTTTTTTGGAAAAACAATCACTTTGTTTTGCGAAGTTCTTCCATATACATCCTGTTCAGATCTTTTGGAAATTCCTTCAATCAAAACTTCGAAAACTTTTCCAATGTCACTTTGATTATTTTCCAGCGAAATCTGATTTTGCAGATCAATCATCTCTTCCAGTCTTCTTTGCTTTACTTCTTCGGGAACGTTGTCTTCTAAATTTTTGTAAGCAAATGTACCCGGACGTTCTGAATATTTAAACATGTAGGCTAAGTCAAATTTCGCCCATTTCATTAATTCAATGGTTTGATTAAAATCTTCTTCGCTTTCATTATGGAATCCGCAAAAAATGTCGGAGGAAATCCCGCATCCGGGTATGATTCTTCGGATGGCTTCAATTCTGTCTTTATACCATTCCTGAGTATATTTTCTTCGCATGTCTTTCAAAACAGAATCACTTCCTGATTGCACCGGCAGGTGAATAAACTTACAGATGTTATCATGCTTGGCGATGATTTTTAATGTATCATCACTCATGTCTTTAGGATGTGATGTTGCGAATCTGATTCTCATTGTAGGAACGGAAACAGCAACCATATCTAAAAGCTCAGGAAAGCTGACTTCGGAAACGGAGTTCTTGAAGGCGAATGAATTTACATTTTGGCCTAAGAGAGTAACTTCTTTGTATCCTTTTTCAGCCAAATCTTTAACTTCTTTTAATATACTTTCCGGGTTTCGGCTGCGTTCACGTCCTCTTGTGTAGGGAACAATGCAGTAGGTGCAGAAATTATTGCAGCCTCTCATGATAGAAACAAAACCAGATATGGAGGTTTCATCAATTCTCGAAGGACAAATATCTTTGTATGTTTCGGTAAGGGAAAGTTCGATATTGATTGCTTTTTCTCCATTTTCCGCTTTTTTCACCAGAAGAGGAAGATCCATATACGCATCAGGTCCAACAACAATATTTACATTTTTTTCCTGATCAAAAAGTTTTTCCCCGAGTCGCTCAGCCATGCAGCCAATTACACCAACTAATAGTTTTGGGTTCTTTTTCTTTAACTCGCTAAAACCTTGAACTCTTCCTCGAACTCTGGTTTCTGCATTTTCGCGAACCGAACAAGTATTTACTAAAATTACATCAGCTTCTTCGCGGTTTTTTGTAATGGTAAAACCATCATGCTCCATTATCGAAGCTACAACTTCACTATCAGCAACATTCATTTGGCAACCATAAGTCTCCAAAAATAATTTTTTGTTGTTATTGCTCATTTCTGTATTTCCCTTATTATAAATTTTGTGCAAAGTTATATTATCTCAACTGAATGGCAAGGAAAGGAGAGGTGATTTAGAATGGGTAAAGAATAATGGATGGGGTTTTGGAATTTGGGGTTTATGCTTATGATTATTCATTGGGTGGTTTTTAGTTGATTAATATGTACTTTTAGTAAGAGAGCAAAACGATTTTCATCAATATTTAAGGAATGCGGATTTAAGTTTATATTGGCGTGGTAATTGTGTTTGTTGCTAAATAATTTTGTGTATTTTTATCCCGTAAATCAAGGGTTCGGGAAGAGCTTGATTTAGAGTGGGTTTGTGAAAAATCGATCTCTTTTAAGACCTGTTTGGATGGTAGATCGTTCAATTTATTAGGAATAGTTCTTGTGTTACGGTTGTAAAGTGTTAATGTAAAAGTAAACATCATGAAGCGTATTTTAGTTCCAGTTGATTTTTCTGGTGATTCTCTCAAGGCATTGAGGTTTGGTATTTATTTGTCAAATAAATTGGATTGTCATCTTAGGATGATTCATGTGCAGAAGTCTGAGAAATTCGAAATTCCTTTTCATTTCGAGGAATTGAAAAATGAAATAATTCATACCGTACAAGAATATTTTGAGAAATTGATTGAGCTTCATTCTGCTGACTATTGTGTTAGGAATGGAGTTTTTGATTTTAAAATAAGAACAGGAAGTGTTTATCGTGAAATCGTAAATCAAGCAAAATACGGCGATGCATATATGATTCTTATGGGAGCTTACGGAGCTTCGGGTTTCGAAGAGTTTTTTATTGGAAGCAATGCTGTTAAAGTCGTTACCAATGCTACTTGTCCTGTTATAACAGTGCAAAAGGAATTCGTTAAGGGGCAATTGAAAACAATTGTAATGCCTATTGATGCAAGTACTGAAACAAGAAAGAAAATTCCATTTGTGTCTGAAATTGCTTCCCGATGTAATGCGAAGGTTCATATTTTGGGTGTTCATGAAACTTCAGATACCAATGTGATTGGGAAGATTGAACATTATATGAGACAAGCAGAAGACTACTTAAAGGATGGGAATATTGATTATGTAAAAAGTATTCGCAGAGGCGATAATAATACTTTCTCTACTCTTGATTATGCTCGTGAAGTAGACGCGGATTTAATTGCAATTATGACAGAGCAAGCTGAAAGTTCTATTAATATGTTTTTTGGATCCTACGCTCAACAAATGATAAATCGTTCTGAAATTCCAATACTATCTGTTCCTAACGATTAAATTAATGAATCTGGCAGCTGGTTAATAGCAGATAATGCATCTTCTGTTTTAAGTAGCTGCTGACAAACAATGAAAAATGCAGTACGTTAAAATAGTATTCCTATCTATCTTTATTTTTTTAAGTGTCTCTTCAAATGCACAATTTGTTGAAAATATGCATTCTGGTGGCGAACAAATAGTAGATTCGCTGGGGCGTGTTAAGCTCATTCAGGATGATCGAATCAAAGAGTTGCTTGATACAGATAAAATGATTAGTTCAAGAAATCCTGGTTTTTCAGGATATAGAATTCAGATTTTTTCAGGTAGAAGTACCGATCGTGAAAAAGCATTTAAGATTAAGGAAGAATTTAAAGAGCTGTTTCCTGAAGAAAGGGCTTATGTAGTATATAAGGCTCCTGATTTTAGGGTTAGTGTTGGTAATTTTCGAAGTAAAATAGAATCAATCGAGCTTTACAAAGCTTGTTTAAAGTCTTTTCCAAACTGTTATCCGGTTAAGGCTTATATTTTATTTTCAGATCTACTGCCAAACGAGCAAGATCTTGAAGAGCTTATTCTTGATGAAGAGGATAAACAACAAAATGCAAACTAAATAACCATTTAAGAAGTTAATAATGAGTGACCAACTAAAGCACGAGTGCGGGATAGCAATGATTCGATTGCTAAAACCTCTTGAGTACTATCAGGAAAAATACGGATCGTGGAGATATGGTATTCAAAAGCTCTATCTGTTGATGGAAAAACAACACAACAGAGGCCAGGAAGGTGCTGGAGCTGTTGGGTTGAAATTGGACATGCCTCCAGGGAACAAATACATTCATCGTGAGCGTTCATGCAGCGATCAACCAATAAAAGATGTTTTTGATGGTGTGTATAAGGAACTTGCGGCTGCTGAAGCGAAAGATCCTGAGAAATTTAATGATCCTGTTTGGGCCAAAGCAAATTTACCTTTCGCAGGAGAATTGTATTTGGGACATTTACGATATGGAACCTTTGGACGAAACAGTATTGATTTTGTTCATCCTGTAATGAGAGAAAATAACTGGAAGTCGAGAAATCTGGTGCTGGCCGGAAATTTTAATCTGACTAATGTTGATGAGCTTTTTGATTTGTTGGTTGGTTTGGGGCAACACCCTAAGAATTACACTGATACGGTTACAATTCTTGAGAAGGTTGGGCATTATTTAGACGAAGAAAATCAAATGTTGTTCCGTCAGTATAAAAATGATGGTTTATCGAATCAGGAGATATCTCCTCAAATTGAAAAGAATATAGATATACAACAGGTTCTTTCGAGTGCTAGTAGAGATTGGGATGGAGGATATGCAATTGCAGGTATGTTTGGCCATGGCGATTCTTTTGTGATGAGAGATCCTTGGGGAATTCGTCCGGCATTTTATTATCATGATGATGAGATTGTTGTAGTTGCTTCGGAAAGACCGGTTATTCAAACGGCTTTAAATGTTAGGGCAAATACAATTAAAGAAATTGCTCCGGGAAATGCTGTTATTGTTCGTAAAAATGGTGATGTTGCCGAGGTTCCGGTGCGTGTTGCTCAAAAAAGAAGATCTTGTTCTTTCGAAAGAATTTATTTTTCAAGGGGGAGCGATAAGGATATTTATAAGGAAAGAAAGAAGCTTGGGCAATTATTGACTCCTGCTATCTTGGAGTCTGTTAATCATGATATAAAAAACACAGTTTTTTCATTCATTCCAAATACTGCTGAAACCGCATTCTATGGTATGATGGAAGGTGTCCGACATCATTTAATGGAGCAGAAAAAACAACAGATTCATGATTTGAATGGAAGTTGGACTGAAGAAAAACTTCAGGAGATTATTTCTGTTGAGCCCAGAGTAGAGAAAATTGCTATCAAGGATGCGAAAATGAGAACCTTTATATCCAATGATGAAGGACGTGACGATTTGGTGGGACATGTTTATGATGTTACTTACGGGATTGTTAAGAATCAAGAGGATAATCTGGTTGTTATTGATGATTCTATTGTAAGGGGGACAACTTTAAAGCAAAGTATACTTCGAATTTTAGATCGTCTTCATCCAAAGAAGATTGTAATTGTTTCTTCAGCTCCTCAAATCCGTTATCCTGATTGTTATGGAATAGATATGACACGAATGGGTGAATTTATTGCCTTTAATGCTGCTATTGCAATGCTAAAAGAGCGTGGTTTGGAAGCTGTTATTGAAAAAACGTACAAGAAGTGTAAAGCTCAGGAAAATCTACCCAAAGAAGAGGTGGTTAACTTTGTTAAAGAAATTTACAAGCCTTTTACTGCGGAAGAAATATCGGATAAGATTGCGGTATTATTAACTCCGGAAGTAATGGATGCTGAGGTTAAGATTGTTTATCAGACAGTTGAAAATCTTCACGTTGCTTGTCCTGAGAATACAGGTGATTGGTATTTTACAGGAAACTATCCTACACCCGGAGGAAATAAAGTTGTGAATACTTCTTTTATTAATTATTGTGAAGGAAATGATAGACGGGCTTACTAAAATGAGTTCGATATAGAATTGAAACCCGTCTTGTGAAAGGCGGGTTTTTTTTTGTTCGGATATGTCATAAAAAAAGCATTCTGAAAAGAATGCTTTTTGAGATTATTTTTTTTTGAAAATATTCAGTTTTGTTTTTGGAAGCCTGATGTGCAGTAACGAAAGATAGGAAGATGTGTGCCGGTCTTTTTTGTTCTCGTAAACATCAGCAATTGTAATCATGATACCTGTTTCTTCAACATCTCCAAAATGTTTGTTTATCGCTGTTCCAAAGCATTTCATTGTAGGGGATAATCCCATGTAAGCATTAATGAGTGGAGGAACATTTTCTCCATTTTTACGAACATTTTGTGATAGAACTTTGTAGTTCTCCTCAAAAGTATCTTTGCAAAAATCTTTTTCCAACTGCTCCGTGTCCATATTGGTTATAAGAGGAGTTGTAGGAGTGGCAAGTTTGTCCGGATCATTAAACATCTTGTTCATGAAATACAGGATGTGATTTCGGGCATCTCTGTTGTAATCAGGATACATAGTTACTTTGCCAAAGAAATATTTAATCTCAGGATAATCAACAATTAAAGCACCTAAGCCATCCCATAAATTATCAAGCGCATATAAACTTTTACGGCCTTTTCTGATCGATTGGTATTCCGGTTGTACAAACGACCGCCCCAATTCGATCATGTGAGGCATATAGTTCTTTTTAAATTCATCCGAAAAATTAAACAATCTGGAAGTTGCAAGATAGATTTCACCGTTTTCATCTTTAGGAGCCTCACTGCATAAAATGTAACGGTATCCGCCAAGAATTTCTTTAGCTTTAGGATCCCAAACAATTAACTGATGATATGGTTTTTCATCCAGATCAAAATCATCAATATCAATATCTTTACCTGTGCCTCCTCCAGCTTTACGGAAAGTAATTTCACGTAACCGGCCAACTTCTCTCATTAAATTAGGAGAATCATGATGAGTGAAGCAATAGATTTCATTCGATCCCTTGTTGGTTTTGCGTACAAATCTTTCTTCAGTCAGTTCTTTCTCAAGCTCCTCTCGTGGTACAGGGGGAATAATTTCTTTCATCAGTCAGTGTATTGATTCCTTTACAAGAATAATTATTATTTTGGTTTTCTTTTACTTGAAAATATTTTTCAAAAATACTTACATTATCGATAATAATGAATAGTGCCGTGGCTAATATTTGATAAAACGAATAGAATCTTAGGGATAAGGATTTATTGATTCACTAAATTGTATGTTTCCTCTTTCATTTTTTCAGCCCACTTGTCATACGACATACTTTTGTCAAAGGTTTGGTGTGATACAGGCTTACCTATGCAAATCGTGAAGTTTTTCCCTTTCTGCTTAAACAGCTCATTTGGCAAATATAACATTTCCAAATTGGATTTTAAACCCAGAAACTTCCTAAGGTTGGCCAGATTGTAGAAAAAATTAGAGTTTCTTCCGCTAATATGAATAGGTACTATATCGCGTTTGTATTTTTTCGCTTTCAAAATAAAACTTTTTTTCCACTCTAAATCTTTAATTCTCCCTTTTTGTTTTCGGGAAACTAAGCCTGCCGGAAAGGTGAGTATTGTCGCTTCCGATTGGTAGGCTTCTACTATTGTTTTTGCAGCTTCTTTGGCTTGTCCTCCATGTTTGTTTATGGGCACAAAAACATCTGATAAGTTTTTGATATTCATTAGGATGTCGTTAACCAGAAATTTGATTTTCGGAAAATGTTTGCCGAAAATGCTGATTAAAATAATCCCGTCAGGGCCACCTAATGGATGATTGGAAGCGAAAATATATCTGCCGTCTTTTTTGATGTTTTCAAGACCTTTGATTTCAAAAGTAATTTGAAGTTCTTCCAAAACACTATCCGCAAATTCAATGCCTTGTTTTTGATAGTTTTTTGCTAAGAAATTATTGAGCTCATCCTGATGGATGATTCTTTTAAGGTAGCGGATTATAAAGTTTGGGAGTAGTTTTGAAATTCTTTCGCTTTTGCTCGCAAAAACCTTCTCTATGTCAATTTTTAAATAGCTCTCAGGAGTGTTTTCTTTCTGCATGAAAATCTTAAATCGTTTAATGTTGTTGGCAAATATCGTAATTTTCTTGCTTTGTTTTTCAAAGATTTATAACTATCTCAATATAATTGAGTGATAATTAGTTGGCCAGCCTGTGAAAAGTTATTAACAAAACCATAAAAGTGGGAGTATGTGGTTGAAAGTGGGTAAATTTTTCTCTAATTTTACAATTGTAAATTATTTTCCCCAATGGTAACATTTATAGGTGATTATCCTTGTAGGTTGGATTCAAAAGGCCGTGTTCTGCTGCCTTCTGCTTTTCGGAAGCTCCTAAATGGGGGTTCTGAAAATCGTTGTGTCCTAAGGAGAAATCTTTATGAAAAATGTTTAGACCTGTACTCCATTTCTGAATGGGACAAGCAAACTGAAATGGTTCGAGCAAAGGTGAATCCTTTTAATAAGAAGCATGCAGGATTTTTGCGGGAGTTTTTTAGAGGTACAGCAGAGGTTTTAATTGATGGAAATGGACGGATTTTAATTCCTAAGAAATTTTTTGACTTTGCGGGATTTTCAAAAGATGTAACCTTGGCCGGACAAGATGGGAAAATCGAAATATGGGATACTGAAACTTACGAAAAATCAGCTCTTGGACAGGATGGATTCAGTACTTTGGCTGATGAGATTTTGGGAGGTGATTTAAATAACGGGTAATCGTTGAGTATGAGTATTTAGAGTTGTTCCTTTGTGTTTCAATTAAAAGATAAAAAAATGAGTACATACCATATTCCAGTTTTACTAGGAGAGAGTATTGAAGGGTTGAATATAAAGCCAGATGGAATCTATGTGGATCTTACTTTTGGTGGCGGAGGTCATTCAAGAGAGATTTTAAAGCATCTTACAACAGGTAAATTGATTGGTTTTGATCAGGATGTGGATGCGGAAGAAAATGTACCAAAAGACGATCGGTTCATATTTGTCCGTCACAATTTTAGGTATTTCAAGAATTTCATGAAATATTTAGGTTACTCTAAAGTGGATGGGATTTTAGCCGATTTGGGTGTTTCTTCTCATGAGTTTGATGTAGCCGAACGTGGTTTTTCTTTTCGTTTTGATGGTGATCTTGATATGAGAATGAATCAGGATTCAAATTTTACTGCAGCTGATTTGTTGAATGAGTACAGTGTTGAGGATTTGTTTCGAATCTTTAAGTTTTACGGAGAGGTTAAAAATCCAGGCAAGCTTGTACGGTTAATCGATAATCAAAGAAAAGAAACGCCGTTTACTACCATTCAGCATTTTAAGGAGGTGATTGCTCCTTGTACGCCTAAGTTTAAAGAGCATAAATATTTGGCTCAGGTATTCCAGGCCATTAGGATAGAGGTGAATCAGGAAATGGATGTTTTGAAGGAAATGTTATTGCAGTCTGCGGAAATGTTAAAACCAGATGGAAGATTGGTGGTGATCACTTATCATTCTCTGGAGGATAGATTAGTGAAGAATTTTATTCGGGATGGAAAATTTGAAGGCAATGCAGAAAAAGATTTCTTTGGGAATGTGCAAACGCCGCTAACAGCTATTAATCGAAAGGTAATTCTTCCGACTGAAAAAGAGATTGAGCTAAATGGAAGAGCGCGAAGTGCTAAACTTCGAATTGCTCAGCCTAAATCATTATAAGGGATGTTTAAATTTCGAAAAAAATACAACGATTTCATTAAGCCTAGTGAAGAACTAAAAGAGACATCTTCAGGTTCGGTCAAGGATTTTATTGATGGAAGTATTTTAACGAAAACGGAAGTGGTACAACAGTTGCCTTTTATCATTTTCTTAGTCGTATTGGGAATTTTTTATATCAGCAACAGGTATCGTTCTGAAAGAGTTTATCGTGATATGGTAGGTTTGGAGCAGGAATTAAAGGAGCTAAGGTTTGAGTCGATAACAACAGCTTCTGATTTGATGTATATGAGCAAGCAATCGGAAGTTGTAAAGAGAGTGGAAAATGAAGGTCTTGAGTTGATTGAAGCAACCGAGCCTCCCATTAAAATATATTTAGAGAAGTAGTGCCGATAAAAAAGGATATCATATGGCGGGTAGGGGCGATCTACACTTTAGTGATTATTTTTGCAATACTCATTGTTGGTAGAGTGGTAGCCTTGCAATTGTTCGAAGGAGATAAATGGCGAAGTAAAGCTCAGTCTCTTTCGCAACGGGATGTGATTGTTTCGGCCAATCGTGGAGATATTTGTGCTGCTGACGGACGGCTTTTAGCCAGTTCATTGCCTTATTATCAATTGCGAATGGATTTTCGCGCTTCCGGATTGACAGATTCTCTTTTTCGTGCTGATGTTGATTCTTTGGCACTTTGTTTGTCTCGCTTTTTTCAGGATAAATCTGCCAGGGATTACAGAAATATGCTTTGGAAAGCGAAGTACCGGACCAAGTCGAACCGGTATTTTTTAATTCACCGAAAGAAAATTAATTACATCGGACTTAAAAAAATCAAGACCTTTCCTATTTTTCGTTTGGGGCAGAATAAAGGTGGATTAATTTGTGAACAGGAAAACCGACGCATACAGCCTCACTTAAATTTGGCGAATAGAACCATAGGATATTTGTTGGAAGGGGAACAAAATCAGCAGATTGGTAAGGTCGGTATCGAAGGTGCTTTTGAAAGTGATTTAAAAGGAGTTGATGGCATTAGTATCATTCAAAAAATGTCGGGCAGATGGTTGCCTGTAAATATGGTAGAGCCCAAGGATGGGAACGACTTGATTACTACCATTGATGTTAATTATCAAGATGTTGCACAGTCAGCTTTGGAGCAACAGCTTATAAAATACAACGCACATCATGGTTCTGTGATTTTGATGGAGGTAAAAACAGGAGCGGTTAAAGCAATAGCCAATTTGGGTTTCGATGAAGAATCTCAATCTTACAGGGAAGATTATAATTATGCTATTGGAGAGGCTACGGAGCCCGGTTCAACGTTTAAGTTGGCATCAATAATGGCTTTGTTTGAGGATGGATACGTTGGCCCAATGGATTCTGTGGATACAGGGAATGGCGTATATAGCTACTACAAAGAAAAAATGCGTGATTCGCATGAAGGAGGATATGGAAAAATAACGGTTCAGGAAGCTTTTGAAAAATCATCGAACGTGGGGATTTCGAAATTGGTGAACGATAATTATAAAAACAAACCTCGATCATTCATTAACCGACTTTACGAGTTTCGATTGAATGAATCACTGGGTCTTGATATTAAAGGAGAAGGCATTCCAAGTATCAAATATCCTGATGATCCATCGTGGTCGGGAGTTTCTTTGCCTTGGATGTCGATTGGGTATGCCGTTCAGCAAACACCTTTGCAGACTCTTACATTTTATAATGCGATAGCGAATAACGGTAAGATGATGAAACCCCGATTCGTAAAGGAATTGAGGTATCATGGCGATGTGATTCGAACTTTTGATAAAGAAGTCTTGAAATCTAAAATTTGTTCAGGAGAAACACTTAAAAATGTGAAAAATATGTTGGAAGGTGTTGTTTTAAGAGGAACGGCCAGAAATCTTCGGAACGCAAATTATACTATTGCTGGAAAGACTGGTACTGCGCAAATAGCGGATAAAAATAAAGGCTATAAGGTTAAAGTGTATCAGGCCTCATTTGTTGGGTATTTTCCAGCTGATGATCCAATGTATTCGTGTATTGTTGTGATTAACCGACCAAATAAAACTAAAGGATTCTATGGAAATCAGGTTGCTGGTCCGGTTTTTAAAACAATAGCAGATAAAGTGTATGCAATGAGCTATTCGATGCATCCCATTAAACCGGATGATGCAAGTTTGGAACCAAAGGTGCCGGTTTCATTGAATGGGTATAAAAATGATCTGGACAAAGTGTTTGATGAATTAAATATTGAAATAGCGAATAAAGATATTCAGTCGGAATGGGTGATGACTTCCAGAAAAGACTCAATTATTGAATACAAATATAGAACAGTTAAGAAATTTATGGTTCCGAATGTGAAAGGAATGGGCGTTCAGGATGCACTGTATATATTAGAGAATGCAGGACTTAAGGTTCGGGTAACGGGTTTGGGATCTGTGTCCAGACAATCCATACAACCAGGAGCCTATTTTAATAAAGGAGATCATATTACAATCGATTTATCTTAAAATGTGACAGATGGGAATAAATATAAATGAACTGTTTGGTTCGGTAAATATACAAAGTATAAAGGGACGCAGGGATGTAGAAGTGAATGAGATTCATTTTGATTCCAGAAGGGTGAAACACGGCGATTTGTTCGTTGCATGCAGGGGTACCATGTCGGATGGCCATGATTTTATAGATGCGGCAGTTGAAATGGGAGCAAAGGTGGTTGTGTGTGAAGAGTTACCGGATAGCAGTACTTCTGAAACAACCTTTATAGTGGTTGAAGACTCTTCTGCTGCGCTTTCGCAGATAGCGCATAATTTTTACAACAAACCAACAGAGAATATACAATTGGTTGGTGTTACCGGAACAAATGGGAAGACTACAATTGCTACACTTCTTTATGATTTGTTTCGAAAACTTGGCTATAAAGTTGGCTTGTTGTCGACAGTGTGTAATTATGTGAATGAAAGAGAAATTAAGGCAACTCATACTACCCCGGACGCTTTGCAGTTAAATGCTTTGCTGGCGGAAATGGTTGAGGCTGGATGTGAATATTGTTTTATGGAAGTTAGTTCGCATGCTATCGATCAAAAACGGGTTGGAGCATTGAATTATAAGGGCGGAATTTTTACAAATATTACACACGATCATCTCGATTATCACAAAACATTCGATGCTTATTTAAAAGTGAAAAAAGCTTTTTTTGATCAGTTGGGGAAGAAATCATTTGCCATTACAAATGCCGATGATAAAAATGGAAAGCTGATGCTCCAAAATATGAAAGGGCATAAGTTCACTTATTCAACACGATCGTTTGCTGATTATCGTTGTCAGATTTTAGAAAAGCACTTTACAGGAATGCTTCTGGAAATGGATGGAGCAGAGATATGGACTAATTTCATTGGTGAATTTAATGCTCATAATTTATTGGCCGTTTATGGTACGGCCCGTCTGTTAAATCAAGACAAAGATGAGGTGTTACGAGGAATCAGTGAGCTGAAATCTGTTGATGGCAGATTTGAAAGTATAATTTCTGAAGATGGTATTATGGCGATTGTGGATTATGCTCATACACCGGATGCCTTGAAAAATGTCTTGGAAACAATTGATGCTTTAAGAACGGGAAATGAGCAGGTAATAACAGTTGTTGGTGCCGGAGGCGATAGAGATAAAACCAAAAGACCATTAATGGCAAAAATTAGTGCCGAATTAAGCGATAAGGTAATTCTGACATCGGATAATCCAAGATCGGAAGATCCTGATCAGATTATTAAAGATATGAAGGAAGGAGTGACTGCAAATAATACAAGAAAAGTGCTGGCGATTACTGACAGAAAAGAAGCTATTCGAACAGCCTGTATGTTAGCGAAAAAGGATGATATTATTTTGGTCGCAGGGAAAGGTCATGAAGATTATCAGGAGATAAAAGGAATTAAGCATCATTTTGATGATAAGGAAATAATCAAAGAAATTTTTAAGCTGTAGTTATGTTATACTATTTATTTAGGTATTTAAATCAATTGGATTTTCCGGGAGCAGGGATGTTTGAATACATCTCATTTCGGGCGGCATTAGCCATTATGACTTCGTTATTTATTGCAACTGTATTTGGGAAAAAAATCATCCTCTTATTGCAAAAGCAGCAAATTGGCGAGATTGTTCGTGATTTAGGTTTAGCCGGACAAATGGAGAAAAAGGGAACTCCTACTATGGGTGGCCTTATTATTATTCTTTCGATAATAGTTCCAGTTCTGCTGTTTGCTAAATTAGACAACATCTACATTATATTAATGCTCATTACCACAGTTTGGTTGGGATTAATTGGATTTATTGATGATTATATCAAGGTCTTTAAAAAGGACAAAGCCGGTTTAAGCGGTAAGCTTAAAGTAGCAGGTCAAATTGGTTTAGGTTTAATTGTTGGGTTAACCCTTTATATAAATGATGATGTAGTAGTTCGTGAAAAAACGACGATGTCTGAAATAGGAATTCAAACCGAATTGGTTGATGAAGGATTTACGTCTCAAGCCCCCGGATTAACCCGTTTAACAACTGATGTAAAATCAACAAAAACAACGATTCCTTTTTTTAAGAATAATGAATTTGATTATGAATCATTAGTTGCTTTTGGTGGAGAATATGCACCAATGTTGGCTTGGCTGGTTTTTATAATCATTACCATATTTATTGTTACTGCCGTTTCAAATGGTGCAAATATTACAGATGGTTTAGATGGTCTGGCGACAGGTTCGTCAGCGATTATTGGTGCCACTTTGGGAATATTGGCCTATGTATCCGGTCACGTAGTGTATGCTGATTATTTAAATATCATGTACATTCCAAACTCCGGAGAACTGGTGGTTTTTATTGCCGCTTTTATTGGAGCAACCATTGGGTTTATGTGGTACAATTCCTATCCGGCACAAGTTTTCATGGGTGATACAGGCAGTTTGTCTTTGGGAGGGATTATAGCCGTTTTTGCCATTGTTATTCACAAAGAATTGTTGATTCCTGTTTTATGCGGGATTTTTCTTGTTGAGAATATTTCTGTGATGATGCAGGTTTCGTGGTTTAAATTCACTAGAAAGAAATACGGCGAAGGCAGAAGAATTTTTAGAATGGCGCCGCTTCATCATCATTACCAAATGAAAGGATATCCAGAACCAAAAATCGTTACCCGATTTTGGATCATTGGAATTTTTCTAGCCATTATAACAATTGTAACTCTAAAAATTAGATAAGTACAAATGACAAAACGAATCGTCATATTAGGTGCAGGTGAAAGTGGTGTTGGTGCTGCTGTTTTGGCAAAATCAAGAGGCTTTGATGTGTTTGTTTCAGACTTAGGAGAGATAAGTCCCAAATACAAGCTTGCCCTGAATAAATATCAGCTTGATTTTGAGGAAAAACAACATACCGAATCGCTTATATTTTCGGCAGATGAAGTTGTGAAAAGTCCGGGTATTCCTGATACTGCGCCTTTAATTGTTAAGCTGAATGAAAGAAATATTCCTGTAATTTCTGAAATTGAATTTGCAGGAAGATTCTCCAACGCTAAAATGATCTGCATTACCGGCAGTAATGGAAAAACAACAACAACTTTGCTTTTGTATCATATGCTAAAGAAGGCTGGATTGCATGTTGGTTTAGCAGGAAATGTAGGAGATAGTTTGGCCTGGCAGGTAGCTGAAAAAGATTATACCCACTATGTGGTTGAGTTGAGCAGCTTTCAGTTGGATGGGATGTATGATTTTAGGGCCAACATTGCCATATTATTAAATATTACGCCGGATCATTTGGATCGGTACGATTATAAAATGGAAAACTATATCAATTCAAAATTCAGAATATTGCAAAATATGAAATCTGAGGATTCTTTTGTGTTTTGCACCGATGATGATATCATCAAAAAGGAATTAATGAATTGTGATACTCTTGCTCAATTATTGCCATTTTCGGTTCGGGAAGTAAAAGAAATGTGCGGATGGATTGAGAATGAACTTTTAAAAATTCAATACAACGAAAATCTCTTTTCTATGGATAAAAAAGATTTGTCTTTACCTGGAATTCACAACGTTTATAATTCATTGGCATCAGGAATTGCCGGAAGCGTGCTGCAAATCCGGAAAGAAGTAATTCGCGAAAGTTTAAGTGATTTTCAAGGTGTCGATCATCGATTGGAAAAAGTGGTTCGTGTGCGGGGGATTCAATTTATTAATGATTCAAAAGCTACGAATATTAATTCTACATGGTACGCCTTGGAAAGTATGGAAGAGCCGGTAGTTTGGATTGTTGGTGGAGTTGACAAAGGAAACGATTATTCGGTTTTGGCCGATTTGGTGAAAGAAAAAGTGAAAGGTATTGTGTGTCTTGGTGTTGATAACTCTAAAATTCATGCCGCTTTTGATGGCAAAGTAGATTTTATAGTTGATGCCGGATCGATGAAAGAGGCGGTGACTCAAGCATATCAAATGGCCGGTAAGGAAGAGATCGTTTTATTGTCTCCAGCTTGTGCAAGTTTCGATTTGTTCAAGAATTATGAAGACCGCGGAAATCAGTTCAAAGAAGAAGTTAGAAATTTATAAATTGAAGATATGGCGGGTTTTTTTAAGAATTTAAGCTTGAAGGGGGATAAGACCATCTGGATTATTATCTTCTTTCTGTCAATGATTTCTTTGCTGGTTGTATATAGCTCAACCGGAACTCTTGCCTATAAAGTGAAAGGAGGGAATACATCCTATTTTTTCATTAAACAGCTGATTCTTTTGGGCGGTTGCTACATGATCATTTATGTAGTTCATCGGATTCATTTTAAGGTATATTCCAGTTCAGCCAATCTGGTTCTGATTATTTCGATCGGATTGCTCATATTGGCAAAACTCGTTGGTACAAACTTAAACGATGCTTCGAGATGGATCACGATTCCGGGAATTGGGTTCAATTTTCAACCATCGGAGCTCGCGAAACTTGCATTAATATTGCATGTTTCCAGAACATTATCACGATATCAGGCGGAGGAATCCTGCAAAAAAGAGGCATTTTGGCACATTGTTATTCCTGTAGGAATAGTGTGTTTGCTGATCTTTTTAGATGATTTTTCAACCTCTGTATTGTTGGGAGGTGTATGCTATTTGCTAATGTTCATTGGTAGAATAGCCAAAAAATATTTGTTCGGATCGGTGGGTGTTGTTTTGGCTCTGGTGATTATGCTGATTGTTATGGCACCTCTGCTTCCCAGCATCGGACGTGTTCAAACCGTGCGTAGTCGAATCGTCAACTTTTTTGATAAAGACGAGGCGAATGTAAATAATAATCAGAATTACCAGGTTGAACAAGCAAAAATTGCAGTTGTCTCCGGAGGTATTTTTGGAAAATTTCCAGGGAATAGTACACAACGGAATTTTTTACCGCATCCGTATTCCGATTTTATTTATGCAATAATTTTGGAAGAGATGGGCTGGATCGGAGGTTTTATCATACTGGCTTTTTACCTCATATTGCTGTATCGGGCCGGCTTGATTGTTCGGAAATGCAATCGGACTTTTCCTGCATTTTTGGTGATAGGATTAACTTTGAGTATTGTTTTTCAGGCATTGACCAATATGGCAGTTTCAGTTAATTTAATCCCGGTAACAGGACAACCATTACCATTAGTGAGTATGGGAGGTACGTCATTAATTTTCACAAGTGCGGCCTTTGGCATGATACTAAGTGTGAGTAATTGGGTAAATGAGGAAGAAAAATTGAATGAAGAAGCAAAATTAAATGAAGCAGAAGATTAAAATAATTGTTAGCGGAGGCGGAACTGGAGGACATATATTTCCGGCGATTTCAATTGCAAATGCTTTAAAACAAAAACATAGCGATTGTGAAATTTTATTTGTTGGAGCCGAAGGGAAAATGGAAATGGAAAAAGTTCCTTCAGCAGGATATCAAATAGTTGGATTGCCAATTCGTGGACTTCAGCGAAATTTCTCGAAGGAAAATTTGAAATTTTTCCTGCGCCTTTTTAAAAGTTTGAGAAAAGCCAAGGCCATTGTTAAGGATTTTCAACCTGATGCAGTTGTTGGTGTTGGAGGATATGCCAGTGGTCCGCTTTTATATGCAGCAGCAAAAATGGGGGTTCCTACCGTAATTCAGGAACAGAATTCGTATGCAGGAATAACGAATAAACTACTGGCAAAAAAAGCAAAAAAAATTTGTGTGGCTTACGAAGGAATGGAACGTTTTTTTCCTGCTGATAAAATATTATTGACAGGAAATCCTGTTCGAAAAGATTTATTAAATATTGCTTCGAAAAAGCAGGAGGCAATGGCCCATTTTGAGTTAGATTCTGAAAAGAAAACCATTTTAGTTGTAGGCGGAAGTCTGGGGGCAAGAACCATCAATAATAGCATGTTGGGGTCACTTTCAGCAATTTCAGATTCTGAAGTGCAGGTAATCTGGCAAACTGGAAAGTTTTACATTGAAAAGGTTCGTGAAGAGTTGAAAAAATGGGACATCCCCGGATTAAAGGTTTTTGATTTTCTGGGGAGGATGGACTTGGCTTATGCCGCAGCTGATATGGTTATTTCCAGAGCCGGAGCGGGTACAATATCAGAGTTATGTCTGGTGGAAAAACCATGTATTTTGGTGCCATCACCTAATGTTTCAGAAGATCATCAAACCAAAAATGCCATGGCACTGGTAAATAAGAATGCTGCAATAATGGTAAAAGATATTGATGCTGAAAAGGAGTTGGTTTTGGTGGCATTAAAACTGATAAATGATACGGATAAATTATCTGAACTTTCGTCTAATTGCAAGGCTTTGGCAAAGCCCAATGCAGCAGATGAAATTGCAGATCAAATAATAGCATTAACATAGATTATGCGGATTAAAGATTATAAAAATATTTACTTTATTGGGATTGGTGGAATTGGAATGAGTGCAATAGCCCGCTACTTTCATTCCATTGGTAAGAATGTGTTTGGTTATGATCGAATGGACACTCAGCTTACTGCAGAATTAACTGCGGAAGGTATTGGTATAACTTTTCAGGAAGGTATTGATCAAATTCCGGCACATTATCAATCTCAGTATGATACTTTAGTAGTGTACACACCTGCTATTCCTGCCAATCATCCTCAATTGATTTATTTTCAGCAGCAGCAATTTAAAATTATGAAGCGATCGCAGGTTCTGGGTTTGCTTTCCGATAATTTAAATGGTATAGGCATTGCCGGAACCCATGGAAAAACTACGGTTTCAACTATTACTGCGCATATTTTTAAAACATCAGCTTTAGATTGCAACGCTTTTTTAGGAGGAATTTCCCGCAACTATCAATCCAATCTTTTACTTTCGAAGAACAGTCCTTGGATGATTCTTGAGGCTGATGAGTTTGATCGTTCATTTCTTCAATTGCATCCGCAGTTGGCTGTAATTACCTCAATGGATGCTGATCATTTGGATATTTACGGCGATAAAAATGAATTGGAAAAGAGTTTTCAGGCTTTTGTTCATCAAATAAAGGAGGGCGGAATCCTTGTTCATAAAAAAGGATTGGTTCTCACTCATGAAAAACTTTCGGCTTATACTTATTCATTACACGGGAAAGCAGATTTTTATGCCGAGAGTATCAAATTAGTGGAAGGATTTTACCAATTCGATTTGGTGTATCCGGATGGAACAATTAAAGATTTATTGTTCTCTTACCCAGGGAAAATTAACGTTGAAAATGCTATTGCAGCATCGGCTATGGCTCTTCTTTGCGGTGTTGAAGCCGATGAGTTGAGAAAAGCTCTTTCAACTTTTAAAGGTGTTAGAAGAAGATTTGATTATCAAATCAGAAATGAAAAAATTGTTTTTATTGATGATTATGCACACCACCCTAAAGAGTTGTGGGAAAGTATATCATCAGTAAGGGAATTGTATCCTGAAAAGAAGATTACCGGAATATTTCAACCTCATTTATACTCACGGACAAGAGATTTTGCAGAAGGTTTTGCTGCAAGTTTAAATCTTTTGGATGAAGTAATACTTTTGGATATTTATCCAGCCAGAGAATTGCCAATAAAAGGGGTTAGTTCTGAAATTATTTTTAAAAACCTGAAGGTGCCAGCTAAATTGTGTAGTAAAGATAATTTGGTAGAGTTACTTAGAGAGAAAGACTTTGAAGTTTTATTAACTTTAGGTGCAGGAGATATAGATAAGTTGGTTGAACCGATTAAAAATTTAATTAGCGGGCGATTGGAATGCTAAAAAAAATTGCAAACTTATTGATTTGGGTATTCTTATCAGGATACCTGATTGTAGTTTTTTCCTTTGCTAATGGCAAATCGGAGAGGCTGGTGTTTTCAGGTACACTGGTAAATGTGGTTGATAGTGTGAAAAGAGGCTTTGTTCGCAATTCTGATATTGAAAGAATCATTAAGAAAAAATATCCGGGAGTGGTAGGGACATCAATTTCCGGGGTTAATAAAGAAGTATTGGAGGATCTTATTGATAAGATTCCTTATGTGAAAAAATCAGAAGTATACAATTCACTTTCCGGCAAATTAATTGTTGAGATTAAACAACGCAATCCAATTGTGCGTATTTTATCGGGAAACGGATATTATATCGATGCTGAAGGAGAGAAAATGCCCTTGTCTTCAAATTTTACATCAAGGGTTTTGGTGGTTTCGGGGGCAGTAAATGATCAGTTGATAAAAGAAGAACTGTTTGAGTTGGTAAAATTTATTACAAATGATGAATTTTGGAAATCGCAGATCACACAAATTGATGTAGACAGAAACAAGGAGTATATTTTAATTCCTCGTGTTGGAGCTCATAAAATTGAATTGGGGAGTATTGAAAACTACAAACAGAAATTTCAAAAATTGAGTGCTTTGTATACCAAAGGATTTTCAAAAAAAGGTTGGAATACTTATAGTAAAATCAATTTGAAGTATAAGGATCAGGTAGTTTGCACAAAAAAGAATTTAAATGACTAGCAGGAATAATATCATCGCAGCTATCGATATTGGCACAACTAAAATTGTGGCCATAATGGGGGAAGTAGACGCCGATGGCAGGTTGCGGATTGTCGGTATGGAAAAAACCGTATCGAGAGGCGTTAAGAGGGGAGTGATTCATAGTATTGAAGATACAATTGGTGCTATCCGTGAGGTGGTTGATCGATTGGAGGAGAAAACAAACAAAGACTTTTCTGCAGTTTATGTAGGTATTGCCGGACAACATATAAGGAGCATAAAGAACAGACAGTTTAAATACATCCAAAATGGAATTGGTGAAATTACTAAATTGGATGTTGAGGAAATCATAAATGAGAATTTTAGGATTCCAATTGAGGTTGGCGAACAAATACTGCATGTGATTCCGCAAGATTATGTCGTCGATAAGGAAGCTGGCATTCGGAATCCAATAGGAATGGCCGGACGAAGGTTGGATGGGAATTTTAATATTATTATTGGAAGAACTGCATCTGCGCGCAATATTGAGAAATGCGTGAAGGAAGTTGGATTGGAGATTGAAGAATTGGTTTTGGAACCTTTAGCTTCTTCATTGGCTGTGTTGAGCGAAGAAGAAAAAGAGGCTGGCGTTGTTTTGGTTGATATTGGTGGAGGAACTACTGATATTACAGTTTATTTTGATGGCATACTAAGGCATACAGCCGTAATTCCTTTTGGTGGCGATATTGTTACCCGGGATATAAAGGAAGGTTGCTCGGTGCTTATAAAACAAGCCGAAGCATTAAAAATTCAGTTCGGAGAAGCTGTTGCTGATCTGGTCGACGAAGAAAAAGTGGTTACCATACCCAGTGTTGGTGGTTGGGATCCAAAGGAAATTTCTTTTAAAACCTTGGCTCAAATCATTCAATGCCGAATGGAGGAGATCATTGACAGTGTTAAGTTCCAAATCGAAATTACAGGACTGCACGATAAAATTGGTGCTGGAATCGTATTGACAGGTGGAGGTGCATTACTGAGGAATCTTGATGTGCTGACTCAAAAACAAACCGGAATAGACGTTCGCATAGGCTACCCCGGGACTTCATCTAAAATTATTTTGGATGAAACCTTAAATCAGCCAATTTATGCTACCGGAATTGGTTTGATGCTAAAAGGTTTGAATAAACCTGGTAAAAAAACTCCGAATCAGAATACAGATAAAAATAAAACAGGCAAAAAGAAAGGATTACAGAGATTTTTTAGTGCTTTGTTTGATACTGATGATTTGAAAATGTAAATAAAATATTGTAACCCTAATACTTGTGACATCATGATTGACGAATTGTTACCGGTTGATTTTGAACCTAAAGAAAAATCCATTATAAAAGTGATTGGTGTGGGTGGCGGTGGAAGTAACGCTGTCAATCACATGTTAAAAGAAGGAATCACTGGAGTCGATTTTGTAATATGTAATACTGATTCTCAGGCTTTGGAAAACAGTCAGGTGCCAATTAAGGTACAGCTTGGTAAATCACTGACTGAGGGTAGAGGGGCTGGAAACAAACCGGAAAGAGGACGGGAATCTGCACTTGAAAGTATTGATGATATCAATAAAGTTTTAAGTGAGAAAACCAAAATGATATTTGTGACTGCTGGTATGGGGGGAGGAACCGGTACAGGTGCAGCTCCTATTATTGCAGAAACAGCTAGAAAGCAAGGTGTATTAACTGTTGGAATCGTTACGATTCCGTTTCGATTTGAAGGGAAACGAAGAATTGAACAGGCGATGGAAGGAATTGCCAATCTGGAAAAGCATGTGGACGCACTTTTAATCATCAATAACGAAAAGTTGAGGATGATGTATGGTGATTTGAAATTATCGGATGCTTTCGCAAAGGCTGATGATGTTTTATCTATTGCGGCCAAAAGTATTGCCGAAATAATTACCGTTCACGGTTATGTGAATGTTGATTTTGCAGATGTGGAAACTGTGATGAGGGATAGTGGTGTTGCCGTAATGGGATCAGCTTCAGCTTCAGGTGAAGACAGAGCCCTTCGTGCTATCGAGGAGGCACTTACATCTCCTTTATTGAATAGCAATAATATTTGCGGAGCCAGGAATATCTTATTAAATATCATCTCGGGTAAAGATGAGGTGACGATGCAGGAGGTTAGTGTGATTACCGACTACGTTCACGATGTAGTGGGCGATGAGGTTAGTATTATCTGGGGAAATGGTAATAGCGATAAGTTGGAGGATGAGTTAAGCGTTACAATCATTGCTACCGGCTTTTCTGAAAGTCCGATTCCTGAATTGACTATAGAACCTAGGAAATCAGTTCAAAATGAAGTTCCGAAATTGGAGCTGATTATTGAAAATCCTGCCGAAGCTGAGGAGATTGCTGCAATGAAGAAGCGCGAGGAGAGGCAGCGAAGAGAAGAGTTAATGAGAAAACGTTCTGAAGAAGACCGTGAGGAGTATGAGGAAGCAGAAGTGAAAAAAACGCCTGTAACTAAAAGTGCGGAGCCCGTTGAATTTGAGGATGATAGAGGAGAAGAGGAACATAAAAAAGGAAGCCTCGACAATTGGTTTAAAGATAAGTTTACACAGATATTTGATAATAATGATTCTTCGATGTAGCGTTTTAAGTTGCGTGAAATCATAAAAGAGATAATTTTAGATATTAATGACTGAGGATTTAATTGATTTTAGTTTGCAGGAAAATGAATCATCGATTATAAAAGCAATCGGTGTTGGCGGAGGTGGTGGTAACGCTGTAAATTATATGTACAAGCAGGGCATAAAAGATGTGGATTTTGTGATCTGCAATACCGATGCACAGGCTCTGGAAACAAGCGAAATTCCTGTGAAAATTCAGTTGGGAGAATCGCTGACTGAAGGTCGTGGTGCAGGCAATAAGCCCGAACGGGGAGAACAATCCGCGATTGAGAATTTAGAAGATATAATTGAGGTGCTGGCTGATAATACCAAAATGGTTTTTATTACTGCAGGAATGGGGGGCGGAACAGGCACAGGTGCAGCTCCGGTTATCGCGAAAGCAGCTAAGGAAATGGGGATTTTAACAGTAGGTATTGTTACGATTCCATTTCGTTTTGAAGGGCGCCAGCGATTGCATCAGGCCATTGAAGGAATTAACAAATTAAAAGAGAATGTTGATTCGCTTTTGGTAATAAATAATGAAAAGCTAAGCGAAATTTACGGCGATTTAAAATTGTCAACAGCCTTTTCGAAGGCGGATGATGTATTGGCTACTGCAGCTAAAGGAATTGCTGAAATTATAACGCTTCATGGTTATATCAATGTAGATTTTGAAGATGTAAAAACAGTAATGACGGATAGTGGGGTCGCAGTAATGGGATCAGCTTCGGCCGAGGGTGAGAATCGTGCGGTTAATGCCATTCGTGAGGCTCTTACGTCGCCATTATTGAACAGCAATGATGTTAGAGGAGCCCGAAATATTCTCTTAAATATTAGTTCCGGTCAGGAAGAAGTTACCATGGATGAGGTGGGACAAATAACCGATTACGTTCAGGAAGCTGTTGGCGATAGTGCTTCTATTATCTGGGGAACAGGGCAGGATCTGGCTTTAGAAAATAAAGTATCCGTTACAATTATAGCAACCGGTTTCGATAACGGCTTAATTCCGGAGGAGAAGGCGGCTCCAAAAGCGGCATCTTTTCAGGCTGGAAGAGGACGCAATAGTGTTGCCGATAAAATGAAAAATATTTTAGACGAAACGGAGAATGAAAAACCGGAGGAGAATAAGTTAATCTTGACCGATTTGAAGGATACTGAAATTGATGAAATTGAAAATATTCCTGCTTACAAACGAAAATTAAAGAATATAGACAACCAGAAATTTCAATCAGGTAAGGTTATTCGGTTTACTTTAGACGAAGAGTAGCCAGATAGTTAAGCATCTTATTAAAACTTAAAAAATACAGTACAATGGGTTTATTAGAACAGATCAATTCAGATATAAAAACTGCTATGAAGGCAAAGGAAAGAGACAGATTAGAAGCTCTTCGAGCTGTGAAAGCAGCCTTTACAATGGAAATGACAAAAACAGGAGCTGCTGATATCGACAATGATTCTGCACTTAAAATCATTCAGCGGTTGGTGAAACAACGTAAAGATTCGGCCAGTACTTTCTCTGCCGGAGGACGTGAAGATTTAGCCGGGAAGGAACTTTTGGAATTAAGCTTCTTAGAGGTTTATCTTCCTGCTCAGTTGTCTGATGAGGATCTTACAGTGGCAGTTCAGGAAATCATCGCTAAAACCGGAGCTGCTTCTATCAAAGACATGGGAAAAGTAATGGGATTAGCTTCCAAAGAATTAACCGGTAAAGCCGATGGAAAAGCCATTGCTGATAAAGTTAAAGAGCTGTTGTCCTAGCTTTCAACAAGGAATTCAAGAGATGTTGCATTTGCAGCATCTCTTTTTTTATGCGCTGAATTTAACGCACAAAAAAAGCGGGATGATAAATGATCATCCCGCTTTTTAATGAGTTTTACTCTCTAATAAAACTTGTATCTTTTATCAATCACATTTGCATTGTCTTTCAATGCCTGAAATGCCTGATAGTTTGTTCTGTATTGATATCCTTGCTCTAATCTTGATTTAAAAGCCTGCACTGTAACGTCAGAAACTTCATCGCTGTTTTCGTTAGTAATAACAAGCATATAAACGCCTTGGTTACCTTTTACCGGAGATGAAATTTTACCTTTCTCCAGCATTGAAGCTGTACTTATTACTTTAGGCTCAATTCCTGCACCTGGAATCTGGAACGATTGGAAGCTAATGCCTGTTGCAGTTTTAACCTCTAAGTTTTCCTTTTGTGCCACAGAAAGCAAACTTTGAGCACCGGCACTGCTCTTTGTCATCTCATCGATAATTAGTTCAGCTTTTTTATCTTTTCTGATTTCTCTCTTAATTTCAGAAACTTTTTCTTGAATAGATGCAATTCCTTCTTCTTTGATATCCGAAAGGATAGCAACAACAAACTTGTTTCCAAATTCGAAAACTGCAGAATTATCATTATTCAACAAAATACTCTCCATATCATCAGTGTTGTAAGCAGCTCGAACAAGATCTCTTGAATTTTCCAGTCCAGGGATCAATTTCGTTTCTCTTTTAAGATTTGCTGTTCTACGACTTACCCCTTCAGCAGTAATTGCTTTCTCGAATGCATCTTTGTCAAGATTGTTTCCTGCAAATGTACGGGCTTTAGCATAAGCTGCCTGAATTGTTTTCTGACTGGCTTCAACTTTACGGTCAACAATAGCAAGTTGAACTTTTTTCACTGGCTTACTCATATTGGTAACCTGAATAACATGAGCTCCAAATTGAGTTAGAACAACTTTTACTTCATTATTTTTTGAAGAGAAAGCCGCATCGTTAAATGGCTGAACCATTTTTCCTTGAGTAAACCATCCCAAGTCACCACCATTAACAGCAGAACCTTGATCTGATGAATTTTCTTTTGCTAAAACAGCAAACTCAGCTCCTTTAGCAAGTAAAGCTTTCAAACTGTCAGCTTTTGCTTCAGCACTTTTAAAATCACCATTAACAGGACGAATTAGAATGTGACGGGCTTTTACTGAATCAGGAAGCATTTTTACTTCATTCAGCTTTGCCATTTTATACATTTCGTTTTCGAAGTAAGGGCCAAATACATCACCTTTATTTGCAGAGAACGCGAATGCGTTAAGATCAGCATTGGTAATTTCGTCTTGCTTGAAAAAGTAGGCGTTAAAATCGCTGTCGCCATTCAATTCTACAAACTGAACGTTATTGTTTTCATTTGTAAAGTCTTCTTTTAAGTCAGTAACCCATTTTTCAGTTGCTTTGTAATCTTCGGTAGAAGGCTCAACGTCAAATGATACGTATTCAATCTTTCTTGATTCTGTTTGTTTGAACAGATCTTCGTGCTTACTGTAGTAATCTCTGATTTCAGATTCACTTACATTAATAGTACTGTCAGGAATTAGATTGTAACTTTTCACGATGTAATTGAAATCTACTTTTTTACTTCCTTTCATTGCCATGTCTTTAACCAATACATTTGGCATGTAAAGACCTTTTTGAACTAAGGTGTTGTACTTAGCAAGATTTCTTTGCGTGATAATTGATTCTTCGATGTTTAACCAGTAAGCTTTTTGAGGAGTTCCGTTAGGAGCGGCAATTAATTGCTTAAGAGTTGCAACAACTTGATCTTTATCAACCAATCCGTTTTCGTTCTGAAATAACTGACGAATAGCAGGATCAATATTTCGACCTTGAACCATATCGAATAATTCCTCAGAAGAAATAGAAATTCCCAACTCATCATACTCGCGGTTCATTACAAATTCCTGAACCATCTGTTGCCAAACCTGCTCTCTTAAACGCTCAATCTGTTCCGATGGAATTGAGTTCTGTCCGGACATGAGTTTGTTGATCTCAAGACTATGATTGAATCGGTTTTGGAAATCACGAATGTTTACTGATTCCCCTGCAATTTCTGCCATCTCATTTCGTGAGTTTGCTAATAACGAACCACCCGATTTTAGAGCATCTCCAGCAATAAATGCAAGAAGAGCACCACCAATAATGATTCCTATAAAAACACCACGATTTCTTATTTTTTGTAATGTTGCCATCGAAAAAGATTTAAATATTCTTAATTAGGCTACGAATATACAAAAAAATGGGAAATGATCACTTTTTATTGCAATTGGATTACTTGCTTTTATAGTAAAATAAAAAGAGACTTGGCAGTAGTTATTTCTATCGGGAATAATATTGACCTTATCCTATTTCCAATTGCAGATGCGGGTATGTCAGGATATTTATTTTGAATATAAATAAAGCTGATTTTAATGAGGATAAAAGATTGGGAATGAAGGATATTTTATAGAATTGTTAAGCGTATTTTAATAACGCGGGTATTGCTTACTTCCAGAATTTTAAAACTGAAATTTTCAATACGAATCGTTTCATTATACGCGGGAATACTTTCGTGCGTAAAAATGAGAAAGCCGTTTAAGGTTTCAAAGTCTTCTGATACTGGAAGGTTAAGTTCATATTTATCATTTAGATAGTCTATTTCCAAACGGCCGGCGAAAATGTATTCTTTATCCGAAATTTTCTGTTCTTCTAAATCTACATCATCATGTTCATCTTCAATTTCGCCAAATATCTCTTCCATAATATCTTCAATGGTAACCATTCCCGCTGTTCCACCAAACTCATCAACCACTACGGCAACACTTTTATGTTCGCGTGTAAAAAGATTTAGTAATTTATGTGCAGGCATTGTTTCGGGTACAATAATAATATTGCTTAAGCCAGCTTTTATACTTTGTGGATTTTTAAAAATTACCGAAGAATGTATGTAACCAACAATATTGTCGATTGAATCTTTATAGATTAAAATTCTGGAGTATCCGGTTTCTATAAAACGTTGAGTCAGGGTCAAAATATCGCCATTAATTTCCATTGCCTCAATTTCATTTCGGGGCACTATGCATTCGCGCAATTTTACTTTCGAAAAATCGAGCGCATTTCTAAATATTTTGATATCATGCATCTCGTCTTCAGATATGGTTTGGGCATCATGGCCTTCCTGCACCAAATGATCCAGATCGACTTTCCCAAAAGCCTGCGTTTCTTCTTCTTCAGTAATATTGGTTTTAAAAATTTTACGAATAATGTTCTTTGATAAGAATATTGTGAACGATGTTATCGGATAGAATACAATGTAAAAAAACATTACCGGAAGGGCAAACAGGTTTAAAGCCATGTTTGGATTGATCCTAAAAAGAGTTTTGGGTATAAATTCTGCAGTAACCAGAATTAATATTGTTGAAAGAAATGTTTGAACAGCTAATATGACTGATTCTGAATCAATCCATATGGCAATAGAAGGCTCCAATAACTTAGCCATAAGAATACCATATATTACAAGGGCGATGTTGTTACCAACAAGCATGGTACTGATATAATATCCTGGATTTTGTGAAAAAATAGAAATCACCTTAGCCGAAACGGTATTTTTGTTTCGGTCAAGTTCCATTCGCAACTTGTTTGCAGCAATAAAAGCAATTTCCATTCCTGAAAAAAATGCAGATAAGGCCAACATGATAAAAATGATGATCAGCTCGTTCATTTACTTCCGGGCTTTGTTTTTCTCTTGTAATTTCCGCATGTATCTTCTCCATACATACATCAAACCAGCAATGCCGGCGATAACATAAAGCATAATACTTTCAGCAAATCCGTAATCTATCGTTTTGTGTATTGCTGCAACCAAGCCAACAATCATAACGATTAACCAGATTATTTCTAAAATAAAAGGGAGTTTTTGTTTCATGTGTTAAATGATTTTAGATGCAATATAATACGATTTTATTCTTATTGTTCTGTTTCATCATTTAAATATACTTCACCAGTAACTTTTTTGAGGGTAATCTTATCCATTTTATCATCAGAAGAAAATCCTATTCCTTCCAAAACCTGACCATCATCCGTGGTAATTCTAACATATTGGTCAGAATAAATAATTCCTTTACCTTGATCCCAATACATTAATTCGGTGTTTATGGTTTTTCCGTCATCACTAATGGCAATAACTTTATTTCTTAGTTCCCACAATTGCTCAGAGGTAAAATGTTTGGCATAATTTGCTTCAATTTGTCCGGCAATAGTTTCATCATCATCATAGGAAGTAATTTTCCCTCCTTTTGGGAAATCCTGATACTCTGTATCTTCGGTTTTCACCTCAATAAATTCAACCGCGAATGCACGATGTTTAATTCGTGTTGAATCAGTGAAAATAAATTCAACATCTTTGCCCGAACGCTCCGGGGCTTTTTCGTTACTTGTAATACTTTGTACTTCTTTAATACTGTTTTCACAAGACAAAAGCATTGTAATCCCGGAAAGGATCACAATGCTTTTGATAATATTGTTGATATTTTTCAATGTTTTATTCTGTTAATCTTGCTTTGGTTGATTCGTTAATCCAATCTCCAACTTTATAAGTATCTCCTTCTTTAATTCCTTCAAAGAAAGCTTCCTCTTTGCGAGGGAAATACTTCGAGTAAGTAGAAATTAATTCACGGGCTTCTTCTGAACAATCAGGATCTAAAGCCTTGGCTTTTATGAATTTATCAACAGCTACCCAATAAACAGCTTGTTTTTCAAGCGGACTTGATCCGTAATTTTTGCTGTAAGCAGCATAAGCTTTTCCAATCAACAAATAAGGTTGTCCCCAATTAGCTCTAAAACCGGCAGCCTTTAATGCGTTAGATTTGGCATCACTATATTTACCTTGCATTAAAAGAATTGTAGCTAATTTGAAATGAAGGTCAGCTTTAACATCAGCATCTGCTTCCAATTCTATAGACTTAACCAAGTACTCTTTACTTTTGTCAAATTCTTTTTTCTTGATAAACATCTTGGCCAAGTTGTGTGCAGCATCAGCATTTGGATCCAATTCGTATTTTCTTTCCGCAACTTCGGCATACAAAGCTCCATCTTCACATTCCTGACGATTTAGCATTCTTAAGATCTTATTGATCAGAACCAGATCATCATGGTTTGCATGAAATTTAGGTGTAAATATATTGCTCAAAGTCTCACAATCAGCAACTCCTGCAGCAAAGAAAATTTGTTCTACATTCAATCTCGCGTTGTTGATATTGTCTTTTTTAGCTGGATCACTTTCAGCATCCATTTGCTTCTTAGCCATGTCCATAAAAAGAAGGTAATTGTCGATCACCTCTTCTGCTTCGATTTGATTGTTTTGAACCAAAACTTTTGAAGCTTCCATTGTGTTGGCAATAACTTTTGCTTCAGCATTCAGTCCTTGCATTTCAATGGACTTTTTCATAATGGCATAGGCTTCTTTTACAGAAGGGATATCTTTTCCCCGGTATTGGAATAAATCACCACCTTTACGTCCAAGAATCCAACCAGTAGGATATTTACGATCCTTACCAAAATATTTAATTCGGTTATCGTAAACCATCATCAAGGTGTCTACATATTTGTCATTCTTAGTTGCGCGGTATAATCCTTCCATTATTTTCACACCATTAATATAAGTGGATTTTTGGTAGGCAGGTGCATTTTTATAAACGTATCTCCATCCAGTAAGTGCTTCTTTGTAATTTCCCTGTTTTACCATCTCGATGTAAAGGGATGCATTCAAAATTGTTTTAGCACTATCCAACCCATATTTTGATTCCAAAGTCTGTGCTTCTGCTTTAAACAGACCCGAAAACAAAAGAACTATTGTTACGATTAAAAGTCTTGTCTTCATATTACTATTTTTTTTATAATCAAGTTACTTTTTATTTCAAAACCACAAATGACATTTAGATTTGCCTGTAAAATCCCAGTATTTTAAAACAGGGTCTAAATATAACGAAAGTTTTAGTTTTGACAGAACTAAAACTGCAAAACTCATACCAAAAATTAGTACAAGCTTCGAAATTGGTTGGAACATCTATATTTGAGAGCCCTCTGCAAAACTATAAATAAAATATAAAGCTGCAAAAAATACTTCTTATTAAGAGTGAATCAATAAATTAAATTCCAATATCTTATTCAAACCTTCCAAAACGATTTCTGGATGATAAGCAACTTTGTTGTCTAAGGATTTATTTAAAAAATGAGCATCTCCTCCGGTAATTACCACACGCAATTCCGGATGTATTGCTTTTAATTTAGTAATGTATGCATCTATTTCGAAGATCAGACCATTTTGAACGCCTGATACGATTGCATCATTGGTGTTTTTACCAATTAAATTAAAGTCCTCATTCCTTGACAGCTCGGGTAGGTTTTGAGTGAATTTGTGTAAAGCTTTAAACCGCATTTTTAAACCGGGAGATATACAGCCACCTACATATTGGGCTTTAGCATTAACAAAATCAAATGTGATAGCGGTTCCGGCATCAATTACCAGAATATTTTTTCCTTTATGCAAACCATGCGCTCCTGCGCAAGCGGCTAACCGATCGTAGCCGAGTGTGCTTTTCGATTCATATAAGTTTTCTAAAGGCGTGTCTATTTCGGAATTAAAAAACAGAACTACTTTGCAGGTTAATTTTAATTTGGAGATTAATTCTTCAGGATATTTTCTCACAGAAGAAATAATAACATACGGTGCACTTTCACATTTCGATAAAAGGCCGGAAACAAATTCAATTTCCCCTAAGGTTGAGTTTTCAAGCTTTACTAATTGATTGTTTTCAAAGAAGCCTGCTTTTATTTGTGTGTTTCCTATGTCTACAATTAAATTCAAAAGAGCTGGAATGATGGTAAATTATTATAAATGTCTTGTAAAATCGCATAAAATTAGTAAACTTTAGGCATATTAATCTAGTGACACTTAGGTTTTTTATAATCGTTTTAAATTAGGTAGTTTTTAATAGTAATTAGAAAATATAATTTAAATGATTGCTTATCCTTTTTTTAGATTAAAATCGATTACATATTCAATTTTAGATTGATGAAGAAAAAAATTTTAATTGTAGAAGATGACAGTTTAATATCGACCATCTTTCGGATGTTTTTAAAAGAACTGGGTTACGATCTTATCGGAATTGTAGAAGATGGAAAAGAGGCTATTCGTTTGTGTGAAACAATGAAGCCGGATATTATTCTGATGGATGTTCACTTGGGCGGAGGTCTGGATGGAATTCAAACTACAGAATTGATTAAAACCAAATTTGACATTCCGGTTATCTTTCTTTCCAGCGATACCGAGGAAAGCACAATTCAGAGAGTTATTAATATTCATTCCTATGGGTATCTGGTGAAACCAATTGATAAGAAGGAACTTGGTATTTCAATAGAATTGGCTTTTTATAAACATCAATTTGATTTGGATCAAAAAATGCGCGAACAGCGTTTTCGAAATTTCATTACCGATTCCCCCGAAGCCATTATTGTAATCAATGAAAATGGTTTGATTGAATATCTAAACTGTTTGGGATTAAAACTATTCAAAACAGCATATATCGAAGATTTAATGGGCTTGCCCTTATTGTCCTTTGTTGATGATGATTACTCGGCAATTTTTAAAGAGAGATTGGAAAATTCGTTGACTATGGAAACAGGAATTTCTTATACTCATCTGAAATTAAAAACCATACATGGCGAATTTATTGATGTCGGTTTAACCGGAGCTCAAATTGAATTCAACGGGAAGAGAAATTTACAATTAATTGTTCGTGATATTACGCAAGAGTTTGCTTATCGGCAGTTGTTAGCTGAAAAAGCGAATATCATTAATAATTTTGTTGATGGTGTTGTGACTTTCGATCTTGAGGGAAAAGTGAAATCGTGGAATCGTGCATGTGAACGGATTTTTGGTGTTTCCGAAGCCAATACCATTGGTAAATCCTACTGTAGTTTGTTTCTTTACGAGGAACAAAAATCGTTTATCGAAGATATTTTAATTCCGGTAGAGGAGAATGGAAAATATGAAGCGAATTTTACTTTGGAGATAAATGATAAAAGGCAGGACGTTAAACTGATTGCTAATTTGCTTCGAAACGAAAAAGGAGAAGAGACCGGTGTGGTTTGCTACATTCGGGATCATTCGTGTTCTTAAAAAAGAAACTCCGATCAAATTTATTGATCGGAGTAATTGTATTATATCTCATTCATTAGAGCCAGTATTTCGCTGGCTTTTTTAATGTTCTTAATTTTCTCGAAGCTAAGACTTAATTTGTTTTTTGCTTCTTTCATTTTACAGGGAACAACTTGTGTTTGCAGAAATTGCAGCACCTTGTTAAACTGTGCTGATTTATAGAAGGCTGAATCCTGATCGGAAATAAAATACAGAACCAGTTTTCCGTTTTTAAGAATGAGTTTTTCGATTCCCAAATCCAAAGAAACCCAACGCAAGCGAACAACATTTAACAGTTCAAGACAAGGTTCGGGTAAGTCTCCAAAACGATCTTTCAGCTGAGATTCAAATTTCTCTATTTCCTCTTCGGTTTGAATGTTATCCAATTCGCGGTACAAACGAATTCGTTCTGAAATGCTTTCAACATATTTCTCAGGAAATAGAATTTCCAAATCGGTATCTATTTGGCATTCGCTGATAAATCGGAGAACATTTTTTCCTTCTTCTTTCTTTTCATCTTCGAAAACATCTTTGAATTCATTCTCCTTCAATTCCAGAAGTGCTTCATTCAGAATTTTGTGATAAGTCTCGTAACCAATATCAGCAATAAAACCGCTTTGTTCGCCACCCAGTAAATTACCGGCGCCGCGAATATCCAAATCCTGCATGGCAATATTAAAACCACTTCCCAGTTCCGAGAAGTTTTCAATAGCCTGAAGTCTTTGTCTGGCTTCCTGAGTCATGGAATCATGCGGAGGAGTTAACAAATAGCAAAATGCTTTTTTGTTCGACCGGCCAACGCGGCCTCTTAACTGGTGCAGTTCGCTCAATCCAAAATTCTGTCCGTTATTAATGATGATGGTATTGGCATTCGGAATGTCCAATCCAGATTCAATTATGGTAGTTGCAATCAGAACATCAAAATCACCTCGGATAAAGTCGAGCATGATTTTTTCCAGTTTAGGTCCTTCCATTTGTCCGTGGGCAATCACCGTTGAAACACCGGGAACGGTCCGCTGAATCATTGCTTCAACGTCTTTGATGTTTTGAACCCTGTTGTGAATAAAGAAAACCTGTCCGTTTCGTTCCACTTCGTAAGTAATTGCTTCCCGAATGATGTCTTCGTTAAAATTGTGAATTTCGGTTACAATCGGATAACGGTTTGGTGGCGGCGTATTGATGATGGACAAATCCCTTGCTCCCAACAAGGAAAATTGTAATGTTCTTGGAATTGGAGTAGCAGTTAATGTTAAGGTATCAACATTTATTTTAAATTGTTTCAGTTTCTCTTTTACCGATACACCAAATTTCTGTTCTTCATCAATAATCAGCAGACCCAGATCTTTAAACTCAACATCTTTTCCTATGATCCGGTGTGTCCCGATTATAATATCAGTTTGTCCGGCTTTTAAATCTTTCAAAATTTGTTTCTGATCTTTCGAGCTTCTCATTCGACTGATATAATCTACCGTGCAGGGAAAATTTTTCAATCGATCGTTAAAAGTTTTGAAATGCTGAAAGGCCAGGATTGTGGTCGGAACCAGAATGGCGACCTGTTTGTTGTCGGCAACGGCTTTAAAAGCTGCACGAATTGCAATTTCGGTTTTTCCAAAACCAACATCACCACAAACCAATCTGTCCATTGGGTAAGGCGATTCCATGCCTTCTTTGGTTGCTATAGTAGCTTTCACCTGGTCGGGAGTATCTTCATAAATGAACGAAGCTTCCAATTCTTGCTGCATGTAGGTGTCGGGACTGAACGAAAAGCCTTTCTCTGATTTTCGTTTGGCATAAAGGGCAATCAAATCCTTGGCAATGTCTTTTACTTTGCCTTTGGTTTTTTCTTTTAGCTTTTGCCATGTGCCGTTACCCAGTTTGTATATTTTAGGAGCAGATCCGTCTTTGCCTTTGTATTTTGAAATTTTATGAAGCGAGTGCAAACTCACATACAGAATGTCATTGTCTTTGTAAACCAGACGAATTACTTCTTGTGGTTTGCCGTTTGTATCGATTAGCTGCAAACCTCCGAAACGACCAATTCCATGATCGGAATGAACGATGTAATCACCTGGGTGAAGGCGGTTAATCTCTTTAAGAGTTACCACTTCCTTGGCTTTGTGAACCGTTGAGTTCTTAAGCTGGAACTTGTGGTAACGATCGAAAATCTGATGATCGGTGAAAATGGATATTCTCAGGTCTTTATCCGAAAACCCCTCGTGAAGCGTGTGGTTTACATCCTGAAACTCAACTTCAATTCCCTGATCTTCAAAAATATTGTGGATTCGTTCAATCTGTTTTGGATTGTCGGAAAGAATGTAATTCGATTCTGCTTTGGCATTGTTATTTAGCAAATGCTGGCCAAGTAATTCGAAATTTTTGTTGAATGCTGGCTGCGGATTTTGATTGAAATGAAGCTCTTCCTGAGCCACAAAAAAGAATTTTTGTCCGAATTCCAATGTCGAAAAATCACTTAACTGATTCAAAAATTCTTTGCTGTTTATCAGATAATCTTTAGTGGATACGGAATCTTCACCCATTTGCATAAAAGGAACCTTTTCGATGGTGCTTTCATATATAGATTGAATACGGTCGCAGGAAAACTGTAAATTCCTGCACCAAAAAACGGCATTGCGGGGCACAAAAGAAAGAAAGGATATCCGGGAATCCTTCAGCAGACTTTCCTGAATGTTGGGAATGATATCAACAGAGTTTAGTTTTTCTATGGATAGTTGATTTTCCACATTAAACATTCGGATGGAATCTACTTCTTCGCCAAAAAAATCAATTCGAAAAGGATGCTCATCCGAAAAGGAAAAAATATCAATAATACTTCCGCGGATGGAATACTGACCTGGTTCTACCACAAAATCGGCTCGTTCAAATTCATAATCGACCAAGACTTCTTCCACAAATTCGGGAGATAATTTTTCGCCTACCTTAATTGTTAAGGTATTTTCTTCCAGTTGTGCTTTACTAATTACTTTTTCGATAACGGCTTCGGGAAAAGTAATAATGAAAGTAGGATGCTTATCGGAATTCAAACGGTTCAGACATTCGGCACGAAGAATAATGTTCGAACTGTCAGTTTTCTCATATTGAACGGAACGTTTGAAGGAAGATGGGAAGAACAAAACGGTATCTTCATCAAGCAGATTGCACAGATCATTGTAAAAATAGGCGGCCTCCTCCTTATCGTTAAACAGTAAAATGTGTGGATGTTGGCCGGGTTTAAGGGCGGAAACCAACAAGGGAAGCGAAGAACCAACCAAACCTTTTAGGTGAAGCTGAAACTTTGATTTTTGTTCCAGATATTTTTCAATGCTGTATCGAGCGGGATGCTCAGAGAATATTTGTATAAGTTGTTTTAGTTCCAAACCCTTGTTCTTTTATTATTTGATTCGCAAATTTAGGGAAAATATTTTAGGGACAAGTTAAAAGTGCCAAGAACCAAGTAACAAGTGCCAAGAACCAAGAACGAAGTAACAAGTGGAAAGAACCAAGTATAAAGTAGGCAAAAGGAAATGTCGTTGGTTTGATAACATGCACATCTGTTGCTTTTAAGTAAAAAAAAAATAAAGGGATATGAAATTTCATTCGTCAGTACTATTTGTAAAGGATATCGAAATATCAAAAGATTTCTACATTCGTGTACTTAATCAGGAAATAGAACATGATTTTGGTAAGAATGTGATATTTAAGAGTGGTTTAACGATTTGGGAACCGGCACCAAATCATATTATTGAGAAAGAGTTGAACACAAAAGGTGATTTGAATCGATTCGAATTGTATTTTGAAACGGAGTTGCTTGAAGAGTTTTGTGAGAGACTGAAACTGAAAAAAACAGTGTTTTTACATGAAATTCATGAAGAATCCTGGGAACAAAGGTCCATTCGTTTTTTTGATCCCGACAATCATCTGATTGAAGTGGGAGAGCCTATGGAAGTATTTGTGATGAATATGAAAAACGAAGGACTTTCTATAAAACAAATTGCACGAAAAAGTGGAATACCACCTGAAACTGTTGAAACTATAATTTTAAGATTAAAAAAATAATAAAATCATGTTTATCATTTCATTAACCTACAAAGTACCTATCGAAAAGGTAGAAGAAGAATTGAACAATCACGTTCAGTATTTAAAAGAGCAGTATGCTTTGGGAAATTTTCAGGCTTCGGGCAGAAAAGTTCCGAGAACAGGAGGCGTAATCCTTTCAACAGTGAAGGATAAAAAACAATTGGAAGAAATTCTGGCTAAAGATCCTTTTCACAAAAATGATTTAGCAGATTATGCAATCACTGAATTTATCCCCAGCATGACGAGCGACGAGTTAACTTGTTTGCTGGAGGTTTAATTTAAAATCCATAACCGACAGGGCCGTATCCGGGAACACTAACATAGCCGCGGGTATTGCCCTGATCGGAATTGCCGGCACTAAAGCGGGTTGACCAGAAATTATCTCCGCCACTGCCTTGTCCCATATAATAGTTCTGCTGAGCAGCCAAATACAAATTAACAGTAGGAATTGGATTGCCCTCGTAACCTGCATTCCCCAGATCATCGAACCAGTAAAAGCCTGGTTGAATGTAATAACCCAATACATAGCTCCACACCAACCATTCGTTCTCGGGCAGTTCCCGCCCGTTAACAACTACACTTGTATTGCCGGCAGATGCGTCTGATTTTAATTCCCCAAAATCGTGTCCGGGCAGCATAAATCCGAAAGAAGCATAACCAACAACTCCATACAAACCACTTTTGCTGTCGTACCAGTAATTTCCTGCTTTGGGTTTTAGGCCATATTCATTTTCAAGATTGGTAAGTTGAGTTTCATTCAGCTCAATATCATTAATAATGACTTTCCCGTTTTGACTGAAAGTAATAAGGGGAACCGTAAATAGAAACAGGCTTATTAAGAGTTTGTAAACTGTATTTTTCATTGCTTTTGATATTGATTTATTCACGAATTGGATTTAAAATATACATATGTGTGCGAAGAGAATTGGAAGCAATGTAGGGTGCTTGTGTAAAATTACAACAAAGATGATGGAGTGTCAATAGCTTGCTGATGAGACTTGATGAGTGTTTAAAATGGAGTTGTGAAAAATAATACAGAGAATTATGTGTATTTTAATAATCGAATTGTTAAATTTAAAAATTCGATCATAAAAAATAATATAGAAGAATTGAGTGGGATCAGAGATGATTGGTGAGTTTGAAGAGCTTGATGATAGTTTATGATCCGTATAGGTAGGAACAATTTACAAAAATAATACAGAGAATTAGTTTCACTAAAATCAACATGAAATGGCAAAACTATTAAACGACAAAATGTCGTCGCAGGTACACATTAACAATTCGAATCGCCATACCAGGCTTTGTAAACAAACCAAAGGAGCAGAAGGTTTAGCAGAGGCAATAGCCCCTAAAATTATTGTTTTAAAAGAAAAAAGAGACGAAACCGACAAAAAGAGGGAATTGTATGATGCTGCTCATGATGATTTGATGCTGAGAGATGCGGTATTGGACGATAGCATTCGAAACGTGGCCGATGTGGCCAAACAATACGACCGTAACAATCCGGGACGACCTGTTTTTACTATGTTATTTCCCGATGGGAAGTATTCCGACATTGTACGTGCACCATTTGCCAAAGAAGTAGATAAGGCTGAGCAAATTGCCGAACGCATAAAAGCTTTGGGCGAAGAACACGTTTTGGCGGCACAATATGCACCGCTTTCCAAAGCTATTGCCGAGGTGCGAACAGCAATATCCAACAAGCAACAAGCCAAAACCAATGTGGAAATGGCTGTTGCAAATGAAGGATTGGCTCAGGCCGATTTGCGCAAACAATACGAATTCAATTATCTGGATGCGGTAAAGTTGTTTGGCCGGAAATATGCCGACCGTTTGTTCCCCAGAACGGTATCGAAAGCAAAGGTTGAGGAAGAGGTTGCTGCTCCCGAAGTGTAATCCGATTGTAAATACAGAAAAGTATGCGCTGCAAGCCTGCAGCGTATACTTTTTTTCGGAGGAATATAGTACGCAGGCTTGTAAAGCCAACTCTACCGAAATCGAATAGCTGCTGCATGCCTGCAGAACATGTTCGATTGTAGTAAAATAGGGTAAACACGCTTGCATACACCATTTCACAGCTGTCGAATAGTTGCTGCACGCCTGCAAAGCACATTTTACCGGGAAAAAACAGTTGCTGCAGGCATGTAGAAATAGCTCTACCGAAATGGGGAGGTGTTTGCAGGCTTGCGGCGCATACTTTCCTTAAAAATAAGAGAGTCATCTTTTTTGGGTACAAAACCCTAGCCTGCAAACTTTAGGCATATGGACTATGGTAGCTTGCTTAATTATAAATAGGCCTAATTTATTACTCCTTTAATTCCGCTGATCATAAATAATGTTTACATTCGGGATTGATTTTAATAGACCTGAATACAATAGTCGAATAAAATATAAACAAATATCGAACTAAATGACCACATTAAGAGGAGCGATACGTTCATATGGAGCTACCGCAAGAAGAATGGAACGTGAAGAACAAAAACAGGCACGTGAAGCTGTAAAAAAATTTTCGAAGCTATAAGTAAAATGATTTTATTAATAAGAAATAATGCAAAATGATATGGCGATAGTATTACCATTGGCATCAAATAATAAACTATTATCTAGTGCCGTTTTAATTGGACACAAAAATGGCTTTCCAATTTTTGTGTCTACACTTCACCAAATTGGAAATTATAAGGAGTTTAAAATTTCTATCCCCCCTCATATGGGAAATGTGGGAACGGTGCAGGAGTATCCTCTTGATGGAACTCAAGCTATAGATGTAGATTTAATAAAGACTGATCCAATACATGATTTAGCTTTTTTTAGAGGATTGACTTGTGATTTAAGCGGATCGTTTCCTAAGATAAATACAAATTTTAATGAAATTGGGATTGGAGAGGAACTTCTAGTAATTGGCTATCCTTATTCAACATTAGGTTCATTTTTGGAAACAGTATCAATAGCCCATGTTTCAGCTAAGGGAAGAAGGTTATTTATGAAAACAATGAAAATTGATGAATTGATTATTTCACATCAAACTTTACAAGGAAGTTCTGGTTCTGCTGTAGTAAAAAGATCTGACGGTTCATTATGTGGTATTATTCGAGGAACTCTAGCTCCTCCGAATGTTATCTCTATAGGAGAGATTCCGCTAGCGAGTGATACAAATGTAACTTATGTAACTTTTAGTTCAATTATTGATGAAATATTAAAAACGATATAAAAAATGAAAGAAATATTAGAACAATTTAAATACGAAGATTTCATTGATAATTTAGATGTTTCTTTAAAGTCAGCTGTTTATATTTTAGAACAAAATGGGATAGCATTAGAGGTAATTGGTCAAGAAATTTCAAATATGCCAGCTATTGGATTGACAACTAAAGGTGTTAATAATTGGGATAAAGATATATTCCAATTGATATTAGGTGAAGTGGCTAAGTTAGTTTGCAATGATTCAGAAGAAATAAAATTAGTTAAACAATTGAAGTCTGAAGCAGGCATGTCGACACAGGTTATAATTGCAGCTGTATCATCTTATATAGGAAGTGTACTTGGCTTTGCTGTAGCGTTATGTACTCCGTTTGTTGTATTAGCGTTGGCTGTAGTTCTTAAAGCAGGATTAAATGTTTTTTGTGCACATTATATGCAATAGGATTGTTCTACTGTGTAATGAAGTACTGTTTTGTGTAATTTCTTCTGCAATAGTTTTTTTATTTGAAGGATAATAGATAATACACTAACTGAATATTTATGGTAAAACAAAAGCCACTTTCCAATTGGAAAGTGGCTTTTGTTTTGTGGTGTGTTACAATAATTTCTTCTGTAAATTCGGTTTAAAGTATCATAGTTTAGGCATTCATTATTATACTTGATTGTAAATAATGTTTACTTTCGTAAAAATTTTATGGATAATAGTATTGCTTAAGGCTTACAGGCAGGCAAGGTGTTTTTCTCTAAAATAGTAACGATGAAATTAAATTAAGATAACCTTTTGGCATCTCTTACAAAATGGAGTGAGACCATTCAACAAAATAAATAACATATGAATCCAATTTTAAGTCGAAATTCATTTTTCGTGAAGGAACATGTTGGCATGTTCAAAGCAGCAAATAATTTTGATATTTTCAATCCTGAAAATCAGGAAATGATAATGACCTGCAGGGAAGAAAAACTTGGTTTTTTCACCAAGATGCTTCGCTTTACTGATTACAAGAGAATGACTCCTTTTAATATTGAAATTAAAACTGTTTCAGGTGAAAAAGTACTAACAATAAAACGAGGTGTTTCATTCTTTTTGTCTACAGTTGAAGTTTTTGATGAGAATGATAATTTATTGGGAAAATTCAAACAAAAATTTTTCTCAATAGGTGGCAAATTTGATGTTATTGATTCTACTGAAAATATTTTGTGCACTCTTAAAGGAAAATGGACCAGCTGGGATTTTAAATTCAGTAAAGGGGAAACAGAGTTTGCTCATGTAAGTAAAAAATGGGCTGGAATTGGCAAGGAATTGTTTACATCAGCAGATAATTATATGTTGGCGATTGATGAGAAAGTGACTGCAGATAATCCGATGAGAATTCTTATTCTTGCCGCGGTAATGTGTATTGATATGGTTTTAAAAGAATAAGCGACCAATAAGTAAAGAAAACAAAAAGCCACTTTCCATACGGAAAGTGGCTTTATTTTTTTTGATCTCACATCTCACATCTCTTATCTAAGATCTCACAACTATTTTTATTAAATATTGTTGAAAAAGTGTAAAAACTCTTCGGTTTTCTTCACCATATTGGTCGATCCGGTATAAAACGGAACACGTTCGTGAAGCGAAGTAGGTTTAATGGTTAAAATGCGCTGCGTGCCATCGGTAGCTTTACCGCCGGCTTGTTCAGCAATAAAAGCAATTGGATTGCATTCGTACATCAAACGAAGTTTTCCATTGGGGTTTTTTCTGGTTTGCGGATAGATAAAAATACCACCGTTCAATAAATTTCGGTGAAAATCAGCCACCAAAGATCCTATGTAGCGGGAAGTGTAGGGGCGATTCGATTTTTGATCATATTCCTGACAATACTTAATGTACTTTTTCACACCCATTGGGAAATTGATGTAATTCCCTTCGTTAATGGAATAAATGGTTCCCGTTTTTGGTGTTCTAATGTTGGGATGCGACAAACAGAATTCACCGATTGATGGATCCAGAGTGAAACCGTTTACCCCTTTTCCGGTGGTGTATACCAACATGGTTGACGAACCGTAAATGATATATCCGGCAGCAATTTGCTTGGTTCCTTCCTGAAGAAAATCCTCAATTTTGGCAACTTCTCCCCTGGGTGAAAGACGTTCGTAAATCGAGAAAATGGTTCCGATGGAAACATTTACATCGATGTTCGATGAGCCGTCAAGCGGATCCATTGCGAAAACATATTTTCCATGTTTACTCAATTCATCATCAAAAATAATGATTTCTTCGTTTTCTTCCGATGCAACAGCACAGCATTCGCCACAGGCTTTTAAGGCATCAATAAAGTGAGTGTCTGCAAAAACATCCAGTTTCTGCTGATCTTCTCCTTGTACATTCTGATCTCCATGTTCGCCTAAAATATCAACCAGTCCGGCTTTGTTTACAGCACGGTTTACAATTTTAGATGCAATTCCAATATGATGAAGTAACCGGGATAATTCTCCCTTTGCTCCTGCATGATCGGATTGTCTTTGGATGATGAATTGATTTAGGGTTTGAACATTGTTGTGTTCAGTCATTTTTTAAGGCTTTTTGGTTTACATTCATTTGGTGGCATAAAGTTATGCTTTTTTGTGAAATGCCGAAACTCTTATTTCAAACGTTTACGACAATTAATTTTAGGTTGCGGAATCTGGGAGCAAAAGGTGTGTGATGAGTGAGGAAAATTCTTATTTGCGATGGGATTAAATGGCTTTTTGTTTTTTAAGCCTGATTTTTTCTTTTTGCAATTGAAAAATGTGAAAAGAATTACAGAATAGGCTTTAATTTTTACAAACTTTGAAATGCTGAAACAATATTTTGTACCTTCAATTTTTATTTTGAAATGGGGTTTTAGAATCTTATTTGTAAGAATTATCTAACAGTTTTTTGATGAACATATTTAAATTTGGTGGGGCTTCGGTAAATAGTGCTGATGGTGTACGGAATTTTGTGAAAATTGTACAATCCTACAGAGAGGAAATGGTTATTGTATTGTCGGCAATGGGCAAAACAACCAATGCTTTGGAAGAGATCGTTGATGCTTTTGCCGCTAAAAAAGATGGGATTGAATCTAAAGTAGATGCATTGCAAACATACCATATGAAGATTATAAATGAATTGTTTTTGAAAAAGGATGATGCTGTTTTTTCGAAAATAGAATCTCTTTTCTCGCAGTTACGGGCTTATCTGCAAAAATCGCCCTCCTTATGCTATGAGTTTGATTACGATCAGATTGTGTGTTTTGGAGAGCTGATATCTACTACAATCGTATCCGAATACCTTCGTTTAAGCGGCACTCCAAACAAATGGGTGGATATTCGTACTTGTTTAAAAACGGATGATACTTATAAGGAAGGACGAATTGATTGGGAACTTTCTCAGAAATTGGTGCCTCAGGCTTTTGGTTTTACCAACACATTTGTATACGTAACCCAAGGATTTTTGGGTGGAACTAAAACTAATCAGACAACAACTTTAGGACGGGAAGGCTCCGATTATACCGCTGCAATTTTATCTTATATCCTTGATGTGGATAAATTGGCCATTTGGAAAGATGTTCCCGGAATTATGAATGCAGATCCAAAATGGCTGCCTGATGCGCAAAAATTAGAGCGTATATCATATCAGGAAGCCATCGAACTTGCTTTTTACGGTGCTAAAGTAATTCATCCCAAAACCATACAGCCAATTAAGAAAAAGAAAATTCCATTGCAGGTGCGTTCGTTTCTTAATTTGAATGAATCCGGAACTTTAATTAGTACAGCTTCTAAAAAGCAGGATCAGTTGATTCCTGTTTATATTCGTAAACAAGATCAGGTGCTGATTTCGATACGACCAAGTGATTTTTCTTTCATACTGGAAGAAAATTTAAGTTCGTTGTTTTCCATTTTCGCAAAACATCAGGTGAAAGTAAATTTAATTCAGAATTCGGCAATTAGTTTTTCGGTATGTGTTGATAATTCAGATAGAAGGTTGAAAAATTTAATTGAAGAAATTTCTACCAAATTTGAAGTGAGATACAATGAGAATCTGGAGTTGATTACGATTCGCCATCACAATTCTGAAGCCGTTGAAAGAATGACCAATGGCCGGGAAATACTGCTGGAACAGCGAAGCAGAGATACTGCACAATTTGTGCTGTTGTAAAAAAATAAAAGACAAAGAGGTCGGGAATGTTTGGTGAATTCAAAAACTTCCCTATCTTTGTTCCCGTTATATAAGGTAAATCTCTCAGGAGAATATCTATAATTTATACAGAAGAAGTAAGAGAACAGGCTCGTTGACCTTCTGACAACCGCGGCTTCCATAGCTGAAAGGTGTCAAATCCTGACCAAATTTTTGGTGAATATAAATTAACAGATTATGAAGAAGACTCAAATTAATTACAATCAGCAGGCTCATCAGGAGCAAAACTTCACGTTGCAATCTTCAACCATGTTGATGATGCGAATGCAGCAAATGATGCGTATGATTTAACGCATTCTTTCTAAAATCTTTCCCTTTTTTTAGATACTGGTGCGTATAAAATAACACCGAACCCGGGAATTCAAATTCAATCTTGCTTACTTTTTATATTTCTGTTTTTACAGAACGATGAATAGGTACAACCAAATCTGAAACCACATTCAGAATGTTTGAATCTAAGCAGATATGTTTTTGCGACATTCAGAAACTTCAGTTTCTAACTAATTAATCAATTTTTAAATCAAGGAATAGGCTTTTAAGCTGAATAACAAGTCAGATAATCTGATTGTTATATTATAGCTAAAAGTTAATGGCTGACAGTATTAGCCTGTTCGTAAAACAGAATCGCCATGTCAAATAATTTAAGATACGAAACATTACAGATACACGCAGGTCAGGAAGTTGATGCAGTAACCAACTCGAGAGCAGTTCCTTTGTACCAAACCACAGCTTACACTTTTAATAGTTCAGAACACGCAGCAAACCTGTTTGGATTGAAAGAATTCGGAAATATTTATACTCGTTTGGGGAATCCTACCAATGATGTTTTCGAGAAAAGAATTGCGGCTTTGGAAGGTGGAGTTGCAGCTGTTGCAACAGCATCCGGTCAGGCTGCCCAGTTTTTAGCACTAACAAATATTCTGGAAGTTGGTGACAACTTTGTAAGTGCTTCTCAGATTTACGGAGGAACATACAATCAATTTAAGGTTCAGTTTAAAAAACTGGGAATAGAGTGTCGTTTTGTTGATATCGATGAGCCGGATACTATTATTCCGTTGATCGATGAAAAAACCAAAGCCATTTATGTTGAGGCTTTACCGAATCCTAAATTCTCAATACCGGATTTTGAAAAGATATCTGCAATAGCTAAGAAATATGATTTGCCGCTTATCGTGGATAATACTCTGGGTGCAGGAGGATATTTATTCCGTCCGTTGGAGCACGGAGCCAATATTGTTGTGGAATCGGCAACCAAATGGATTTGCGGTCATGGTACTGCCATCGGAGGAGTAATTGTTGATGGTGGAAATTTCAATTGGGGCAATGGAAAATTCCCTCAGTTTACTGAGCCTTCAGAAGGATATCATGGATTGGTATTCTGGGATGTTTTTGGTGCCGGCGGACCATTTGGAAACATTGCTTTTGCAATTCGTGCCAGAGTAGAAGGTTTACGGGATTACGGTTGCAGCCAGAGTCCGTTCAATTCTTTCCTTTTATTACAGGGATTGGAAACTCTTTCACTGCGTTTGGACCGTCATGTTGAAAATACAGTCGCTCTTGCCAAATGGTTAGAGGAACAGGATTGGGTGGAGCAGGTAAATTATCCGGGCCTAAAATCCAGTCCTTACTACGAAAGAGCTCAAAAATACTTCAGGAAAGGCGCCGGCTCTGTTTTAACTTTTAAAGTAAAAGGTGGAAAAGAGCTTGCCGATAAATTGGTTGATGGTGTGGAACTTCTTTCACATGTTGCCAATCTGGGAGATGCAAAATCTTTAATTATTCATCCAAGTTCAACCACTCACGAACAGTTGAGTCTGGAAGAGCAAAAAGCTTCGGGTGTTGAGCCGGGGTTGCTTCGTATTTCGGTAGGTATCGAACACATCGAAGACATTAAAGCTGACATCAAGCAAGCTGTTGAGAAAGCAATTAACATAGAGACAATCAATTAGTTCTTATAGTCAATCCCAGTCGGAAATTTTTTAGTCGGATTTTCGACTGGGAACTTAAGATTTCGCTCAAGAATATTTTGGGTGAAATTTTCACAAAGTAAAAAAACAACAAACAAAACAAAATCAATAAACAGTGAATCCAGAATGTTACATCCATAAAGAAGGTTTACAACTTGAATCAGGTGAGTGTCTGAAAGAGTTGGAGCTTACCTATCACACCTATGGGGAATACGATCCGCAAAGGAATAATGTGATTTGGGTTTGTCATGCTCTTACTGCTAATTCGGATGTTTTCGATTGGTGGGAAGGATTATTTGGAGAAAATGATTTTTTCAATCCGAAAGATTACTTCATAGTTTGCGACAATACTCTTGCTTCCTGCTACGGTTCAACCGGACCTCTTTCGAAAAATCCGGACAACGGACAGGCATATTATCATGATTTTCCACAACTAACGGTTCGGGATTTGGTTGGGGCACATGAAATTTTGAGAAAGCATTTGAAAATAGAACGTATTCATATGATGATTGGAAGCTCACTTGGCGGCATGCAAGCCATGGAGTGGGCTTATCTGTTGAATGGGAAGTTGGACAATTTGGTGATATTGGCCTCCAATGCGAAACATTCTCCTTGGGGAATTGCTTTCAACGAATCGCAAAGAATGTCAATCGAGGTAGATCCAACATGGAAAGAATCGAATGATGAAGCGGGTTTGAATGGCATGCGGGTAGCCAGATCGATTGCTCTGCTTAGTTACAGAACTTATTCAACTTACGATCATTCTCAGCAGGAAAACGAAGAAGGCAAAACAGATCATTACCGGGCAAGTTCCTACCAAAGATACCAGGGAGAGAAGCTGGCGCGCAGATTTAATGCGTATTCGTATTGGCATCTTTCAAAAATAATGGATAGTCATGATGTTGGCCGGGGAAGAAATGGTTTGGTTTCTGCTTTGAACGAAATCAAATCAAGAACATTGGTGATTGGTGTAAATTCCGATCAGATTTTCCCAATTCAGGAGCAACGATTCACTGCTGAAAATATTCCAAATGCAGAATTCCTGGAAATCAATTCAATTTACGGGCACGATGGTTTCCTTTTGGAACAGGAACAATTAACTGAAGTATTAAAAACATTCTTAAACGATAGCAAAATCAAATGAGTAATAAATTAAAAATAGGCGTTTTTGGCTACGGTGTTGTAGGTTCCGGATTGGCTCACGTTCTAAAAAACAGCAAAGGACTGGATGCTTCTATCGTAAAAGTTTGTGTGAAAGATGCAGCTAAGCAACGGGACATAGATCCTGAGGTACTCACATTAAATCCGGAAGATATTTTGAATGATCCGGAAATTAATGTTGTTGCAGAATTAATTGACGATGCAGATGTGGCCTACCAGATTGTAAAGGCAGCTATGCAAAATGGAAAGCATGTGGTTTCTGCCAATAAAAAAATGCTGGCCTATCATATCGAGGAACTGATTCAACTGCAGTGGCAATACAAGGTTTCATTTTTGTATGAAGCTTCTGCATGTGGAAGTATTCCTATTATCAGAAATTTGGAAGAGTACTACGACAATGATTTATTGCAATCGGTAAGTGGAATCCTGAACGGATCATCTAATTATATCCTGACAAAGATTTTCAATGAAAATCTGGATTACCATCTGGCATTAAAAGAAGCACAGGATTTAGGATTTGCTGAAAGTGATCCGACCTCGGATGTTGGCGGATTTGATACTTTATACAAACTGATTATCCTTACCGTTCATGGATTTGGCTTGTTTGTGCATCCCGATGAGGTTTTTAATGCGGGAATCGCGAATCTTTCGCCAAAAGATATTGAGCTGGCATCGCAAAAGGGATATAAAATTCGATTGTTGGGAAAAGTAACCAAGGTAAACGGCAATAAGGTGAATTTGTTTGTGGCTCCAAAATTTGTGAGACCAACAGAGCATGCTTATACGGTTGAGAGTCATTACAACGGCGTTTTAATTCAGGGGAATTTCTACGACAACCAGTTTATGTATGGAAAAGGAGCTGGTGCGCATCCAACCGGATCGGCAGTTTTATCGGATATAACAGCTTTGGCCTACAATTACAAATACGAATATAAAAAGCTGAAATATTATGGTGGTTTGGAATACACCAACGATATGGATGTTGAGATTTATTTGAGATACACAGATAAAAACGATTTGGAATTATTTGATTTCAAGGAGATATCGGAATCGCTGACTGGAAAAGATTTTAACTATGTAATTGGAACATTGAATCTTTCCAAACTGATAAATATCCGTAAGCAAATTGCAGGGAAAGATATTTTCCTGGCTTATTTGGGTGATGAGTAATTTTGAATAATGGAAATCAATGTAAAATCTCATCCCGATTACTATCGGGACTCGCATCTCAAATCTAACTAGAAATGATCATATACAAATTTGGCGGTGCATCGGTAAAAGATGCTGCTGCTATTAAAAATATTTGTCAAATTATTGGCAAAGTAAAGCGTCCGCTTACAGTAGTGATTTCGGCAATTGGTACAACAACCAACTTGCTGGAAGAAATTGTAGATGCTTATTTTTCCGGAAATGATAAGGCCTTGGAACTTTTTGATCTGCTGAAGGAAAACCACACTTCAGTGATCGATGATTTATTCGAAGAAGTTCCGGCGAAGGTCAGTTCGGAAATAAACGCTCTTTTCATCGAGCTGAAAACCAAAATTTCAAAACCATCATCCGATCAGTTCAATTTTGAATACGATCAGGTGATTGGTTTTGGAGAACTTTTATCAACAACAATTGTAGCTGCTTATTTAAATCATATCGGACAAAATAATAAGTGGATTGATGTTCGAACCTGTTTGGATTCCGATGATAATTACGTAGATGCCAACATTCTTTGGGATTCGTCGAAAGAAAAAGCCAATGCCGTATTTCCAGATAATCCGGCTGCATTATACATTACACAGGGTTTTATTGCCAGAGATCCGAATGGTTTCACCACCTCACTAGGAAGAGAAGGATCAGACTACACAGCGGCAATTTTAGCTCATTTGCTTGGCGCTGATAAAATGATCATTTGGAAAGATGTGTTGGGAATTTTAAATGCAGATCCTGATTATTTTGATGTGACAACCAAATTGGATTTAATTCCTTATCATGAAGCAATAGAGCTTTCTTATTACGGAGCCAGGGTAATTCATCCGAAAACCATAAAGCCGTTGCAGGCAAAGAAGATTCCTTTGTGGGTGAAATCATTTATCGATCCATCGCAAAAAGGAACTTTAATTACAAAAGGAGATCAGCCGCAACCATTGCTGCCAAATTACATTGTAAAAAAAAGACAGTTGTTAGTGACTTTAAAACCGCTGAATTTTTCTTTTATTGGTGAAAAAGACCTTGTTTTTATTTTTACACTGGTTACAAAGTATAGAATAAAGCTTAATTTTACTCAGAACACTGCGGTTAGCTTTGCATTCTGTGCCAATAGCTCAGCCAGAAATATGCAGGATTTGGTGGCAGAATTGGAAGAAAAGTATGAGGTTGAATTGAGTGAGGATTTGGAATTGATCACCGTTCGGCATTATACGCCGGCCACAATCGAAGAAATACAGAACAAACATCATGTTTTGGTAGAACAAAAGAATAGTAATACTGCAATCTATCTAACAGTCGCAAATTAATATGGAACAGAAATTTACATCTATTAAAGAGGCATTACAGAAGCAAATTCTTGTTTTAGACGGTGCCATGGGAACAATGATTCAGGCGCACAAGTTGACTGAAGCAGATTTTCGTGGAACCCGTTTTGCAGATTTTTCAAGTGATCAGAAAGGACACAACGACTTGCTGACTTTGACTCAGCCTGAAATTATTAAGGAGATTCATCAAAAGTTTTTAGAGGCGGGAGCTAATATTATTGAGACCAATACCTTTAATGCCAATGCAATTTCATTGGCCGATTACAAATTGGAAGAACTGGCCTATGAACTGAATTTTGAAGCAGTGAAAAATGCCCGCGCTGCTGTTGATGAGATGAATGCAACTGATCCTGATACGCCACGTTGGGTAGCAGGAGCAATAGGACCGACCAACAAAACAACTTCCATGTCTCCTAAGGTTGAAGATCCAGGATATCGGGATGTAGGCTTTGATGATTTGGTGAGAATTTATAGCGAGCAGATCAAGGGATTGCTGGATGGTGGAGTGGATGCACTTTTAATAGAAACAATTTTTGATACCTTGAATGCTAAGGCAGCTATTTATGCTGCCGATTTACTGCTGGAAGAAAGAGGACTCGATATTCCAATCATGATTTCGGGAACCATTACTGATAATAGTGGACGAACTCTTTCGGGACAAACCCTGGAGGCTTTTGTAACATCAGTAAAATGTGATAGATTATTGAGCATTGGATTAAATTGTGCTTTCGGTGCTAAAGATTTGGTACCATATATTCAGCAGTTGGATACTTTGCTTCCTGTTTATGTGAGTGTTTATCCGAATGCCGGTTTGCCAAATGAATTGGGAGAGTACGATGAAACTCCTCAAACCATGTTGGGTGATTTAAAAGAATTATTGGATAATAAGAAGATAAATATTGTAGGTGGATGTTGTGGAACCCGGCCAGAACACATTAAAATATTAGCCGATGCGGTTAAAAATGCTGCTCCCAGAAAAATTCCAGCTGTTGAAAAGGAAACTCGTTTGAGTGGATTGGAATTACTGCGGATTAATTCGCTCACCAATTTTGTGAATGTAGGAGAGCGCACCAATGTGGCAGGTTCTTTGAAATTTGCGCGTTTAATTCGAGAGAAAAAATACGAAGAAGCACTTTCAATAGCTCGCAGCCAAGTTGAAAACGGAGCACAAATTATTGATGTAAACATGGATGATGCCATGTTGGATGCTGAAAAGGAAATGGATATTTTCTTAAAGTTATTGGTGTCTGAACCGGAAATTTCCCGAGTACCCATCATGATCGACTCATCAAAATGGTCGGTGTTGGAAACAGGATTGAAATGTGTGCAGGGAAAATGTGTGGTCAATTCAATTTCATTAAAAGAAGGTGAAGAAGAATTTATCGATCATGCAACCAAAGTAAAAAGATACGGAGCTGCTGCTGTTGTAATGGCTTTTGATGAAAAAGGACAGGCCGATACTTTCCAGCGAAGAACTGAAATTTGCGCAAGAGCCTATAAAATATTAACCGAAACGGTTGGCTTTCCGGCCGAGGATATCATTTTTGATCCCAATGTATTGGCAATTGCCACAGGAATCGAAGAACACAACAACTATGCGGTTGATTATATCAAAACCGTAAAGTGGATCAAAGCCAATTTGCCACATGCTAAAATTAGTGGAGGAATCAGCAATCTGTCTTTTTCTTTCCGGGGAAACAATACAGTTCGGGAAGCAATGCATTCCGTTTTCTTGTATCATGCCATAAAAGAAGGCTTGGATATGGGAATTGTAAATCCGGGAATGTTACAGATTTACGATGAAATAGAACCAGAACTTTTACAAAAAGTAGAAGATGTGGTTTTGAATCGCAAGCCTGAGGCTACCGAGATACTAATTGAATTGGCCGAAGGATTGAAATCGGTAGGTAAGGTTCAGGTGAAAGCCGATGCATGGAGAGAAAAACCTTGTTTTGAAAGACTTTCTTATTCTCTGGTAAAAGGAATCACCGATTTTATTGAACAGGATTCTGAAGAAGCCAGGCAGTTGTTGCCTCGCGCATTGGATGTGATTGAACAACCTTTGATGGATGGAATGAACATCGTGGGCAATTTGTTTGGAGAAGGGAAAATGTTTTTGCCTCAGGTGGTAAAGTCAGCAAGGGTAATGAAAAAGGCTGTTGCTTATCTTCAACCTTTTATCGAAGAAGAGAAAAATAGTCTGACCGATGCGAAAAATGCCGGCAAAATTGTAATGGCTACCGTTAAAGGTGATGTGCACGATATTGGGAAAAATATTGTTGGCGTAGTTTTAGGATGTAACAATTTTGAAGTGATTGATTTGGGCGTTATGGTTCCAAGTTCAAAAATTTTAGAAGTCGCCATACGAGAGAATGTGGATGCAATTGGTTTAAGCGGACTGATTACACCTTCCTTGGAAGAGATGTGTTTTGTTGCTGAAGAAATGAAGCGGCAAGGTTTGGATATTCCTTTGGTAGTAGGCGGTGCAACCACTTCGGAATTGCATACTGCGGTTAAAATTGAACCAAATTATGAGAATGGTGTGGTTCACGTTGTAGATGCTTCCAAATCGGTGGGAATTTTTAAACAGTTGTGCGATAAGAATAAAAGAAAAGATTTTTTGGCAAAAACCCGTGAAGAGTATCAAATTGTGCGTGAAGATCATGAAAATAAAAAGCCGGTGGAATACTATACCTTGGATGAGGCCCGAAAAAACAGAGAGCAAATTGATTGGAAAACAGCTCCTATTTATGAGCCAAACAAAATTGGATTGCAGGTTTTGAATAACTTCTCGATTGGCGAAATCCGAAAATACATCGATTGGACCTTCTTTTTTGTTGCCTGGGAGCTGAAATGCATGTATCCTGAAATTATGGAAGATCCGGATTTGAAGGAGGAGGCTAAAATCCTTTTCGACGATGCCAATCGTATGCTGGATGTAATCGAGCGCGAAGGATTGATAGAAGCGAGTGCGGTTTACGGATTGTTTCCTGCCAATAGTGTTGGGGATGATATCGTATTGTATACCGATGAAGACAGAACAAATGAAATTACCCGATTTTGTGGTATTCGTCAGCAGGAGAAGTTTAAAAAAGGACTGAGTAGTTTGTGTCTGAGTGATTTTGTGGCTCCAATTGAATCGAATCGAATCGATTATGTAGGTGCTTTTGTTGTGACGGCAGGTTTGGGTATTGAAGAAATACTTCAGAAATTTGCCGAAGATCATGACGATTACAACAGCATCATGATTAAGATTCTGGCCGATCGTTTGGCGGAGGCTTTTACGGAATTGTTACACGAAAAAATCCGTAAAGAAGATTGGGGATATGCTAAAGATGAAGATCTTAATATAGAGCAAATGCTTCGCGAACATTATCAGGGAATTCGTCCGGCTTTTGGATATCCATCATTGCCCGAGCATTCCGAAAAACAAGTACTTTGGGATTTTCTGGATGTAGAAAAGAACATAGGAGCAACATTAACCGAAAGTTTTGCCATGTATCCGGCAGCCTCGGTTAGCGGATTGGTTTTCGCTCATCCTGAGGCATTGTATTTTTCTATCGATAAAATAATGGAAGATCAATTGAAGGATTATGCATCCCGAAAAGGAATATCCGAAGAGAAAGCAAAGAAGCTGTTAACAGCTATATTATAAATATGATTTATGAGAATTGGTTGTATCGGGAATGAATCTTATTTCTCAAATCCAATATCTCACATCTAAATTTAACCAATGAAAGTAATCGAACTATTAAACCAGGCAATTGAGAATAAAACCACACATTTCTCTTTTGAATTGTTGCCACCTTTGCGTGGAAACAGCATATATAAAGTCTTTAATACTATTGATAAGCTGAAGGAATTTGATCCGAAGTATATCAATATTACAGCACATCGCGATGAAATGGTATTTACCGAGTCGGCGAGTGGAGTAATCGAGAAAAAAATTACACGAAAGCGTCCGGGAACAGTAGCAGTTGCCGCGGCCATTAAAAATGAATATAAAATTACGGTAGTTCCACATGTAATTTGCAGTGGATTTTTACCTGAAGAAACTGAAAATGCTTTGTTGGATTTAAATTTTCTGGATATTCATGATGTTTTATTGCTTCGCGGAGATTCATCATCCCGTCATGCTTTTATTTCCAGCGAAGGAGAACACAAATATGCTATTGATTTGATTCATCAGGTAAATAATATCAACAAAGGCGAGTTTTTAGATGGTACACATGTTGAGCCTTTTGCAACACCTTTTTCTTTTGGTACGGCCGGATATCCTGAAAAACACGAAGAAGCTCCAAATATTGATTCTGATATATATTGGTTGAAAAAGAAAGTGGATGCCGGAGCCGAATACATCGTTACGCAAATGTTCTTCGATAATCAGAAATTCTTTGATTTTGTAAAGAAAGTACGCGATGCCGGTATTACAGTTCCTGTTGTTCCGGGAATTAAGCCAATATCTGCATTAAGCCAACTAACAGTGCTTCCGCAGATTTTTAAAACCGATATTCCTGAAGCATTAGCTGCCGAAGTTCGTAAATGCAAAACCAACGATGAGGTGAAGCAAGTGGGAATAGAGTGGGGAATTCAGCAAGGAAAAGAATTGATTCAGCACGGGGTTCCTTCCTTGCATTTTTATACCCTTATGGCATCCGATTGTGTGAAAGAAATAGCCAAGGCAATCTATTAAATACGTTAAGCTTTATTTTTTCCTTCGAAAAAAGAAGCATCGAGTATCAAATTAAACCCAGAAGCTCAAGATCTGAGGCCTTACCCCTGATTTGTAATCAGGGGTTAAGGGGCAACAGGATTTGTAATTCGTATTCATCAGTTGTTAGTTAGAAAACGATCCCGCAAGGGGAAGTCTCTTTTTGTTTTTACTTGATTAGCTTTTTTTTTTCGGATTAAATGGGACGCTTCCTTCTTATAAAGTCACCTGTTCCTTTCACATCGGCATCCTAATTTCTCACCATTTCGCCCTCATTTCTCAAGATTGGAACGCTTCCTCTCACAAAGTGGCCCTCATTTCTCAGTATGGAAATTCCTTTGGCTCAGAGAGGAAGGATTAGTTTATTGATGGGAAATATTTAAATGTTGACGGGAAGCACATCAATGATGAGTTTTGTGAATTAATCCTGCACAGCTATTTAAAATTATGTGTAGCTTTTTATTAAATTTACAAAGAAAATCGTATAAGTAATATTTTAGAATTATGTACGATTTATTTTTGATTATGCACCTTGAGTTTTCAGCGAATACACAATAAAATAGAGATTGAAGTGTTTTTGACAGAGAATGATAAAGTTTATTGAAATGAAGAGAATACTATTTGTACTGATGTTTTTATTTGTTGCTGCATTTTCGAATGCCCAAATTTTTAATACATCAGGAATTTTAAAAAGTGGTGAGGCGTCAATTGGATTTGAACCTTCGATGTTGGTATCCAATGGATCGAATGAATTTTTAATGTTTTTTCATGCTGGAGTAGGCATTGGCAATAATGTTGATTTGGGAGCAAAAATTGGTGCTTTTGGCGATGAAACCTACTACGGTGGCGATGTCGAGTTTGGAATCAGCAAGAACCTTTCTTTAGCTGCAGGAGCTCATCATTTTCATGATTTTGGTTTCGATGGAACAGCAAATGTAACGGTTCCCCTGGCATCAGGCACAAAATTGATTACCGGATTAGACATGGATATTAATTTTGGCGATGAAACTACAATCCCGCTTTGGGTTCCAATCGGCATAAGAGTTGCTGTAGGAAATGGATGGTCGCTAATTATGGAAGCTGAAATTGAATTAACCGATGAGGCTTACCATTACTTTGGAATCGGCATGGCTTATGGATTTTAGAATTTACAATTACAAATAAAAAAAACTCCGCTTTGGGCGGAGTTTTTTGTTCTAAACATCTCTATTTTCCAAACTCATCAATAATCTTTTGAGCCGTAACTTTCGATAGTTTTATATTCGATTCATGTGTCCAGCCACCAACATGCGGACTCAGCAATACTTTTTCCGATTCAATCAAATATTGAAATTCAGCAGGCAATTCCGAGGCATGTAAATCTTCGAAAGAAGTTTTCTCATATTCCAATACATCCAAACAAGCACCTTTCACCTGTCCGGAATCCAAATTTTTCACCAAATCAGCAATGCGAACTACTTTTCCTCGAGCCGTATTAATAAGGTAGATTGGCTTTTTAAATTTATTCAGGAATTCATCATTCACCATAAACATCGTTTCGTCGGTTTGCGGAACATGCAAACTCAAAACATCACATTGTTCAAACAAGTCTTCCATCTGTTTTTCTTCACAAAACTCATCCGAATAATCGAATTTGTATTTGTCGTAGGCAATAACTTTGCAACCGAAGCCTTTTAAGCGTTGAGCAAAAGCACCGCCCATATTTCCGTATCCAATAATACCAATGGTTTTCCCTTTTATTTCGATGCCTCGGTTTTCTTCCCGTCGCCACATTCCATTGCGAACTTCCCAATTGCACCGGCACAAGTTGTTGAAAAGAGTAAGCAACATACCAACAGCATGTTCGCCTACCGCATCCCTGTTTCCTTCCGGAGCATTAAAGCATCTAATCCCTTTGCTTTCGGCGTAGTCAACATCAATGTTTTCCAATCCGGCACCCACACGGCCAATAAATTTCAGATTGGTGGCGTGGTCTAATTCTTCTTTGTTCAATTTGAATTTGCTGCGGATAATAAAGCCGTCGAACTCATGAAAAATTGCCAAAAGTTCTTCTTTGTTCTTTTCAGGAGCGTAAGTGCATTCAAACCCTGCTTCTTCAAGCATTTCTCTTAGTCGCCCATGAGTTGAATCTATAAATAGTACTTTCATTTTATAAGTATCATGATAAAAGGATCAAGAATCAAGTGGGAGATTCCTGTTGATTTGTATTTTAAGTTTTGCAAAAATAGATGGAAATTCATAAATAGAGGAATTTATTTAGAAGTATTAATTTTGGACAAAGACTAATTGTTTTTGTTTTAAAATCTGTAAGAATTACAAAATATCATTTTTTATCAGCGTCTAAATTCACCACAAAACTGGCTTTGTATCCTTTGACTTTTCCCAGAGCATCATATATCTCGTAGCCAAACATCATTTTTTTAACTCTCTTTTTAAGAGAAAGCTTTTTCGAATCCCAAAACCATTCCTCCTCAAACTGTATTTTTCCGATATGATTGATTAAATCACTTTCAGCGATTATTTTCTCCAGTTCTGGTTTTGATAGCTGATGATTGTCGTAATAATCAAAGGTAGCTAAGTCGCCGTTTCTTACTGCTTTAATAATGTCTTTCGCCAATTCCTTAATGTTGGTATTTGCAAGGCATTCAGTTTTCCAATCATCTTCCGGATTTGGATTAGTCACCAAAACCTCATAAATAATAGGATTGGCGATTTTCACACCAGAATATTCTTTGTTTTCAACAGTGTCTTTCTGCTGGCAGGAAAACAAAAACAGCCCTGAAAAAATCAGAGCTGTAACTATAAGATTATAGTGTTTCATATTTTGAAAATTTCACCTTTTTACTTTTACCTTTTTTCTTATTTCTCAAATCTCATTTCTACCTTTCAAAACTCAGACTCATTCCTTTAGTACTGTCATCAAATACACCATTGTCGTAGGCCAAATGTCCATTAACAAAGGTTTTGTCTACTTTATATTGGAATTTCTCGCCATCAAAAGGAGTCCATCCACATTTGTATAACGAATTGGCATTGGTAGCCGTCCAGTCATCTTCTTTTAAAAGAACCAAATCGGCATAGTATCCTTTGCGTATAAATCCACGTTTTTCAACCTGAAAAATTTCAGCCGGAGTGTGGCACATTTTCTCCACTACTTTTTCCATGCTGATTTTTCCTCTACGTGCTTGTTCCATCATAGCAATTAAAGAGTGCTGAACCAACGGACCACCGCCGGCAGCCTGCATATAATTGCCATCCTTTTCTTCAGGAGTGTGAGGAGCATGGTCTGTCGCAACAACATCCAACCGATCATCCAAAAGCGCTTCCCAAAGTGCATCCTGATCTTTTTTTGTCTTAATTGCAGGATTCCATCTGATTCTCGATTTCTTAGTCAGATAATCTTTATCATCAAACCACAAATGGTGAACACAAACCTCACTGGTAATTCTTTTGTCCTTTGCGGGAATCGAATTGTCAAACAAATCCATTTCGATGGCAGTCGACAAATGCAAAATATGCAAGCGGGTATTGAATTTTTTCGCCAGTTCAATGGCTTTCGAAGAAGATTTGTAGCACGCCTCGGCACTTCTTATCACACCATGATACTCCATAGGAATGTCATCACCGAATTTTTTCTGATATTCAGCCTGATTTTTATCAATAGTGGGAGTGTCTTCACAATGGGTTGCGATCAACATGGGCGATTTTTCAAAAATCTGCGAAAGGGTATCAATATCATCTACCAACATATTCCCAGTCGACGAACCCATAAATATTTTAATACCACAAACCGTTTTAGGATCAGTTTTTAAAATTTCCTCCAGGTTTGTGTTTGTAGCACCCATATAAAAGGAGTAGTTTGCCAAAGATTTTTCAGCACCCAATTTATAGCGTTCAGTTAGTAATTCCTGAGTTACAGTTTGTGGTTTCACATTGGGCATGTCCATAAAGGAGGTAGTTCCCCCGGCAACGGCGGCTCTCGATTCGCTGTATAAATCGCCTTTTTGTGGCATTCCCGGATCACGAAAATGAACCTGATCATCAATAACACCCGGAATCAGTAATTTTCCGGCAGCATCAATAACAGTCCAATTCTTATCTGTAACTTCAGGAGATGAAGTATATATTTCTTCAATTAGCTGATTTTTTATAAGAACACTTCCCGCAAACTTTTTGCCTTCATTAATAATCAAGGCGTTCTTTATAAGATAAGTCGACATTTTGCTTGTTTAAGTTATAGTATAAGGTTACATAGATTTAGAATTTATGAAATAGTCTGCCAAGTTAATCTTGACTGATGCATTTCAAATCTATCTTTCGTATTTGGTGAAAAAGCTTCTTAACTTCATTTTAATTACTCCCCAAACGGCTTCATTAAAAATTCCACCACTCATTTTAGAGGTTCCCTGAGTTCTGTCTGTAAAAATAATTGGTACTTCAATAATATTGAAACCAAATTTCCAGGTCGTAAACTTCATTTCAATCTGAAAAGCATAACCTTTAAATCGGATGTTATCCAAATTAATCGTTTCCAACACCTTTCTTGTGTAGCATTTAAAGCCGGCTGTGGCATCATGAATCTTCATGCCCGTTACAAACCGGACATATTTTGATGCAAAATACGACATTAATACCCTACCCATAGGCCAATTTACAACATTTACACCGGAAACGTAGCGCGAACCAATAGCCATATCACCACCTTTTTCCGAACAAGCCTTATATAAGTGAACTAAATCTTCAGGATTGTGCGAAAAATCCGCATCCATTTCGAACACATATTCATATTTGTGCTCCAACGCCCACTTAAAACCGGTAATATATGCTGTTCCCAAACCAAGCTTGCCCTTACGTTCTATAATATGTAGTTGCGAAAACTCATTTTGCAGTTTCTTTACAATAGCTGCAGTTCCGTCCGGCGAGTTATCTTCTATAATAAGAATATCAAAAGCTGTATCCAGCGAAAAAACCTTCCTTACAATCGCTTCAATGTTTTCTTTTTCGTTGTAAGTTGGTATAATAACAATACGATTCGTCACCATGAGAGATTAATGTGTTAAAAACAATTTGCAATACGAAGATAGTATATCTACCTAAAATCTTTTCCGAACGATAGTTAAAAAGCCTAAAATTTTCAATTTTAATCAGGCCATTTCCAATTACCAGTTAAAAAATTAGGGTAATTGGTCGGGCTATTCGCTAAATCTTTTACTTCGTTCCTCATTAAAAGGATATCGCTTCTATCCCTAATGGTGGAGATTTACCATTGTTAGCGAAGGATGTTTTTCCCGACATCATCACAAAGTATTCGCTAATTTAATTTCCCATTAAAATTATACGTTCATGTTATCAGGGATTTAAGGTAAATTTTGAAAAACTTTTCAATTTTGATTAGGAATTGGGAGAAATAATGGTTTATCTTTGCACCGCTTTCAACGGAAGGTGCCTGGTTTTT
>JAFGYE010000069.1 GCA_016936255.1 Marinifilaceae bacterium | reverse complement strand
TCTCACTATTTTTACAATACGATTGTATATGATTTCCGCTAAATTCCAGTCATATCCATCAAAGTTGGTTGTATTATTAAATTGAATGACAACTGTATCAATGTCTTTGTGGTATTTGGCAATACTCTGATAGCCAACAAGCAGACCTGTATGTTCGTACACGTAAATGGAGGAATAGATTTCCTGTTCCCCTTCATTAAACACTGAACCATCATTTAAAGCTCTTAAGAATTTACCCACATCCTCTGCTGTTGCCAGCATTAAACCTGTATATTCTGTTTTTAGATCCTCTTCAACTCCAACGTAATAGCCACTCATCACATTGTTTATATCTACTTCATGAAGCGAACCAAATGTATTGTTGAGCTTGAGAGGTATCAAAATCTCCTCCTTGACATATTGCTGATGACTATAACCAAGCACTTTATCAATAAGATCCTCAATCAACATATAGTTGGTATTTGAATAGCCATAATCTTCACCTGGTTCAAAGTCTGCGGGTAAGTCCAGTGCGTATTCAAGTGTTTCCTGTCTGTTTTTGGGCGGTTTTTTCCAATAATCAGGATGGTCTATAAAATTGGGAATGCCACTTCGATGCTGCACCATCATTCTCAAGGTAATTTTATCAGCATTTTCAATTCTTCCCGCAAGTTCCGGAAAGTAATCAGCGAGTGTTTTATCCAAGGACAAACGTCCTTCTTTGACTAATTTAGCAACAGCAACAGCGATGTATAGCTTGGTAATGCTGGCAATCTTGAATAATGCCTGCGGGCAGGCAGGAATTTTGTTTTTTCGGTCATGCCAGCCTGCGGCATAAAATTCCGGTGGCTTCCCGGCTTGATCTACATAAACAATCATTCCATCAAATCCATGATCAATGGCTTCGTTTACTTGTTCCTGAACCGTATCAGGCAGTGGCAAAATCCAGGCCTTTACCAAAATCCATGGTACGAACCACAAAGTGGATATGCCTGCAAGAATAAATGCTATTCTGAGTATTCGTTTTATTTGTTTCTTTATCACAATGTCATTTTTTTCAGAACAATACACTTCATATCATTTATCTGTTGTTTTCGGTTCGTTGTTATTCATTACCAATTACTCCTAAACGACTTTTGATTTTTACAGGAGATCTTTCACTTCTTCAAGCATAAATTCTAATTAAAGGCGATAACTAGTATCGTCTTCTTCTGCTGTTCCAATAGTTGATGTAATGATCCTGAGAAATCAGGCCAATGGAACCGGTATAGATGCCACCTCCCTGTGTGGCGTCGTAAACACGCACAACGATTCTGTTTGCTCCTTTTTTTATCAGATTTACGGGCAGATAATATCCCCGAAGCTGCTGATAAGTATTTGAATAGCGCTGCACCGTTGAGGGATCGAATTCACCGGACTGGCCAACCAAAACTCCATTTACGATTACCTGATCGAGATCATCAATTTTGCCCAAAACAAGTACCATTCTTTCGGCTAAAAACTTTTGGTCTGCAACAAAATCGAGAGCATAACAGGCATAACCGTCGTAATTTTTATAGCCCTGATTCTCCCAAAATCCGGGAACAATGATATCATCCCAATTGGGTACATTTTGCAGATCTTCATGTGCATAACGCCCCGTTTTAAACTTCCACCTGCCCTGTAAATCAATATCAACGGGTATTGCACTTCGGTCGATCACTACTGAAATATCACCTCGGATGATGCCTCCTTCTCCCAAATCATCGTAAACACGAACGGCTACCACATTCTTTTCGCGCAGGTAGGCCGAAGGAATATTGTACACCCGATTCGAATTGTAAGCTGTAGAAAAATGAGGAGGAAAACTGCCGGTTTGACCGATTCGTTTTCCGTTGATAAAGACTTCGTCCACATCATCAATATTTCCCAACTTAAGAAACAGACTCTGCCCTTTTACCGAACCTGCATAACTAAAATTGGTTCTGTACCATGCAAATCCATCGTAACCATAAAATCCCTGATTCTCCCATGCCGAAGGAACATCAACCCTCTCCCAGTCCGAATCATCATAATTAGGATCTGCCCAATTCGGATTGTCTCCAATTGAGAATTCCCAACGACCGTTTAAATCGACTATTTTCTGATAATCCTGTGCTGTAATTTCATTGTTAAATACACAAACTACCATCATTACAAACAGAAACTTCATCCATTGAATTATATGCTCACCCATTCTATTCATATTTTCTTTATTTGCACCATTTACAAAGCAGTTTAGGCTATTGTACAGCCCCCAAATTATTGCAGCAATTAATCAAACCAATAATCAAAAAACTTCTCCAGATTCGATCGGTTGTTCTTGTGTTCTCTTTTTACCATTTCTTCAGCCAATTCTATATTGGTGATTCCAATGGGTCCGCTATAAATTCCGCCTGGTCCCGTATAATCGGTTACCATCACCTCTATCACATTCATGCCACTGCTCTTCAATACGCCTTTGGGTATTGGATAAGCCCGAAAAGTGCTGTGGTACGAATTTCCTGACCAACTTCCTCCTCTTTTATATCCAATCCACCGAATTTTTTCTCCATTTAAATACACCTCATCCAGGTCATCAATCACACCCAAAATCAATGCTTTTCCCGAAGTACTCATATCCGATGGGTAATTGAATTCTTTGCTATACCTGGCTTTGCCATCTAAATCATTATAACCTCGGGCTTCCCAAAATCCGGGAACAAATATTTTCCCTTTTCGATAAGTTACACACTTTAAATTTCCCTGGTCAACAGAATTTCGGCATTCAAAATCCCAGTATCCCGTAAGGTCTATATCCATTCTCTCCTGATCTTTATCAATAAAAATACCTACTGGTCCCTGTGTGATTCCTCCATTCAGAATTCCATCATAAACCCGCACTGCAATTATGTTTTCACCATCTTTACGAAGTAAATCTGTTGGAACAGGATACATTCTGGGGATATCGTATGCTGTTTTCATTCGCGGCGGAAAATTTCCTGATGCACCAATCAGTTTCCCATTCAGGTACACTTCATCCACATCATCGATATAGCCCATGTATAAATAAAGGTACTTTCTGTTATAGAACTCTCTTATTTGAAAACTTTTACGATACCAGGCAAAACCATTGTAATCTTTATAACCATTTTCCTCCCAACTATTGGGAACAAATACATTTTGCCAATCTGAATCATCGTAATTGGGGATGGCTCTTGCCGGTTCATCCCCAATGGAAAATTTCCAGTTCCCTTCCAGATTCACCAGCCTTTTCAGATTCTCGGATTGTATCGTACCCACTTGAAAAATCAAAAACAGAAGTAGAATACATCCTTTCAGAATTTGGCTTTTATAGATCATACTATTCATTTCTTATCTCCTCTAATTTATACAAACACTTTTGGTCTACCATCTCAGCATTTTAAATTTAACCTGAAGGGCTAATTCTTCACCAACCAGACCGGGAACCGCCTTAATTCTTGCATCCTCCATTGTTTTGCGAACGGCTTTTTTCAGTTCTTCATTAAAACCAATTACTTTACTCACCACAACCTGATTGTTTTCATTTATTGTGCAACGCAAAACTATTGATTCAGATTCTCCAAGGTCGATTAAATCTGCAAAATCTGTTTGTGCTACTGATTTCTGGATTTTATTGAGTAACATACTTTTTTCTTTCTCTATTTTTTGTTTATCGGGAGTTGTTGCCATTCCCAAATTTGCTGTTAATAGTAAACATGCCAATGCGAAAAATGCTATTCTTATCGTTTTCATCACCCTAAATTTTAAATTACCAATTGTTTTAGTTTGTAAAAGAGAATGGAGTCGTACGCCCACCATTCAATCTATCTTAACTTTCTATTGGTAAAATTAGGCTGCTGAAAAATCATTTGTGTCACCCCCAGGTTATAAGATGTCATCAATTGTCATCAGTTGTGTTTTAAGGTTAAAGTAGATAGGTTAAAAGAAAAAAACTATAATTTTCTGAACGTTAACAACTATTAAACTACCCCTAAATCCCCTAAAGGAAACTTTTATTTACAGCTTTTTATTTTTACAAACCCCGAGCTAAAGTACGGTGCAATGTATACTTGATACTTTTTCCTTGACCCCCGAGCTAAAGCACGGGGCAATGGATATTACTAAAACTTTTGACCTATCAACAATTAGACCCTTCAAGACTTTTTGACTTTTCGACCTTTCGACTTTCTTAAACCACCAGTCGATATCCAACACCGTGCACGGTTAATATTATTTTTGCATGGTTTGGATCCACTTCAATCTTATGTCTCAGCTTCAGAATAAAATTATCAATGGTTCGGGATGTTGGCTGATATTCTGTTCCCCAAATATGGTCTAAAAGATCATCACGACTTACGATTGTATTTTTATTGTCCCACAAATAGTTCAATATCTCAACTTCTTTGTGCGACATTTTCATTTCCTGCTGATCAACAAATCCTTCGAAGGAGGAGAAATTAATTGATAATTTTCCGATTTCAACTAAATGATCATTTTTGCTTTCTACCCTATTTTCGGTGCGTCTTAGTACTGCACGTATTCGGGCCAGTAATTCGCGCAAACTAAATGGCTTGGTGATGTAATCATCAGCGCCAAACTCCAAGCCCAAAACTTTATCAATTTCCTCACCTCTCGCGGTCAGCAAAATTATTGGTGTAGAAATTCCCTTTTTACGGGCTTGTTTACAAATATCAAATCCCGAAATTTTCGGAAGCATTACATCCAAAAGCACCAGAGAATATTCATTTCCTAAGATTTTATCCAGTCCAATTTCACCATCATCGGCTACATCAACCTGATATCCCTCAAACTCCAGATTATCTTTCAATCCCATCAACATGCCGGGTTCATCTTCCACAATTAATATTGGTTTCATCTTTTATAATTTTATATCTCTTTTGTTTTTCTACTTCAGAGGAAAACTTAACGTAAAACAAGTTCCGCCCTCTTTTGAACTCTGAACCGTGATGCGTCCATTGTGTGCATCCATAATGTGCTTTACAATGCTCAAACCAATTCCCGAACCTTTTACCTTATTGGCCAAATCACCCGAACTCACTCTATAGAATTTATCGAAAATCAAGGGCTGATCTTTTTTCGAAATCCCTATTCCAAAATCGATCACATTTATATAGGCAAACTCCAGGTCGGTATGGCATTTAATCTCAATCCTCTTGCTCCCGCCACAGTATTTTACAGCATTATCAATCAAGTTGATCATTGCTTCGGAAACGGCTTCTTTGTCAATAATTAGCTTTGGTAACTCATCGAAAGCTTCAAATTTAATTTCAAAGCCTTTTTTATGAAGGTGCTGTCCGTAATTTTCGAGAATTGTTTCTATTTCGGCATTAATATCCGCTTCCTTAAAATGATATTCCCGTTTACCGCTTTCAATTTTACTAAAATTAAGAATGTTATTCACCATGTTCGACAAACGATTTGCCTCGGTGTTAATCACCTTATAATATTCCTTCTTTTTTTCTTCAGATGGCAGGCGTCCCATTTCCAAGGTCTCCGAATACATGTTTATCAGTGCTAACGGCGTTCTTATTTCGTGCGATACATTTGATATAAAGTCTGATTTTAATTGGGTTAGCTTCATTTGCTGCCGAATGTTCCGATAAACAAACCATGCACCCAGCAAAAGAATCAGATCCATCACGATCAGCATCATTATATTGGTTTTTGTTCTTTCCCGCACTAAATCTTCAATGGTATTTCCTTTCATCTGAATGCCCAAATCGTAAGCCGGGAAGAGCCAAATCTGCCTGCGTTGCTGAATGTTCTTTTCGTCCTCGTCGTAAACAACATTGGAATAAATTTCGGTGTTTCGATTTTTATCAATTACCGAAATATAAAACTTGTCTTGGGCAATCCCCTGAATTTTCGGCCCCAAATTCTCCCGAATAAACTTCTCGGTATCAACAAGCAGGAATACTGTTTCCACAGATAAAGAATCAACAATTCTAGCAAATGCAAACAGACTTTTGCCTTTCCTGTTAAATTCCATAACCCCAATTTTCTGATAACCGCTTTTGATGTATTGCTGTAATCTTTCAATTTCGCTTAGATTTTGAGCAAAAGCATATTTCAGGTTTCCAGCCAAATTCGTAAGGCTGTCTTCAGAAATTTCATCTTTGGGAAAGAGTTTTTGTTTTAATGAATCGATCAGAAAAAAAGCATCTATCGAATAATTCTTTGCGGCCAGTAATTCCATTTCCTTTTCAAGTCCGTATTTTCCTTTATCGAGCTGATTGGCCCAACCGCTGATCACATCATCGGAATACTGATTGACAGAAAATAAAATGGACTCTAACTGACTGGAGTAGACAGAATCAATAACTGCCTCGTTTTGGCTTATATTACTAATCTCGTAGGCAGAGAAAAACAAGGATGGCAGAACCAATATCAGAGTAAGTAAAATGCCAATTTTCAATCCAGGTTTAATCATATAAATGTTTTTTGCATTTCAAATATAAGGAATATTACCGATTGAATTCAATATGATTAAGCATAAAAAAAGTCACAATTCAATACGAACCGTGACTTTTTATTTGATTTAAGAGAGCCTGTCAATTGCTAATTATCAGCACATTTAACAACATCAATTTTTCCATTAAAATACTTGTCTTTCAACTTTAAAGAAACATTTACCAGGGCGATTAATACCGGTACTTCAACCAATGGTCCAATAACTGCTGCAAATGCAACGCCTGAATCGATACCAAAAACAGCAATAGCTACTGCAATGGCCAATTCAAAATTATTACTTGCTGCGGTAAAAGATAAACTCGCTGTTTTGGCATATCCTGCTTTAAATTTCTTTCCCATAAAAAAGGAAATCACAAACATGATCACAAAATAAATGACCAGTGGAATTGCGATTCGAACCACATCAAATGGCAGCTGAACAATGTATTCTCCTTTTAACGAGAACATCACAAATATGGTGAACAACAAAGCAAATAGGGTAAGAGGACTTATTTTAGGTATAAATTTTTTCTGGTACCAATCCTTGCCTTTTGTTTTAATTCCAAAATATCTGGTGATCATTCCGGCAAAAAATGGAATTCCCAAATAGATCATTACACTTTCTGCGATATCACCCATGGAAACATCTACGACAGAACCTTGTAAGTTAAAATATTCGGGCAGTACAGTAATGAATACATAGGCATAAACAGAAAAAAACAATACCTGAAAAATGCTGTTAAAGGCAACCAAACCGGCGGCATATTCAGGATCTCCTTTTGCCAAATCATTCCAAACAATTACCATCGCAATACATCTGGCCAAACCTATCAGTATCAATCCTTTCATGTATTCCGGATAATCCTGAAGAAAAACAATGGCCAAAGCAAACATCAAAGCCGGACCCAAGATCCAATTCTGAACCAATGAAAGAATCAATATCTTCCGGTTTTTGAAAACATCCTTTAGCTCTTCATATTTTACTTTTGCAAGTGGTGGATACATCATGATCACCAATCCGACAGCAATTGGAACGTTGGTTGTTCCCACCGATAATTTGTTCCAAAATCCAGACATGGCAGGAAAAAAATACCCCATTCCAACACCAATTGCCATGGCTGCAAATATCCATACGGTAAGATATCTGTCTAAAAACGATAATTTCTTGTTTAAAGCTCCCATGTTTTATTTTTTTAGGATGTATTCCTCATTAAATTTTGCGAAATCCCTGCGAATTTCATCGCGTACGCGTCTGAATACATTAAAAATTTCCTCTTCTGTTCCTTCGGCATAAGCCGGATCGTCAAAACCAATGTGTAAGCGAGTACCAACGGGTCCAATAAATGCAGGACAAGCATCTTTTGCTCCACCGCACACTGAGATTAGGAAATCAACTCCATCTTCCAAGAATTCATCGACCATTTTTGGTCGAAGTGAGCTAATATCAACTCCTATTTCAGCCATAGCTTTCACCGCCAAAGGATGCACCCGATCTGCAATTTTAGTACCTGCCGAAACAACTTCCAAGTCCGGATTAATCTCTCTTAATATTGCCTCACCCATCTGACTTCTGCATGAGTTTCCAGTACACAAAATCAATACTTTCATCTGTTTATATTTTTTATTTTACGCTTAAATGGAACTTCTCATGAATTATGAATTACATAATCATGAACGTTTCATATTTCTTATTTAGATATAAGATGTGGGGGTCTGTATATGAGAATATTTCAGTATTCTGCCAGCCCTTTTCACATTCCGATTTATATTACTTATTTACGAACAATTCTTTTCTTCTTCAGGAGTAATCTGAGTCAAAAGATCATTAAACAACTTTCTCAACGTTTCGATGCCTTTTTTATTCAGGCAGTACTTTATTTTTAGTCCTTCCACTTCCCCTTGAATCAATCCGGCCGATTTAAGTTCCTTCAAATGCTGAGACACCGTTGTTCTGCTCAAGGGAAGAAAGTCAGATATATCTCCCGAAATGCAGGTAGGAGTTGCCGCTAAAAATTGCAGAATGGCAATTCTTGCCGGATGTGCCAAAACCTTTGCCAAAGCAGCAATATTTTGTTGTTCTAACCCAAAAAGTTCTAATTTTTTCATTCTTTCAATACAAAGTTTTTTTTCCTACTTCTAATGACGCAAACATACGTCATGGATTTCGTTATCACAAATCAAATGAATAGATTTCACAATTTCTTAACACAAAAAAAGGCTGTACCAGTAAAGATACAGCCTATTTATGATTGAAATAAAAGCTTACAAACGTGCCTCTAAAATTTCAGCAACATCTTTAACTTCAACATCAGGAAGCATGCCTACATAACCTCTTCCTTCAAAACGTTTTGCAATAACATCAATACTATCCTGACCCACATTGTGTTCACTCAAACGGGTTTTAATTCCAACCTGATTGAAGAAAGCTTCTGTTTTATCAATGGCAAGAGTCTTTTTCTCCTCATCAGAACCTTCGGTAATGTTCCAAACCCTTTCGGCATACTGAAGCAATTTTTCACTTCTCTTCTCTTTCAATTGAGTCAGTAATCCCGGCAAAACAATAGCCAAAGTCACTGCATGATCGATACCATGGAAAGCCGTCAGCTCATGCCCGATCATGTGAGTTGCCCAGTCGCTTTTCACTCCCATTCCGATTAAACCATTTAAAGCCATTGTAGCTGCCCACATTAGGTTTGCCCTGTTCTCGTAATCAGGAGTATCCGAAGCCAATGCTTTTGGTCCTTCTTCCAATAAAGTAAGAAGTATTCCCTCTGCAAAGCGGTCCTGAACCGGAGAATTAACCGGATAAGTGAGATATTGTTCCATTACATGAACATAAGCATCCACAATACCATTAATAATTTGTCGTTTAGGCAGCGAATAAGTTGTTTCGGGATCCAAAACTGAAAATTTTGGAAACAGCAATGGATTTCCAAATGCCATTTTCTCCTTTGTTGCTGCCCTTGTAACAACACCACCATTGTTCATTTCGGAACCTGTGGCTGCCAAAGTTAAAACAGCACCCAATTCAACTGCCTTGGTAATTGGCGCCCGCTTAGCCAGGATATCCCAGGCATCACCTTCAAAGTAGGTTGCCGCGGCAATAAATTTTGTTCCGTCTAAAACAGATCCGCCCCCCACGGCAAGAAGAAAATCAATCTTTTCAGTTTTAACTATTTCAACAGCCTTCATTAAAGTCTCGAAATGAGGATTCGGTTCAATCCCTCCAAATTCAATTATCTCATAAGCTTTTAAGGCATCCATCACCTGATCGTAAACACCATTTTTCTTAATACTGCCACCACCATAAGTCATTAAAATCTTAGCATCTTTAGAAATGTGCTTGTTTATTTCTGCAATTTTTCCTTTTCCAAAAAGAATGTTTACCGGATTGTAAAAATCAAAATTTTCCATCTTATTTTAGTTGTGTTAGTTAATCTATTTTTCCTTTAATAATTTCATCAGTTCTTTTGCCATTTCTAAATCAGAAGCAGGATTTTGCCCTGTAATTAGTCTTCCGTCAACCACAACGTACTCTTGCCAGTTTGCTGCACAAGAATAATTTGCACCTTTTTCAATCAAGGCTGTCTCTAACAAAAAAGGCACTTTATTATCCATTCCAATAGCCTCCTCTTCCTTATTGCTGAAAGCAGTCAGATTTTTACCCTCAATCAAGAGCGAACCATCAGCCAACTTTACATTAAGCAATCCTGCACCCCCATGACAAACTGCACAAACCACCCCGCCTTTATCGTAAATTTCTCCTGCTATCCTTGCAATTTTCCCGCAGGTTGGCAGATCAAAAACAACTCCGTGTCCTCCCGGAAAATAAATCGCATCATAGTCATTCGAATCAATTTCCTCAGGAACTTTTGAAGAGTAAAATTTTTCACTTGCCGTTTTATCTGCAAAAAAAGATTTCACTTTCGCTGCATCCAAATCGCATTGCTTTACAGGAACAGCTCCACCTTTAGGAGAAACAAAATCAATTTCCACTCCGTTTTTCACCAAATAAAAATACGGAACTGCAACTTCCAACACATAGCAACCAGATTCCCAACCGGAAGCATCTTTAAAATGGCTGGTTACTGCAAATAAAACTCTACTCATGATTCTCAATTATTATTTAAACAAAGTTAAAGCCTGCTTTTCTATAAAAAAAGTTATTCTTTTTATATATTTATATAAAAAAATTTATACCACATGTTGAATCTGGAATGGTACCGAACTTTTAAAGCTATTTATGAACGTGGCACCTTAACCGGTGCTGCAGAAAGTTTGCTGATTACCCAACCTGGTGTTAGTCAGCAACTATCTTCGCTGGAAGCTTATATGGGAGTTAAGCTGTTTGAGCGAAAACCACGAAGAATGCTTCCTACCCCCAATGGAATTCAATTGTACAATCAGATTGAAGAGGCAATTATTCAACTTGAAAAAACCGAAGAGAATTTTAAGCGAAAAACACTATTAAACAGGCCAAAAATAAAGGTTGGAATGTACCTGGAAGTATTCCACTATGCCTTTGCCCCAATTTTAAACCAACTTGAAATGGATGTAGAATTTCTTTTTGGTGAAACAGAAGAATTACAGGATAAATTGTTTCGGAAACAACTTGACTTACTCATCACCACAGATCAAAGTAATTATAAGGATATAAGATACGCTCCATTCTGCAAAGAAGAATTACTTCTTATCAGCAGTAAAAATTTAAATACAATTCCTTTTAATCAATTCATATATGAAAGAAAAATGGATGAAGCCGAGAAGTGGCTCTCTGAGCAAGATTGGTATTCTTATTCTCACAAAATGGAAACCATAAAATCATTTTGGGCTGATAATTTTAAGAAGCATCCTTATTTCAGACCAAGATACGTGATCCCTAATTTGAATGCTATCCTCGATGCCATTCAACACAACAATGGATTGTGCTTATTGCCTTTTAGTATGTGTAAAGATTTAATTGAGAAAAAAGAAATTAAAGAAGTATGGCAGGGAGTAAAAACGACTTATTCCACAAAATACTTTGCCTTACAAATGCAAAGTAAAAACCTAAAGCAGGCCGAAGAAATAATTCAGATTATTACCAATAACACCAATCAGTAACAATATAAACAAGGACTATGAGAAAAATATATCATCTATCAAGTTGTTCAACTTGTAAGAGAATAATTAAAGAACTAAATCCGGATGCCGGTTTTATACTACAGGATATAAAAACAGAAAAGATAACGGAAGCGCAGCTAAATCTGATGGCCGGATTATCCGGAAGCTACGAGAGCTTGTTCAGTCGCAGGGCAATAAAATACAAGGAACTCAATTTAAAAGATAAAAATCCAAGCGAAGAAGAATACAAAAATTACATCTTAAACGAGTACACATTTTTAAAAAGACCAGTCATAATTATTGGAAGTAAAATCTTTGTAGGAAACGCTAAAAAAGTAGTGGAAAGTGCTAAAAAAGAGCTGCAGGCAAAATAGAGAAGTATTTCACTAATTTTGTTATTCTCTTATTTAGTAATAACTTGAATGTCTTAACCAAATATTTTTTCTTGATAAAAATAAGACTCATCTGTTAACATTCGCGAGTAATTTTAATCTTAAAACTTTAGCTATGCCTTATTTAAAAGTTCAGACAAACAAGAGCTTTTCAAGCAAAGAACAACAAATCTTTCTAAAAGAATGCTCAACTTTAATATCTATGGAATTAGGTAAACCTGAAAAATACGTAATGACTGCATTTGCTCCAAAAGTTGAAATGACTCTTGGCGGCAGCGAAGAGCCTTCACTGTTTCTGCAATTAAAAAGTATCGGTTTGCCTGATACTAAAACAAAAGATCTATCGAATAAATTTGCCTGTTTAGCATCCGAAAAGTTAGAGATAGCAAAAGACCGGGTTTATATTGAATTTATGGATGTTCCCAGAGGTTTCTGGGGTTGGAATGGGATCTTGTTCTAGTATAATTATTTCTTTATTAGTTAATATTTTAACAATCTGAACAATTTCGGTTGGATTAATAAATAATTTTACACAACTTTACCCCGTCAAATAAAAAAAGAAATAAATGATGGCAATTGCATTAAAATACAAGAAACATTATAAACGCAATAAACGTTCTTGACGTTGTATGATGTGAATTGATGTAAAGCTATCGGATAAGAGATATAAGCCTGCAGAAATTCTGCAGGCTTTTTTTGAGAAAAATAAAAAACCACAAGCTCATAATGTGTATTTATAGCTTATAACACCTTCCATTTCAGAAAGAAATGGCAAAACTAAAATTATTAATCAATGAAAGTTTTAAAATTTGGCGGTACCTCAGTTGGATCGCCCGAAAGAATTAAAAATCTTGCGCAACTGGTTCAAAGTGATGAATCCAGAATTATAGTTCTGTCAGCCATGGCCGGAACAACGAATTCTCTTGTTGAGATAGCCGATCTTTTGTACAAAAAGGAGATGGAACAAGCGGATGAGAAAATCACTGAGTTGGAAGCAAAATACAGAGTGCGGATTGAGGAACTATTTACTACCACAAATGGCAAAAACAAAGGGAATGAGTTGATCACATCTCATTTTAATTACATCCGCAATTTTGTTTACCGCAGCTTTACGGCACTTCAGGAGAAAGCAATTCTTGCACAGGGGGAATTAATTTCAACTGCATTTTTTCATTACTATTTGACTGAAATTGGTGTAGATTCGGTATTTCTGCCAGCTCTGAATTTCATGCGGATTGATAAGGACGGAGAACCTGATTCATACTATATCAAAGAAAATCTGGAACGTGAACTCGCTCAATATCCTAACCAGAAACTTTTTATTACTCAAGGTTTTATCTGTAGAAATACATATGGTGAGATTGATAATTTAAAGCGTGGTGGAAGTGATTACTCAGCATCTTTAATTGGTGCAGCCCTGCAATCGGAAGAGGTTCAAATATGGACCGATATAGATGGTTTTCACAACAACGATCCCCGCTTTGTTGAGAATACCAAGGCTCTTAAACAATTGTCTTTTGACGAAGCTGCCGAGCTTGCTTATTTTGGGGCTAAAATTATGCACCCTTCCAGCATCATGCCATGCAAGCAATGGAGCATTCCTGTTCGTTTAAAGAACACACTAAGTCCATCGGACGAAGGAACTTTAATTACCGACGATTTGGTTGGAAAAGGAATTAAGGCAATTGCTGCAAAAGATGGAATTACGGCAGTAAAAATTAAATCGGGAAGAATGCTTTTAGCCTATGGTTTTTTGCGAAAAGTATTCGAAATATTCGAGATATACAAGACTCCGATTGATATGATAACCACCTCGGAAGTAGCCATTTCGCTCACAATAGATGATGATACGAATCTCTCTGAAATAGAAGCGGAATTATTGAAATTTGGCATTGTAGAGATAGATCAGAATCAATCGATAATTTGTATTGTTGGTGATTTTATATCCGAATCAGCAGGCAGTGCTAAAAAGGTACTGGAAGCACTTGAATCTATTCCTTTGCGAATGATTTCCTACGGAGGCAGCAAACACAATATTTCCGTTTTGGTAGATCAGAAGAATAAAGTAGCAGCCCTTCAGGTATTAAGTAATCATTTATTTTAGTTGTTGTTTCCACAATTTTTTTTATCATGTTTAACAGCTCAAGAATCAACGAATTCTCAAACATACCTACTCCGTTCTACTATTACGATATGGAGATTCTTCAAAACACTTTGGAGATTGTTAAAAGAGAATCATCCAAATATGGATATCATGTTCATTATGCAGTAAAAGCGAATGCCAATCCGAAAATTATGACCAAAATTCAGTCGTATGGATTTGGTGCCGATTGCGTAAGTGGAAATGAAATAAAGAGATCTCTGGAATCAGGATATCCATCGAATAAAATTGTATATGCCGGTGTTGGAAAATCCGATCAGGAAATTCAAACCGCATTAGATTCCGATATTTTCTGTTTCAACTGCGAATCGATACCCGAAATGGAATTGATTAATGAACTGGCAGAAAGAACCAATAAAATTGCAAAAATTGCAATTCGTATCAACCCAAATGTTAATGCAAATACGCATCATTACATCACAACAGGAGTTGAAGAAAATAAATTTGGGATCAGCCGATGGGAATTTGACAGCGTTCTGGAAGGTCTTGCATCCTATAAAAACATAGAGTTAATTGGTCTGCACTTTCACATTGGCTCTCAAATTACCGATTTGAGTGTGTTCAAAGGCTTATGCCTTCGTATCAATGAAATTAAGCAGTGGTTTTCCGACCGCCAAATTTTTGTTGATCATATCAATGTTGGTGGTGGTTATGGGGTAGACTACAAGCATCCAGACCAGAATCCGATCCCTGATTTTGTCACCTTTTTTGGCATTTTTAATGAGTTTTTGAATCTGGAACCAAATCAAAAACTTCATTTCGAATTGGGAAGATCAATGGTGGCGCAATGCGGCAGCTTAATCTCCAAAGTTTTATACGTGAAAAATGGTGTGAAAACCAAATTTGCAATTTTAGATGCCGGCATGACTGAATTGCTGCGCCCTGCACTTTATCAGGCTTATCACAAAATTGAAAACCTGACTTCGAATGGTGAAACTGAAAATTATGATGTGGTTGGACCTATTTGTGAATCATCCGATTGCTTTGGCAAATTAGTCAGCTTGCCGGCTACAAAAAGAAACGATTTAATTGCAATTCGCACCGCTGGTGCTTATGGTGAAGCAATGGCATCCAGATACAATTTAAGGGATATTGCGCCATCGATATTTTCAAACGAACTAAACTAAACTAAACAATAAGGGCGATATTCTTTCTAATTTTAGACCAGGCAGAAAGAATGTCGTCCTTTTCGGTTCTATTTTAAACCAATCTTTTTCAGAATTGCTTTTGAGGGCACAATAAATACCGAGAGATTATAAAATGCTCCTCCTCCAACGGTGGAATCAATGATATTGTTCTCATTTGTCAACTTGCTGCCGGATAAACTAAATGCATGGTTACTGTTGGTAACATCAAAATTAATATTGGTTCGGTAACCACATTCAAAAGAAGTCCACAACCAGTCTGTAATTCCTTTTTCTATTTCCAAAGAAAAGTTCAAATCAGCTCTTCTTAACTCCAGTGTCTTAAAATCATTCAATTCGGGATCGTTAAAATGAATGCTGTAACTGCCCCCCTGCAATCTTGCTTTTGCATTGATAAAACAAAGTTTTGATGGTTGATAGCGCAATTTTATTCTGGCGGGAAGTAAAGCTTCAACACCCCATTTATCAGCAAAAGAATGATTGTAAACAAAAACAGGAAACAGCAATGGATCGCCAAACGTATAGGAATAAGCCAAACCAACTCCCCATGATTTTTTAGGACTAACTTTCCACCCAATTATAGGCGACATCTCCATTTTCAGAAAAGTATACTTACTCACATCACCTATATGCTCTTTCCAGTAATCACCTTTTAACCTGGCATTGAAGCGAAACATGAAAAACATATTCCTTTTTAGCTGAGCTGTAAGATAAAGGCTGCCTCCAACACTCTTCAGGTTTTTATCATTCAGACTTTTATACAAAGAGTAATTATTGCCCGGAATATCATCAAAATGAAATTCTTCATCACTATACTCTATGCCACCGGCAATTTTCAATTTTTGATTTAGAAGTATCGGAAAACGCAGCTTTGTTGTAAAAACACGATTGTAGTCAATTTCAGATTTTCCATTTCCATACACATCCGAAGACGACCGGATGTTATAATTTGTATTTGCATGATAAGACATTTCCAGGCCACGAACCGGGCCCGTTCCAATTATTCCAGAATTCCATTCGCACTTTAAAGCATCAGCCATATCCTGACTGAACACACCACTTGAAATACTGCAAAAAAATATCGTCAAAAATAAAATGTATTTGTTCATAAAATAAGGTTTATCCGTTGAAAAAAAAGTAAGATCAAACTATAAAGCCACCAAATTGCGGCCGATCATTTATTAAAACCAAAAGCCTAAATTCACATAGTTTGAAATACCATTTTTCTTATCAGAATACATCAGGGAAATTTCTATGGGGCCAATTAAACTATTGTATGAATACGTTAGTCCGATTCCTTTAATCCATTCTCCATGGGTTAACGCATCATTAACATCTTCAACCAATTTGCCCGCATTGGTTTTCAGAATTAAATAATTATTCCGAAATAATTCATATTGAAAATCGGCCCGAAAAACAAAAGAATTTATTGAAGCCATCTCCATGCGTTCCAAACCAACAAAGGGCATTTGAATATCAAAATAATCTGTTTGATCGATTCCTCCTGTATAAGACATATAAAAATTAGGTATGTTTTTACCCCATACTACCCTGCCATAAAATTTTGGATAAACCGTAAATGCCGAACTTAGACTAATTGCCTTTTGAAACTTAAGATAAGCCACCGATGCCGGCCGATTCATACCATCAAGTTCAAATCCATTATTTGTTACTAACTTGTATTCTCCATAAAGACTCATTCCGGTCTTTGGATAATAAGCCTTATCATGGGAATCAAGATTTAGAAATGCGTAGTATGTAAAAAAGTAATCCTCATCCCGTGCATCCACTTCCCCGGGAATTGTGAATTCAGAATTAATATTGTAATATTCAATCTTTCCTCCCAATCCAAAAGAATATGATTCCCGAAGTATCGAGTGTGTATTTACATCAAATTTAAGGTAGTTAAAGTCATAACTTGCCAGTTTTTTCCCATCCTCAAAAGCATATACCTCAGAATCATTAAATTCAGCTTCTACATTTAAGCCAGGCTTCAAACCATTGTCAATTGTATAAGTTGTTTTAAACCGGGGATTTTCTGCTAATTTCAAATCAAAGGATAAACGTGATCCACTTTTTAATTTATTCCGAAATGTTGTATTTAGCAATACTGCGGCATTGTTATCGCTATCGTAATGCAGTCCTACATTAAATCTCTTGGTTGTTCGTTCCTTTACACTTATCAAAAGAGTTTTTTCTTCTGTTCCTTTCATATGAAAATCAACACGATCGAAATACCGGCTGCCATATACCCGATTTATCCCGTCCTGTAATTTTCGTAAACTAACCTTACTATTCATTTCCAAATTCAACTTACCATATAACAGCGAATAACTCACTTCATTTAATCCCTCAACCTCTATATCTTTAATAAAATAGGTAGATGAATCGCACGGAGGAACGTATGTTTTCAATTTTGTCTTTTCCAGATTATATTTCTTCTTTAAATCCAGCAAGGTTGGAATAAATGTTTGTGCTATTGCTTCTCCTCTGTGAATTAGTGAATCTGCATCCTGGAAACTACCAACTGTGTATTCATCTATTTTAGGTTTAATATAGATATCACAATATTTCAGATTGTCCTTAAAATTATTCAATGCCATCAAAGAAACAGTTTGATTTATAATATCCAAAAGAGATTTTAATTCCTTTTTAGATTTAACTCCAGACTGAACATCAACTCCAATGATGATATCTGCACCCATCTTAATCAATTCCTTTACCGGGAAGTTATTAATCATTCCTCCGTCAGCTAATAATTTACCATCAATCTCTACCGGAGAAAAATAAGTTGGGATAGCCATACTTGCACGCATAGCCAGTGGCAGATAACCTTTATCCAGAACTACAGCATTTCCCGTTTCCAAATCAGTAGCGATACATAAAAAAGGAATGGGTAACTTATTAAAATCCGTTTGGTCATGATATTCAATCGTTAACCGTTCAAATAAATTGATCACATTTTGCCCCCTAACAATACCGCTTGGCAATTGAATTCCTTTCGGTTTAATAGGAAATGAAAGAATATATCTTTCAAAATCCTTTTTCTCATAAATAGGTACAAATTTTCGCGACACATTATCTGAGAGTAAGTCTTCCCAATTCTGACTTAAAATAATTTTTTCAATATCCGCAGCTGAATATCCAATTGAATAAAAACCTCCTATTAAACCTCCCATACTAGTACCGGCGATATAGTCAATCGGAATACCCAATTCGTCTATAATCTTAAGAACACCAACATGGGCAAAACCTTTTGCACCACCACCACTTAAAACAAGCCCTATTTTGGGACGAGCTTTATTGGGCAAACTATCTGTTGCCGATTGAGCAAAATTCAAGAAACTTATTGTGGACAAAACCAGACTAAGACATAAAGATTTAAATTGCATAAATTTATTCTACTTATATTCTGTTTTAATTTTTTTTCTTAAAAATACTGGCACCATAAACTATTATTCGTTCAGCTTCAATTCCTTCGCAACAGTCAGCACTTCATTCGGTTCTTCACCATTCTTTATTTGCACTCTCAATGCTCTTAAGCCATACACTCCTTGCAGATCTTCCAACACCAAATGTTCAATATTATTCTCAAAGTAGCCCTTTGCAACCAAATACTCCAAATACCTTTGATACTCTGCCATTTCAGATTCCTGACTAAATATTACTGCTAATTTTCCAGGCTGAGTAAGGCGCTCACTGGTTCCTTTTATAACTGCCTTATCAATTCTTTTCTTAACAATCTCATAACGAATATTATAGGCGCCATCCACATCAAATTTTTTCTCATCTTGTCTGAACCTTATTGCCAAAGGTTGGCTATGTACTAAAATTAAACCTGTAGTTTCCAGTTCAATCGGCAATGAACTTTTTAAAGCACTTGTTTTCCGGGATAATCCGGCACTTACAATTAGCTGCCACAAGCGAAGATTCTTTAAATAGATTCGATCAAATGTTTTTTGTGATGAAATACTCTGTCCGATATAAATGTTATGCTCTACACCATCTGTGCGGTATTTCTCAAAATAATGAGGGAACATCTTCTGCGCTTTTTCTTCCTCTTTTTCAAGATAAGAGATAACGCAATCATTAATCATTCCTAAACTATCTTCAAAATCTTTTCTTCGTTTGTAAACTATATGTAAGTCAGGATCAATATTTTTATTGTATTCTGCAATCGCAGCAGTTAAAGCAGATCCATTCTCTTTAAAATGCGGAAAAAGGGATTCTACATCATGACGAATAAAACTAAGAACGTTCATTTCATCACCCGAAGAAAGTCCTTTTTCAATCCCATCAATGAAATAGTCAATTTTGTATATTAACTGATCGTAAACAGGCATTTTACAATCCAAAAATGCTTCTTTCAAAACTTCACGTGCCAGTTGTAATTGTTCCACCAAATCATCCTGAATTGTCCGGTTTCGAATCACCGAGGAATGACGGACATCAATGGCTCCGTACAATGGATATACTTCCCGAAAAACGATTTCTTCCATTTGCACCAGATCATCCAAATCTCTTTTGGCCAACAAATTACTGGCCGCCTGCTGAAACCGCCACTCTACACTTGGGTGTATTGCTGTACATTCTTCTTTAATTGTAGCCTCTATCCTATTTTTTAATTCCTCACTCGTCCGATGAACGGCGATAGAAAATACCGGAATGATATCTTTTATCACACGCAGTTTCGTGAAATTGATATCAAAAGCCTTTGTTGATCCCAATTCCATCATGCCCACCAACTCTCCCTCGTAATAAAGAGGAATAATACAAATATTTTTAATACCTAAATTCAACAACTCTTGTTCAACAGGTTGTAAATTCTCTCTGGTAGTAAGGTCACTAATCAAAACAGGATAACCGGATAAACCTGCCTCTTGATATATCGTTCCCCGGTATGCTTCGCACATGTATTTATTAGGATCAATGAATCCGTGCCAAAAATTAGAAGGATTTTCAACATTGCCTTGAACCATTCCCAAAGCAAGCACACCTAAATTTAAATTTGGCAGAGTTAATAATGAGCGGATATTCTGTTCGAGAGCATCAAAGTTAGCCCTGTTAATTATTGAAGATTTTTCCAGCAATTGAGATTTTAATGATGAGATTACTTCGATCTGAGTAACATCTACATATTTGAATGACATAAATCCACAAAAAGTAAAATTATCCAATGGAATCGTCTTCAGCCAAAAATCCATATTCATTGGATCGTTAATCATTTCTCTAATATCCTTCTCTGAAACTTCTGGCAAATTTCCTTTATAAGTTATTTCGATGCATGACTCATCATACTCCAATTTGTAATACTTCACCAAACCATTCAACTTATCTGTCATACGATACAAAAACAGATAATCCATATCTAATTTGAAATTATAGAATTTGGGAAGAATCATCAGGTATGCATAAATTAACTTTGTAAAAGTCAGATAACATTTATCCTGATTCTTCTGCTCAACATGTTCAATTTCAATATTCTGATCACTATGAATTTTTAGATAATTTGGCGTGAAATAAAAATTATGATCGTCGAACGGGCTGGCCGCAACACCTATATCTTTTTTGTATTGAGATGGTGTGAAAAAATACGACATTATTGTATGAATCTCATCCTCATACTTACCAACATCCTCAATATTAAAATCGGGTCTAACCAAATCAGGATTCCTGTCAACTAAATCCAAAATAATTTTTGCTTGTAAATCATTTCCGGCTCCATTTCTTTGTTCTTCCTTTAGTTTATTATTTAAAGGAAGAAAACTCAGTGATTTTTTGAATGGAATACGATCTATATTTAATTTCAACTGATCCAACTTCATGATTTTGTTTTTTAGCCATGTACTGTTAAGAACTACTAAAGTAGTTGTTTTTACATCTACATAAAAATAAAGCGTGCCGGATAGCTTACAATTAAAGGAATTTTAACAAAATTACCCCATTTAATGCACGAATGTGCGGGAAGATATTCCCAAAGGATAATCAACCCGCACACAATTTAAGTAAAATCTCTAAAAATTCTATTTTTCAATTGTGCAATTAGAATTCAGACACTAATCCAATCGCTTTTTCTTTTGCCAGTTTCTCAATTTCAGTAACATCCTGTCCCATTGCAATTCCTTCAACAGGAACAAATTTCAATTCTGATATTCCAATAAATCCCAAAACTGTTTTTAAATAACGATGCGAAAAATCCATTTCACTTCCCGCCCCATTTGAATAAACTCCTCCTGATGCTTGAATGTGAACAGCCTTCTTTCCTTTCATCAATCCTTCCGGACCATTTTCAGTATAGTGAAATGTTTTTCCTGCCTGTAATATGACATCAATATATGCTTTTAGAACAGGAGGAATAGAGAAATTCCACATCGGGTTAACAAAGGCATAGGCATCAGCTTCCATAAATTGTTCCAAAAGTTGATTTAGATTTCCAATCTGCTGCATCTGCTCTTGATCCAAATCGTTTAAGCTTCCACCATTCTGCAACTTGGAAAAGCCGTCAAAAACCAAAGCATTTAAATAAGGAACATCTGTTTTAAACAAATCAAGTTCTATAACCTCGTGGTTAGGATTTAGCTTTTTGTATTGCTCAATAAAAGCTCTCCCTACCTTTAAGCTATATGAATCCTTTTCATCTTTCGGATTTGCGCTGACATATAAAAATTTTCTGCTCATTTCTTCTTCTTTTAATTACACATTTACTATTTCTTACTCAACAAAGCTAGGTAAGGAAAACTCATTCATAAATGGATAAAACAAAGGTATTCTTGTACTTTTTACATTTTGCCCTTTTAATAAATTAAATATTGAATGCAATCTTTTTTTTTCTTTTTACAGGCAACAGTACCCATCAATATATGTGTGAATTATCCCACTCATTTATATCTTTTGGTTCAATCTTTTAGTTCGATCAAAAAAAGCTGATTATCTTATCGTTGAATAAGACCATAGTCTAAATCTTATTGCTCCGATCCGCATCTCGAAAACAGACTCAGACAGCCTTAAATCATTAATCTACAAAGTACGCATATGTTAGAAAAGATTATCAATTTCAGCATCCGAAACAAGCTCATTGTAATACTCTTCACCCTATCCATTGCTCTATTTGGTTTGTATGCCATATTTAAAATCCCGATTGGTGCTGTTCCCGATATTACCAACAATCAGGTTCAGGTAATTACGACTTCCGGAAATCTTTCCACTCAGGAAATCGAGCAATTCATTACAGCTCCTGTTGAGTTGGAAATGGCAAATCTTCCCGGAGTGGAAGAAATCAGGTCCATTTCGAAATTTGGTTTGTCGGTGGTCACTATTGTATTTAATGATGATATCGGCACCTACCTTCCCCGCCAACTAATTGCTGAAAAAATCAAATCAGCTTCAGCAAATATACCCGAAGGTTTTGGTTCACCTGAGATGGGCCCGATTACCACTGGATTGGGTGAGATTTACCAATACATTCTGGATGTAAAACCAGGATTTGAAGACCGGTACTCTGCAATGGATTTACGAACCGTTCAGGATTGGATCGTAAGAAGACAATTATCCGGAATATCCGGTGTGGTTGAAGTAAACAGCTGGGGAGGCTTTCTAAAACAATACGAAGTAGCCATCGATCCAACCCGATTGAGATACATGGATCTAAACCTGATGGAGGTTTTTGAAGCCTTACAAAACAACAACAGCATTTCCGGCGGTGCATACATCGAAAAAACAAATCAATCCTACTTTATCCGGGGCGACGGGCAGGTAAAGTCCATTCAGGATATTGAAAATATCCTTATTAAAAATAACCAAGGCATTCCAATTGTAGTTAAAGACATTGCCAACGTTCATTTTGGTTATGCCAATCGATTTGGAGCGATTACAGCAAACGGTCAGGGGGAAAAAGTTCTGGGCCAGATTATGATGCTGAAGAATGCCAACTCGAAACTGGTGATCAAAGAAGTAAAAGAAAGAGTTGCTGAAATACAGAAAAATTTACCCGAAGGTGTTTTCATTAATCCAATATTGGAACGAAGTGAATTAATAGAAAAAACAACGACTACAGTTGTTGAAAATTTAATTTTGGGTTGCCTGATTGTAATGCTGATAGTTGTTGTTTTGCTTGGTAATATTAGATCTGCATTAGTTATTGCTTCCATGATTCCTTTGGCACTTCTCTTCACCCTCTCGATGATGTACATTTTTGGCATTGATGCCAATTTAATGAGTTTGGGAGCTCTCGATTTTGGAATTATAATTGACGGAGCCGTTATCATAGTGGAATACATTGCCATTCGAATCAATGCAAAAACAGATGAATTTAATCAATCAGACAAAGAAGAGCAAAAAACGCTTATCGACAAGATCACCTTTACGGGAGCATCTAAAATGATGAACTCGGCCATTTTTGGACAAATCATTATTCTGATCGTTTTTATCCCGATTCTGTCATTGCAGGGTGTAGAAGGCAAAATGTTTAGACCAATGGCTCTTTCGTTTAGTTTTGCAATAATCGGCGCAATGATTTTAGGTTTTACATGGCTTCCCGTTGCCTCTTCCCTTTTCTTAAAGCCCGAAAAGAAAGGCAAATGGAATTTGGCAGATAAAATCATGAATTTAACCTATCGATCGTATACTCCTGCGATGAAATGGTCTTGCGGTCACAAAAGGATTGTTTTGGGTGCATCACTAACCGCCCTTGTTTTTACAGGGGTTTTATTTTCGAAAATGGGCGGTGAATTTGTTCCCACTCTGGACGAAGGTGATTTTGTGATTCAACCTGTTCTAAAAACCGGAACTTCTTTATCCAAAACCGTTGAAATATGCACCCAAATGGAAAATATTCTAATCGACAGTTTTCCGGAAGTAGATCAAATTGTTTGTCGTATTGGAGCCGCCGAAGTTCCTACAGATCCCATGTCGATGGAAGAAGTAGATATGATAATTAAATTGAAACCCCGACAAGAATGGACATCTGCTAAGAGCAAAGAAAAACTTGCTGACTTGTTTAAAAAGGCTCTTTCAATAATTCCCGGCGTTGAATATGAATTTACACAGCCAATAGAAATGCGTTTTAATGAGTTAATCACCGGCGTTCGTGCCGATATTGCGATTAAAATATTCGGTGAAGATTTGACTTATTTAAATAATAAAGCCGGCGAGATTAAAAAATTGATTGAAGATGTTCCTGGTGCTGCAGACATCATTATGGAAAAAACAGAAGGTTTACCACAAATGAGTGTGGTTTACAAACGAAATAAAATTGCTCATTACGGATTGGATATGCAAACTCTGAATTCCTATCTGGCAATGGCTTTTGGCGGAGAATCAAGCGGTAGTGTTTTCGAGGGCGAAAAACGTTTCGATTTGGTGGTTCGACTTCAAAAAGAAAGTCGGGTAAAAATCGAAAACATTCAACAATTGATGATTCCTCTGCCAAATGGAAATCAAATTCCAATGAATGAATTGGCCGACATCTCTTTTTCCGAAGGACCTGCAAAAATATCACGTGAAAACACACATCGAATGATGTCGGTAAGTGTAAATGTCCGCAATCGTGATTTACAATCGGTAGTTAATGACATACGAAGCAGAATTGAAGGAACAATTAAACTGGAGCCGGGAAATTACATTGTTTACGGCGGTCAGTTTGAAAATTTACAAAATGCCGGCAAACGCCTGCTTTTCGCAGTTCCACTTGCCTTGCTGCTGATCTTTATCTTCCTGCACTTCGCTTTTGGATCGTTCAGGGATGCCGTTATGATATTTACTGCAGTACCTCTATCGACTGTTGGTGGTGTTCTTTTTTTATGGATAAGAGGCATGCCTTTTAGCGTATCGGCGGGAATAGGCTTTATTGCGCTTTTTGGTATTGCTGTTTTAAATGGTATTGTGCTGATTGAACATCTAAAAGATTTGCAGGAGAAAGGAATGACCAACATGCGGGAACTGATCCTTACAGGCACAAAAGACCGGCTGCGCCCGGTAATGCTGACAGCGGCAGCCGCAGCAATGGGATTCTTACCAATGGCAATTTCAACAGGTGCCGGAGCAGAAGTACAGCGTCCGTTAGCAACAGTTGTTATCGGAGGTCTCATTACTTCTACCATGCTCACTATGATCGCCTTGCCTTTGCTGTTCGAAATTTTCTACAATGTAATTGGAATCAAATTCAGACCACTTCGGTTTATCCGGTCAAAATCTGCAATCACTGGAATTCTAATTGCCTTTTTATCGCTTTCGGCAGCAGGACAGACAAAAGATCAGAATCTTGAAAATGCAATTCAAATTGCGGTGGACAATAACAAACAGCTGCAAGCTTTTGCTCTTTCAGTAAAACAAAGCGAAGCTTTAAAAGCAACTGCCTTTACTATTGATAAAACATTGTTTTACTATGAATACGATCAAAACAACATTGCTGAAAACGGTCATCCTCTCAAAATTTTTGGCGTAGAACAAACCTTTAGCTTTCCGAGTGTTTACACCTCACAATTAAAGGTGATTAAAAGAAATATATCCATAGCAAAAATCAGCTATGATCGAAAAAAACAGATAACAGCCAAAGAAGTTTCGCAAGCTTATTTCCACATTCTTTATTTAAAAAATAAACAAAATATATTTCTCAGAATAGACTCCTTGTATTCTAATTTCAGAAAAAATGCTGAGCTCAGATTTGAAAAAGGAGATATCAGCCAGATGGATTTATTAAATGCCAAAGCCAAGCAGCAACAAATAGCAATGGACATCCAACAATTAAAACACGATATGGATATTGCTGATCAAAAATTGAATGCAATTTTGCAGCAGAATAGCACATTTACTGTTCCCATGCAGGATTTGAAAAGAATTCCTCTTGAAAATAATCTTATTGAATCGGGTTCCGATATACAAATAATGAAGCTGCAGGGGGAACAAGAATATGCTCTGCTGGGTTTAGAGAAAAACAAACTTCTTCCTGATATTTCGTTGGGCTACTACCGGGGAAACAATAATTATTCTGCGGCACAAACCTACGAAGGTTTTCAGATTGGTTTGGCAATTCCACTATTTTTCGGTGAACAAAAAGCCCGTATTAAAGCAAATAAAATTGCTATAGACATCAATCAAAACCTGCAAAATGATTTTCTAATCGGCCGTAAATCTAAACAGGAAGAATTACGAATCGAATTAATGAAATATGAGGAATCACTCCAAAACTACGAAGATTCCGGTCAGAAATTAAGCACTGAAATTATTCGGATGGCTGAAAAATCATATCAAATGGGCGAAATGAACTTTTTCCAATTTGTGGCAAGCATCGAAAATGCCTTAAGCCTGACCCTGAACTATCTTGACAATCTTTCTCAATACAATTATCTTGCTCTTGAGGCCAACTATTTAAGCAAATAAAATTCACATCATGAAAAAAATCAACATCATTACCTATATACTGCTATCCATCAGCTTTTTTGCATGCAGACAAAAAACAACTCCCATTAATCCTATCCTAGATAAAGGGGAACAATTAATTCAAATTTCCCAAAAACAGTTCATCTCAGACAAAATGGAAATTGGTACTGTAAGTACCCAATGTTTTGAAGATATGGTTTCATGCAACGGATACATTACAGCTCCTCCCAATGGTATCGCTAACCTAAGCACCCCCATTTCCGGAATTGTAAAAAGTATTCATTTCACTGTAGGAGATTGCATCAAGAAAGGTCAGTTGCTGTGCACTATTGAATCGGGCGATTTGATATCTCTTCAGCAGGATTTTGCCGAAACCTCAGCAATACTTTCAGGTATAAAAGCTGATTACGAGAGAAATCTGGCCTTGCACAAGGAGAAGATAGGTGCAGAAAAAGATCTTATTTCCTCTGAGAGTAATTACAAGGCTGCAAAAGCAAAATACGAGAGTTTAAAGTTAAAACTGCAGGTTTTACAGCTCGATCCAAACAAAATAAAAGAAGGTTATTTTTATTCTTATCTCTCCATAACAGCTCCAATAAATGGCTGTATCACCAAATACAATCTAATTCTTGGTCAATTTACCGAACAGCAAAAATCTTTGATCGAAATTGTTGATCCCAATCAATTGCAGGTTCAAATTTCGGTATTTGAAAAAAACATTCATCAGCTAAAAATTGGACAGAAATTGTATTTTAAAACTCTCAGCAATCCAAATGAGGTATTTACGGCCCATTTAAGTGCTATTGGAAACGGAATAGATTCAGAAACAAAAACAATTCTCTGCCTGGCTGAAATTGAGAAAAAACATCAGGGCAGATTATACAAAGGTTCATTCGTCGAGACCGAAATCATTACAAATCAAAAAGATTCAGAAGCACTTCCAAGCAAGGCAATACTTAAATCAGGCTCCGACCGTTACGTTTTTGTCCTGGCTAAAAGTGATCAGGAAAACTATTATCTCCGCAAGGAAAAAATAAAAATTGGAAGCGAATCAAATGGCTTCTCCGAGATTTTAGATCCGAAAAATCTTGCTAAAGTATTAACTATTGGAGTGTACAACATATCGGTTGAATAAAACAAACCGGTATCGAAAGATAGAATATCTTCACTCAAGGAGCAGGAAATAGATGAAAGCGAAATCTATTTCCTACTTTTACGCAATGATTTCAACACAACATATTCTGCTTTTTATATTTTTATTGTTATGGTGCTTTTTTCACAGCAGTTTAATTTCGAATCCGTTCATCAGCTATATAAAACCTAAACTTGGCAAACATTTTAGAACTTACCGGATTCTCTATAATCTATTTTCACTAATCACCTTTTTGCCATTGGTTTGGTATTCCTATTCAATAAAAAGCGAGATAATTTTTTCCTGGCCCGGTAATTTTATGCTTGTTCGTGTTTTGATTCTCCTGCTCTGCTTCTACTTGTTTTTTGCCGGTTCCCGTTCATACGATCTATCGTCCTTTTTGGGCTTTCGCCAGATTCAGCAAAAAGAGCATCACAAAACCATGTCAGATGATGGAAATATAAGCACTGCGGGAATTCTTGGTGTAATTCGCCATCCTTGGTATACGGCAACTTTTTTATTTATATGGGCAAGAAATTTAGATAGCGCGGCACTAATTGTAAACGCAGCATTCAGCATTTATTTGATTGTCGGTTGCTATCTGGAAGAAAAAAAACTAGTTTTAGAATACGGTGAACAGTACCGGATGTACAAAAAAAATGTATCCATACTATTCCCATGGAAATGGCTGAAAACAAAACTAAAAAGATAAGACATGGATTATCGGGACGAAGTATTTATTGCTGTGGCAGAAAACCTAAATTTCTCGAAAGCCGCCGAAGAACTATTCATTAGCCAACCTGCAGTCACTAAACACATTAAAGAACTTGAAAGCAAATTAAACACAGCTCTTTTCGAACGAAAAGGAAACAAAGTATATTTAACCAAGTCCGGCAAATTGATGTACAGCAGTCTTAAACAGATCAAACAACAATACCGCGATTTGGAATATGAATTAGGCAGATTAAATGAAGCTTTTAATGGTTCTTTACGGATTGGTGCCAGTTCCACAATTTCTCAATACCTTATTCCATCGGTAATTGCATCCTTTCACAAACGGTATCCCCGGATTAAATTCGATTTATTCAACGGCAACTCTTTTGAAATGGAGCAAAAACTGCTCGATAATGAAATAGATTTGGCTCTGGTCGAAAATGAAACGTCCAATTCCAACATCAATTACATGGATTTTCTGGATGATGAAATTATCGCTGTTACAGGAACGCAAAGTGTATATGCAAAACGCAAAAACATTAAACTAAGCGACATTCAGGAAATACCATTGGTATTGCGTGAAAAAGGTTCCGGAACGTTACAGGTAATTCAAAAAACACTTGCAAAACAAAATATCAATTTCGAAAAATTAAATATCTTAATCCATTTGGGAAGTACCGAAGCAATTAAAAATTTTCTTTGTGATTTTGATGGTATTGCTCTGATATCTGAAAAGTCTATTACGAAGGAAATACAGTTGAAAAGTCTTTGCAAACTAAATGTAAGTGAACTGCATATTCATCGAAAACTAAGACTGGCAACGCGTCAGGGCCCTGAATTAAAAATCCCCGGCTTATTTATTGACTTTCTTCTTCACTATAACTTTTAGTTATCCAAAATAACATTTTACGATTTCCTTAAACTATCATTTCGTTGTATTTTTGTTTCCGTAATCAAAGAACAAAAACGAATGCAGCTATCATCAAAAAAAACAAGTTATTTCTTCTTCATTGGTATTGCGCTCTGCTTTATGCCCGGTTTTTCACCAGCTATTGCATTAATAACCGGACTCTTCTTTTCTATGTTTGGTATTAAAACTGCCCAATTTACCAAATACACATCTTCGGTTTTACAGGCATCCATTGTACTAATGGGTTTTGGTATGAATCTAAGCATGGTTATAGAAGCTTCAAAATCTGGTTTTGGTTTCACGGCCATGTCGGTAATTGCAACCATCAGTATTGGTTTGCTGCTGGGTAAACTTTTAAAGGTTGAAAAAGCAACCACCATATTAATTGCTGCAGGTACAGCCATTTGCGGCGGCAGTGCCATTGCAGCAATAGCGCCGGTAATTAATGCTAAGAACAAGCAGGTTTTGTTTGCGATGGCTGTTGTGTTTGTGCTTAATTCTCTCGCACTGATGCTGTTTCCTATTATCGGTCATTATTTTGAAATGAGTCAGGAGACATTTGGCTTTTGGTCTGCCATTGCCATTCACGATACCAGCTCAGTAGTAGGTGCATCAGCGGCATATGGAGAAAAGGCATTGGAAATTGCCACTACTGTTAAACTAACTCGTGCACTTTGGATCATTCCAGTCTCAATTGTATTTGCAATTTTCAATAAAAACACTGAATCAGGAAAAATAAAAATACCATGGTTCATTGGTGTGTTTGTATTGGCCATTATACTTGCTCACCTGCTTCCACAATGGCAGGATGTCTTTGCTCAACTAAACCTGTTAGGCAAAAAAGGAATGATTATCGCTTTGCTGTTTATCGGTTCAAATATTTCAGTTTCTGAAATTAAGGAAACAGGTAGTAATACTTTTATATTGGGAATTGTTCTTTGGGTAATAATCGGTGGAACATCACTTTATTTCCTGCAGTTTTAGATCAAACAATCCATACAAATTTATCCGGATCGGTAATCAAGGATGCAATAAATCACAAGTCGACAAGCACAAAATTCAAATGATTGGGAAAGCCTGCCAATCAAATTTAATAAGGCTTGGTTTACAAAAAATACAAACCTACACTTATGTAAGATCAATCTCAACCCATTGTATTCACAATTAATATTTTGGAAATCATCATAAAATTTCATAATTTGGATAGAACTATTCGAATTAGATATAAATCAAATGATTTTATTGATAAAAAAATTGCAATGGAAACAGACATAACACATACAAATGAGCAATTTAGCGCACTAAGCAAATCAAGTGAATTTCTAAATTTGATTTTAAACAACATTAATTCGTGCATTATGCTCTTGGATAAGGATCTTATGCTGAGAGCTTACAACGAGCCATTACTAAGCATATTTTCCAATAAAAGAAATGAAAATTTAATGTATCGTAAATGCGGTGAAGTAATAGGTTGTGCCTATCAAATAGAAGAACAAAAGCTATGTGGTAATACCAGCATGTGCAGAAGCTGTGAATTACGAATTTCAGCTCTTAACTCTTACGTAAGGAATGAGGCTATTTTTAATGAGAAAATCACGAAACCATTTTTCAATTTCGAAGGTGTAAAGGTTGACAAACATTTACAGTTTTCCACTCGATTATTTCCCTATCAGAAAGAAAAATACATTATTATGATTTTGGAAGACATCACAGAATTAGTTACTGTCAAAGAAAAAATAAGCAGTCTCGTAAATCATCATTCATAAAAGTAAAAACGACTGCTCTCAAAAAAAACAGACTGTTTTAATTGAAAAAAGGAACATCCCAATGGTGTTCCTTTTTCTTATTTTGAATTATCTATACCAATTCAATTCCCAACAAACCACAAGCCAATTGTAGTTTTTCAAGCTGATTACCCTGTAGAATCAGGTGATGATTGCCCAAAGGGTTTTTCTTTAATTTGGTTATTGCTGACAGAGAAAGCTTTACCTCAATTTGCGTGCGGCATGCTGTTGCATACCTCGGGCGGTCCAAAACCTCGCCAGTGGTAATAAAAGCCTTGTTTAATTCACTGTTGAAACGGAAAACGGTAATGTCATTGTAACGGTACATACCTTGAATTGCCGTTCCCAAACCTGTCTCGAAATGAGTTGTTACCTTATAATCAGACAATAAATTAGTGCCTATGGTACAATGAGCAAACAAAGTAGATTCTTCAGATATTTTGGCCACGTTTGCCATCCACGGAATAGATCCGGAAATTTCTTTGGCAAACATCATTCCCACAATACTGGCTAAATCGCCTTCGCAACCTGCAGGTATTTGCTGATCGTTTAAGAGCGACAAGGCCAAACAAGCTGTTACCGATTTCTGACGAACCAAAGGAAAACACTCAACGGTTAAGGCATCCAATTTCTCATTCTCAACGCAATCTTTCAGGATATTGTAAATTTTCGAAGCATTCAGTTTCTCCTGATGATCTGTATATTCAAATTTGCTTAAAAAATCATTGTTAATTTCAGCATCCCCGAAGCTGCAAAGACTTTTCCAGTCAATTTGTTTCAAATTGATGCCCAACTTACTCATCAAAACATTCTTCTCAACACCCGAAGCTATCAGCCAATCGGAAACATTGCCAATTAACCCCAGCTGCTTTCCCTTTAAAGCTTCAATAGCCGAAGTTACTTCTATGTACTTTGACATATAGGCCTTCATTTCCTCAGGATTCGAAAGCAATACAGAACTTATCCCTTCGCGGTTCATCCACGCTTTAATTTCCAGAGCCGCTGCATTCGAATTATCCAATTCATTCGACAGAATAAGATAAAACTTTCCCTTCTCAACCAATTGTGTCGCAGCGTACTCGCTCCCACCACTCAAAACAAACAGGATATTTGCATCACCATCAACAAATTGAAAATGATCAGCAAATTCAGGAAGCGTATTTAAAAGTCTTTCCTTTCCCAGATCAAGGTATTTAGCATCAGCCTCTTTAAAAGCTAAAATTTTTACTCGTAATTGAATCATTAGAATAGTTTATTGTTTTTTTAATGTGATTTTCGGGATTTACGAATGGTTGCGCTCAAATATACAAAACATATAATATTTGTATCGTTTAACTCATTCTAAATTGTAAGCTTCGCAGCTCACAATTCAAAAACAAGAAAAAGAAGCAACTTATTTTCCCACAACAAAAACCCTTATCTTGTTGCAAATATTTATAAAAAAATAAAATGACCAATAAAGATATACAGACAAACCCTATTCGCTGGGGAATATTAGGATGTGGAGATGTAACTGAAGTTAAAAGCGGGCCGGCTTATCAAAAAACAAGAGGATTCGAAATTAATGCTGTTATGCGCCGTGATGCAAACAAAGCTAAAGATTACGCCCAAAGACATAACATTGACAAACACTATGCTAATGCAGACGAACTAATTAATGATCAGGAAATTGACGCAATTTATATTGCAACCCCACCCGATTCGCACAAATATTATGCACTTAAAATTGCCTCTGCAGGAAAAATCTGCTGCATTGAAAAACCATTGGCGCCGAGCCATAAAGACTGTCTTGAAATCTGTGATGCTTTTCAAGCCAAAAATCTGCCTCTATTTGCAGCCTACTACCGCCGTTCCCTGCCTCGTTTCCAACAAATTAAAACATGGCTTGAAAACGATTCAATCGGTAAAATAAGGCATGTAAACTGGCATTTAAGCAAACCGGCAAACGAAATGGATCTGTCCGGCAAATACAATTGGCGAACCGATCCGAAAATAGCGGCAGGTGGCTACTTCGACGATTTAGCCAGCCATGGAATCGACTTATTTATTCATTTGCTGGGGAATATAAAAACAGTAGCTGGCCTCAGCACAAACCAGCAAGGCCTTTATGATGCGAAAGATGCGGTTAGTGCTTGCTGGTTGCATGAAAGTGGCATTACCGGAACAGGAAGCTGGAATTTTGGCTGCAGCCAAAGAGAAGATCGAGTGGAAATATTTGGCAGTAGCGGTAAAATTGAATTTTCGGTATTCGATGATGCCCCACTCTTGCTAAAAAATGAAAATAGTACGAAAGAACTATTCATTGAAAATCCAGAAAACATACAGCTTTACCATGTTCAAAACATGAGGGAGCATCTGTTGGGCAACATTCAGCATCCATCTACCGGAGAAACTGCAGCCCACACCAGTTGGGTTATGGATAAAATACTTGGAAATTTGTAAGCCTTATAAGTAAGTCCTGATAACAGCACCATCGAACTCTCCTTATTATCTAAAAAAATAAGGAGAGTTTGCAAAAAAACCTTCCCAATCAATTACAAAATAGCAGACTGCTGTCACATTCAAAAAAACAATCCGTCACCTATACAAACTTAGTACCGCTGGGCAATAGGCAGATAGTTTATAAAATGAAAAAATATCATTTTCCATTGGCTGTAAAACGAATAAAAACCCTTATTTTTAACGTTTAAAAATAAGAATATGGATGACATGATATTTTATGATAGGCTGCAGTTCGCATTTACTATCACATTTCACTATATATTTCCACAATTAACAATGGGACTATCTTTAATGATTGTCTATTTTAAATGGAAATATTTAAGAACTAAACTTGAAAAGTTTAACAATGCGGCAAAATTCTTCATGAAGATATTTGCCATTAATTTCACCATGGGTGTGGTAACAGGGATTCCAATGGAATTTCAGTTTGGTACCAATTGGGCTAAATTCTCGGAATTAACCGGAGGAATTATCGGACAAACCCTGGCGATGGAAGGTTTGTTTTCATTTTTCCTCGAATCTTCTTTTTTGGCGCTTTTTATTTTTGGAGAAAAGCTAATGGGGCAAAAACTGCACCTTCTAACAGGGTTTTTAGTCTTTTTAGGTTCCTGGGCCAGTGGCTACTTTATTTTAGCAACCAATGCCTGGATGCAAAATCCTGTTGGTTACGAAATTTTAGCGAATGGCAAATACGTATTAACGAATTTCTCAGCCCTATTCAGTAATCCTTGGTTGCTGCCAGCCTTTTTGCACAATCAGTTTGCATCCGTTGTCACCTCATCATTTGTTGTTGCCGCTATTGGTGCTTTTTATGTATTGAGCAATAAGAATCTGGAATACGGAAAGTTATTTTTAAAGACCGGTGTTATTTTCGGTTTTGTTTCGAGCATGCTGGTGGCTGTACCAACAGGCGATTGGAATGCGAAAAATGTAGCCAAATATCAACCTGCTTCCTTTGCCGCCATGGAGGGTATTTTTGAAACCCAGGAAGCAGGTGCCGAAATCGTACTTATTGGTCAACCCAATATGGTTGAAAAAAAAATAGACAACAAAATTGCCGTTCCCAACATCTTAAGTTTTTTAACTTATCAGGATTGGAACAGGCAAATTCCGGGAATGGATCAATTTAAAAAAGAAGAATTACCCGATAATATTCCTGCTCTCTACTACTCCTATCATATAATGGTAGGATTGGGCACCATTTTTATTGGATTAATGGGCCTGGCACTTTTATTTTTATGGAGAAAAAAACTCTATACAATGAATACTCTGCTTTGGGCCATTATGTTTGCATTCCCTTTTCCGTATATCGCAAACATGACCGGATGGTATGTTGCCGAACTGGGACGACAACCCTACCTGGTTTACGGTTTATTAAAAACCGTTGATGGAATCTCACCAACCGTTTCATCAGGAAATACTTTATTTACCCTATTGGGATTTGTTGGTTTATACATGCTGCTGGGCTTACTGTTCCTGGTCTTGGTTGGTAAAACAATTCACAAAGGACCCGAAACTCAAACACATTAACTATGGAATTATTTTGGTACACAATGATAGCTATTGTTTTGGCTGTATTCTTCATATTGGACGGTTACGATTTTGGAACAGGAATTATTCATTTGTTTTTTGCTGAAAAGGAAAAAGACAAAGAAGTAATTGCAAAAGCCGCAGGACTTTTCTGGGACTCGAATGAAGTTTGGCTGGTAGCAGCCGGAGGATTGCTGTTTATGGCTTTTCCTACCTTTTACGCCTCTGTTTTTAGTGGTTTCTATCTTCCTTTAATCATTGTTCTGTGGTTTATTATTTTCAGAGCAATCGGTTTGGAGTTACGAAGTCAGTTTCACTTTCAGATGTGGAAGGATATTTGGGATAAATCATTTGGTGTTTCGAGCCTGTTGCTAACGCTGTTTTTTGGTATTGCACTGGGCAATGTAATCAGAGGTGTAAACTTGGGCGGTGTCGAAAATGGTGTTTCGGCTTACGAAGCACACTACTTTTTCCTACCCCTGTGGAACAGCAGTTTTAGCCCTGCAGGCATTCACCCGGGAGTTATCGATTGGTTCACAATTGTTATTGGTATAATTGCCGTTGTTACCTTATCCATTCATGGTGCCAACTGGATCATCTTAAAAACAGAGTCATCGATTAATGAAAAACTGAAGTCAGTAGTTTTCAATTTGAATATTGTGCTTTTACTACTTACTGTTTTCTCAATATCCATTTGGCACATCATTAAACCTCAGCCATTTTCGAATTTTACAGATCGTCCGCTTCTGCTCATTTTTCCGATGATCTACCTTAGCGGATTGTTTGGCACTTTTTTAGTTAAAAAATTTAAAAAAGATGTTTATGCCTTTGCCTGCTCGTCGCTGATTATTGTTGGTGGAATAACCTCTTCATTGGCATCGATGTTTCCGGTAATTCTGCCTTCAACCAATAGTATAAACGAGTCTTTAACTATATACAACACCGCCACAACCGAATATGCTTTGTCGGTTGCCTTTGGATGGAGTATTGCTGGCTTTGCTCTTCTTTTGGTTTACTTTATTGTTCAGAAGAGATTGATGGGCGGAAAAATTGATAAGATGGATTACGGACATTAATTATTCGGGCCAATTTATGACAGATACGCTGATTTCTTTACTAAGCATTCTTATTGGAATAATCGGAGCCAACAGCACTGGCCTATTCTTCAAAAAATATTCGTTTGGATTAATTGGAAATACCATTGCCGGGGTTTTCGGCAGTGTGTTTTTCATTAAATCGATAGGCCGCTTAGGATTTTCGCCCCAAGACATCATGCAAACCGGTAGTGTAGATACTTACTTGTTTGCACTTAATTCTTTGGTATCATTTTGCGGTGGTCTTGCTGCCGTAATTGTATTGAGTAAACTGGCAGCAAAATTCAATAAATCTGATAAATTTAACTAGCCTGCCTTAGGTTCCTGGGAGTGTTGTTCCTGCTTGTCTGGTACAATTGCCTGAATTTACCCCGTTGCCACAAGAAAGTACGAAGTGATTTCTGATCAGTCTACATTAAGCTTTTTACGGGTCACAAAGCTTCGAAAAGCTCTGAAACCCGCATGCGCTATACCATGTATTGGCGGTTCGTTGTCTTTAGGTTCCACTTTTCGATCATCTGGTAAAGTCTGTCATTGTACGATTTAATAATATTTGTCAATTCCTCCGAATCCTGAAATAAGTTTGTTGTTATGTGTTTTTTGAATAAAATTTGTCAGTCGTTTGGTAAATTCTTCGGGTCGTTTTCTGGCACTATCAATGTATGCAATTCGTATTCGTTTGTAACAGTCCGAAAAATCTTTAAAGTTTTCCCAGGCTGTTTTGTCTTTTTTTATTTCATCTAAAATGTCCAAAGGAAAAACAAACTCTTTTGAAATAATTTCCTGAACCGTTTTAAGAAAGGAATGATGAATCAGATTTTTTTCAGCTAACCATTTCAGCCGTTCTTTGTTGGGCTGTGAATAACTGCTCTTCGATTGTCTGGGAGTAAACCGCTGAATTGTGTGGTCTTTGTCAAGGGTTTTATTTGTGCTGTCGATCCAACCAAAACAGAGAGCTTCTTCAACCGCATCATTGTATTGAATCCGTTGTTCTCCGGTTGACTTTTTAGCGTAGACCAACCAAACCTCATTTTTAATATTGAAATTTTGCTGAAGCCAGTTTCTCCATTCAGTCCTTGTTTTTATGTGTAGTATCTTGTCTGTTTTCAAATTGGTAATTTATTTCATTGATGAAGTTATTCAAAATTTCACTCAATTCTTCCGGTTTGCTTATCATAGGTAAATGTCAAACGCAACAACCTTTTGTGCGTTTAATTTTTTATCATTTTGTCTTGTAACTGCACAGAAAACGCTTTGTCTTCAGTCAGTTTTATTCAGCGCTTTTGTGGATATCTGAAAATTGAAAATACTTTTATTTACAAATAGAATTGAGGTACTTATTTGGAACACTTAAACTCTAACAGCCCTCACTGCCCCACTATTTTATCATCTGTTTACTGCATCACCTCAATCACGCCTGGGAAACACATCCAAAAATTCTACTACAGCAAAACTTACAAGGTTGACTCCTCAGGATTGTAACATTTATAATGCACGACTCATAACAAACCTATAGTGAACTTTTAACTACTGAAACTTATTGTTTTTATTACTTACCACCCGATAAAATTGTGTGGTAGTGAAGTATATTTTCGTCGATTTTTTCGATTGTAAATTAATTATCTTTTTGTTGTTTGTCATTTAGATGAATTCAATTTCTTTATCGTCAAAGTTTTCTATTATATAGTCTGCTATTTCAAAATCACATTCTTTATTTCCATTGGTGAAAGCAACAACAGTCATTCTTGCATTTTTTGCTGCCAACATACCTGTAAAAGAATCTTCAATAACGATGCAATCTTCAGGTTTAACCCCTAATTTATCTGCGGCTTTAAAATAAATCGCAGGGTCAGGCTTACCTTTTATTTCAAACTCCGCAGATGAAATGGAATCAAATAAATGAAAAATATCTAATTTCTTTAAAACCACAGGAATTATTGCATTTGGTGAATTTGTTGCCAATCCAATTTTGAGCTTCTGTGTTTTTAGTTTCTCAATAAATGGTTTTACTCCTTTAATTTGACAATTTTCCGTTTTTATCAATTCAATAACACGTGAAATAACCATTTCTTCTGCAGTATTTAGGTCTCTGTTTTCCCAAGGATTTTTATCATACCAAAACTGAGTAACATCAGAGGTCGTCATTGACTTTGTTTGTTTAGAATATTCATCAGTTACTTTTACACCCAAAGATGTAAACACCTCTTTCTCCGCCTGTTTCCATAATCTTTCTGAGTCAATTAAGACTCCGTCCATATCAAATATAATTGCTTTATTCATTATTTTTTATTGTCTGCTAAAATATCATTAACCATCTGTTAACCTTGCCCATAAGGTAAAAGTGTTTTATCCTTTCGTTTTTAAAGTTAACAAAAGATTATTTTCCATCGCTCAATACGATTCGAGAATAATTCCAAATAAGGGATAAAATAGAATTGAACAATGCCCCCCGCTACCGCATGATTGCATCGTGTGCTTATTACTTGTTTTTCTGATGTAACGAACACATTTGGCTCATTTAAATCCTTTTTAAGCCTTCAAAAATTTAAAGTCTGGGGATGGATATTCCGGATCATGTTGACCCCCTGAAATCGGGATCGGAAAACAAGGTTTTTCCTGCGTAGGGAGAAGTCAAAAAGAGTGACAATCCGGCGGATACTGACCCCTTAGCTGAAAAGCGA
>JAFGYE010000010.1 GCA_016936255.1 Marinifilaceae bacterium | reverse complement strand
GAAAGTTCTGGAAGAACAAAAAGCTTTTGATTACCTCGACACAGCGCCACGAACTCTGCCAGCCATGGAACACCGCCCTGCTTATGGCATTGATGGGGAATATTTCTCGAAACCCAATGTGGAAAGGCTTTTCAGGCAGGTTTACGAGATGATGCAGGAAGTGGAACCAGATAAATTCCCGGATTTATAACTTTTTTACGATCATTTTTTGACTGTCAGCATCAGTAATTTGCTTTACAAATTTGATGTATTCGTTATATTTGTCAGGCGGATAAGTACCTCGTTTTCTTACTTCATATCGAAAATAGGTAATAATGTTTTCATCCTGTTTCAAAGAAGATAGATACATTCCAAATTCTGTTTCAAGCTGAACCGGTTCAGGCAGAAATTCAATTTTGTATCCTTCGGGAATTGTAAAAGTAACTGAATCGGAATCCTGATATGACATATTAATTGTAAAGGAATATTTCCTGTCTTTTGTTTTTTGAGGAACTCCTTTCCTCTTGTTCAAACTATTGACAGGAATAAACATCCGATCACCCATTTTGGTAGCTAATCTGTCTACATCCAGCATCCTGATTCTGGTTGCTGAAGGAATTCTGTCGGGATAATTTTCATACTCAATTTGACGGTATTTAGCACCAGGAATCTTACTGGTTTTGTATTCGTCTTCAATTTGCTTTTCACTGGTTTTTCGTAACTCGTCTTCGATAAATTCATATTGAAGGGCACGAAATTTTACGGTATCAATAATTGTTGCATTTCCCGACTCTTCAACATCAATATTTGCTTTCAAATTCCATATGTTGTCATTCAATCCATAGCTATTTGTATGAATCAAACGACTGTTATCTTCATCGATCAATAATGCACACCGATCGGCGGTAAAACTTCCAAGAAATCCAAAAGGAGAGAATTTATTTGTGCACTCAAGAAACAAGGTATCGCTTTCGAGAGGAACAGTTAAAATTACGTGATTAAAATTCTGCGAAGGAAAATCAATGTCCAGATTCCCCGAATTTGATCCTGCACGAACAAGTGTATAATACGATGTTATTCCGATATTTTCCAGCATTGCTTTCATATAATTGGAGAGTGCCTTACAATCGCCGTATCCCACTTCATCTGTTTTTTCCGCAGAAACAGGTTCAAAACCTCCAATACCAAGCTGAACACTCACATAACGGGTTTTATCCTGCAAAAACTGATAGACCAGCTTTACCTTTTCTGCCTGATCTTCTACTGAAGCCGTTAAATTTTTTAAGTAAGCAACCCGTTCATCCGAAAGGATGTTTTTATCTTCAATCAGGCTGTAAACCCAGTTACCAAAATCCTTCCAGGAGGACATATTTCCGTCGGTTCCGTAAAATGAAAAACTTTCGGGGGCAACAACTACACGTGGGACAATTTCAAAGAGCGAAACCGACATTGGCTCGCGCTCAAGAGCTTCCATCTTTTCCAATTTCCATAGATATGTTGTTACGCCATCAACAAGTTCCCCGTTTTTCTCGGGAAGAATGTACTTATTCGCCTTTACCCGCACCCCTTGTTCCTCATACAACTGAATCCGATAACTCGACAATTCAACTGATTTATTATATGAGTTACAAGGAACCCAGTCGTAATAATCGATGGCACCTTTAAAAGCTATTGTGAATTCATACTCAACGGTATAAGGATATGTACTTATCTGTGGGGTAATCCTTTTAAACCTTGCATCAGTATAAAGTGAAAAACCATCAAAAGAAGCCTGATCATAAATCTCACTTTTTTTTACTTTTTTTATTAAAGTTCCGTACTTGTCGTAAATATTTGCCACCTCAATTTCAACATCGCTATTCGAATCATAGGGAATGTAAAGAACTCCCTCTCCTTCCCCGTTCTCATTTAAAATGCTGATTATTTCTTTGAATGAATATTTTATTTTATCCTTCGCAAATATTTCAAGATTGATATCACTTTTCCTTACCACGGAATTGGCATTTGTCAACAGTGAAGTAGGAATGTCTGTAACCGGATAAAATGCGTCTTTGGCTAAAAGTTCTCCCCAGACAAACAGAAAAAGTACAATTAAAAACAAATTTTGTAGTCTCATTTGAATTAAACCTTGTATTACGATTTGTATCATTCGATCATGTTTAGTAAAGATAAAAGAAGCTGATCCCGAATGCATTATCAGATTTTTTTGAGAATAATCTGTTGCTTTTCTTTTTCTATAATTAAATTGAAAAGTTCCTTTAAATTTTCATAATCTTCAGCATATAAAACAGGCTTATTGATAACCAAATTCGACACAATCTGTATCTGATTTTCATTTAACTTTCTGGCTGAAAACATGTATACTACTTTACCTTCAGGAAGACCAATTTTACATGATTCCGGAAATTCTTCAACACTGTAACCTTTAGGAATAGTAATGATATTCATCTCATTTTCCTTTATTGCAAATCCAAAATCAACAGGATATTTTCGTTCTTTCAGTTTAAAAGGATTTTCATCCTGAACGTTAAAGATCACGGGAGAGAGATATATCATATCGCCTGCAAAAATGCTATTGTTACTTAGTGAAAGATCAATGTTCTCAAGAACCCTGGTGTTTAATTCATCAATGCCTTCAACCGAATGTGATTCAATCTCCCAGTCATGATTCTTCGCTGCAAAATCTTCGGTGTATTTGTCCACAGAATTAAAGCTAGCAACCTTGCTGCGAAATGACTGAGCTGAATAACCTTTTCTGGAGATACCAACCTTACCGGATAATTTACCTGTTTCTTCAATCGTTAAATTGGATATGTAATTTACATCCGATCGACCAACTTCAAGCATTTCAATCCATTCCGGCACCGAACCACCAATAACCAATCCTCTTCCATTTAAACATTTATACGGTAATTCATTAATTCCTGAATAATCATCGGCAGCATCAAGCAGAATATTTTTACCATCTACATTACATTGCAAAACCACATAGTTGAATCCGGTAACAGTTGGGAATACAAAGACTCCATTAGAACGGGTACTTAATGCTACCGGCTTAATTTCGAATCCGGCAGATCTCAGATAAGCAGCCAGCAAAAAATTAATGTCGGCCACATTCCCGCTCATATTTTTAATAGTTGTACGAAGACCTTTGGAATAGATGCTGTGGAACCCGTTAAATTTATAATTATCCCTGACATGATTTAGTAAAATATTTACCTTCTCCATATTATCAGTTGCGCCTGAGATCAATTTCTCCGTTTCCTCCAAAAGAAACTTTGCCTGACTAAAAACTATCTTTCCAAAATCTTCATCTTCTGTTAAGTTCTTATTAATCGACTCCCAGGATTGCGAGTATGTATGAGGCGTACTATTGGGAAATTGAATGGATTGCAGTTCAAATTGAACCTGTTGAATAAAATTATCAACTGTTGAAGTATAAGCCTCTTCTTTAAATTCAGGCATATTTTCGGCAATCCAGTGATAAACATTGTTTTGCAATCTAATTTTATCGTAATTAAATTCTGTTTTAACTGGTCCTGTATTAAACGTTCCTCCAGATGTTGACTTACTGGTTAAAACAATATCAGACATTGAACTGGTTTGTTCGGAGGTAGTAAACTCTTCAAATCCCAATACAAACTGTCGGAATTTGAAATATTCCGGAATCTTAACTTCATATTCGCTATAAACTGTTGGAATGGAATGTTGAAACATCCATGGCCGCATATTCCGAAAAAAGGCTTTACAATTAATAGAATACTCCACATCGATGACTGAGCCGACTCTGACATTTGGTAAAGAAAAGCTTTTAAGATTTATATATTTATTCACTTCTTCCAAGTGAACATCTTTCTTATCCAATTCATCTTTAAGAATCTTTCCATTCTCCAAATTAAATGTGATTGCCTTTAATTTTGTTACTTCTTCTTCTTCACTTCCGCTCACATTTAGTCTGATCTGGAAATCAGCATAATCAACCCCTTCTTCCTTTAAAATTTTAATTCGCTGATGTTTTGAAAATTTGAGTTTCCACCCCAAAGTTTGATTGTATTCAATTTCTTCGGTACCTTTTTCAAACAGAATGACAGCAACAGCAGAAGTGTCTTTATCATAAGTCTGCATTTTAAGATCTTCCACATCAATCTTTCCGAATTTAATTTTGTCTGTCTGTGAAAAGGAAATGAATGATACAAAAACGAATACCGATAACATTAGTAATGATTTCATAAGATTAGCGTTTTTGGTAATAGTAAATTTTAATCGCTTTGAAAATAAAATAAAAAAATTCGATTTTCGAAATAATTTAATATAATCTTTCAAATTAAATACTAAACAGAATACATGAATCACCATATTTTTATTTAGAACCGGAAAGATTACATTTGCGCGTATACTTAAACTGATTAGATTACTTTGACATGAAATTTTTCGGTATTCTTCTGTTGCTGGCTCTGTTATTGAGCTGCTCGCCTTCTCAAAAAAACAAAGCTGTTCAAAGTGATGACAATGAATCACTCGTATCACTTGTCAATCCTTTAATGGGAACCGACTCTGAGTATAAATTGTCAAACGGAAATACATACCCGGCGATCGCACGTCCGTGGGGAATG
>JAFGYE010000068.1 GCA_016936255.1 Marinifilaceae bacterium | reverse complement strand
CTACTGGAGCGAAGAAGATTGTTTTATATCAACAGAATATTTATTTCAAGAACACCATAGCAGTGGCGACTGGGCAAGCAGTAATGGTGGTAATTATTCTACTAATTCACCTTATGGTGGAGGAAGTAGCGGAAGTAGTAACTCTAACCTTAAAGACCCTGAGCCTTATCCAGGATATAATCCTGCACCGCCCGTTGTTGAAGATGATAGTTGGAAAGGAACTAAAGCTGATTGCATTTATGATAAAATTAAAAATGAAACAAGTGTACTTCAAAATCTGCTAAAAGAATTCATGCCTTCAGATTCTAAATTCACACTTGTTTTTGATATTGGTTATATTCCAATGGATATGAGTACTGGAATTCCTCGACAGGTAAACGGTAAAACGTACGGCACACGTAGTACTAACAATCAATATGCAGACCCGTTTTACTATAATATTATTCAAATAAGGATTAATGAAAATATTTTGGCCAAATCGAATCTTTTAATGTGCAATACTATTTTGCATGAAATTATTCATGCTGAAATTTATAAAACAGTAGAGGAATCAACAAAAGAAAATGGCAAAGTCAATCCAACTATTCTAAGTGAAAGTTATCCCGACCTGATTAATGATTATCAAAGAATTAATAATTTTGGTGAGGCACAACACATATATATGATCAACCAAATGCACGAGAAAATGGTCTCAATTTTAAAATGGTTTGATAAAAGCAATCACACTCAGAAAGAATACGAGGCTCTAGCTTGGCTTGGCTTAGATAAAAACACCATCTTTAAATCGAAATTTAATGAAACCCAAATTGCACGTATAAATGAACTTCAAAAAAAATTAAGTGATGAGAAAGATAATTGTAATTAATCTGTTAATGGTAATACTTGCTTTAATTGTCCCAACATTAACATATTCGCAGGAAGTTAAAATAGATCCCAACTTTATTGCACAGAAAGAATTTCTATTTTTATCAAATTCTGTAAAAAGTGATACAATTAATCCTTCAACAAGTTTAAGAAGTGTCACCAATAATATTTATGAATTAATGATTTGGAAAGTCCTCCCAAATACAAATAAAGATTCTATAAATTCAACTGATATCAAAGGAAAGGATTTTGATCGCACACATAATAGCCAACGAACTGAAATAAATATCAAATTTGACACAAAATCTGTTGTTGAAGCATCTATTACCAGAAAATCAATGGATAGAAAATTCAATGCAGATTATCAAATTAGCTTACCAATTAAGACCTTTCAATTTACAATATCTGATACAATTCTTCACCCATTTGAAAAAATCAAAGGTAGTTTCAAAGCACATTTGCCAATTGAATTTGGATGGATGCATAATGATACAATAATTGAAGTTAACTTTCAAACCAAGATATATGTCAATAAGTATAAAAAGAAAGTATTTGATATTCCTCAAAAAAACAGTTTGAAAATTGTTTCAAACTTAAAATCAGACACGACTCTTTATAGAATGCCAGCAAAAGTATATTTAGATACTCTACTTAATAAATGTTTGTTACAGGTAGGTAATAATGATGGACTTGGTGGAAAATTTATATCGTTATTTTTTTACAAAAAACCATTTATTGTATCAAAAATAATCTTTGATGATTATTCCGATATTGATAAAACCCAACATTTAGAATCTACCAGATACAAAATTGAATTCAACAAAAACCCATTTGATATTACAAACAAAAATGCTCTAATAGGGAATTTTATTATGTCAACTGATAAATTACCACAAAGATATGGTGATGCAGTAGTGGAAGGAAACACATTTAAATGCGATACTTTGATTTATAAAACATTAGAAGATTTCTAAAAAATCATATCTGGTAAAATGATTATTCTGGTAGGTTAGGTGATTTAGATTTTCTATTTATATACATGGCAAATAGTGGTCTTGAAGAAGTAGGAAACGATACATTTACAGTAACACCTGAAGAAAGATCCATTTTAGAATCTGATATTTTAAGTCAAATTAATAAAAACTGTCCTTATTAAAATGAAATATGCACTTATAGCTTTGTTAGTAATGATTGTCTTCTCGGTTGAAGCACAACAAAAAGACACACTACTTTTTCTAATCGATCGAAAACTTGATATTGTAGACTTTCGAATAGAAAAGCGTTTTTACGAGACGGAGAGTTTTGTTATTGCTGTTGACTGTGAGTATTTTGGTGAAAATAATGATTTTGCAAAAGCTGTTTTTGACGAATTACTGGAAGACTTCAGAAATAAAATAGCTGTTAAAGAACCCAAAATCACAATAGCTAAGTGCAACATCCCCAAATATGATACACTAAATGTAGAATGGTTGTCTGAACAAAAATCTCTTCAGGGTATTATGGAAAGAGTAGGTTTTTACAACTTAGATAAATACTACTATGTAGTTTTCAAAGAGGATTTAAATGATCTTACAAAAGATTCTGTTACACTACATCAGTGTATATTAAGATTTGCTGAATCTGAAGATTAATTTTTGGCATGATGAAAGTTGGAGTTTAGACTTCAACTTTCATTTTTGCATAAGTTTATGAGCTATTCAGTTAAGATAATTGTGAAAAATGAAACACAATCCAATAATTATAATTTGTGCAATATTAATGCTCAACTTTTTAAAAGTTAGTGCACAAACCCAAAAAAAAAAACACTGTATTATTTCTAGTTGATAAAAACATGAAAGAGTATGAATATTATACTCCACGAATAAATGATAGTATATTTCACATAATAGTTAGGTGTAACTATTACACAGCTGAACCTGTTGTAGTTTAGCCCCAAATCACAAACAATTTGGGGCTGTTTGTATTTTCAAAATGCACAAATGAGCCAACACTCATAAAAAATTGTTTTATATAGTTAAAAATAGTTGCAAGCGTAATTTTCTTCCTTGCCAGAGGGTTTGTTCTTTCCCAAAATTGAATTACTTTCGAGTGCTCTAACACAACATACTATGCACTGGAACAAAGCTTGGTTTCAATATTTAATTTTACTGTTGCTCGCCTTTATTTGGGGATCTTCTTTTATTCTGATGAAAATAGGATTGAAAAGTTTTAGCAGCGAACAGGCGGCAGGAATCCGTATGTTTTTGGCCTCGCTGGTGCTTTTGCCTTATTCAATTAAGAATTTAAAATTTTTGAAAAAAAAGGATCTGAAAAGTCTTTTGATTGCTGGCTTTATTGGAAGTTTTATCCCGGCTTTTCTGTTTACCAAGGCACAAACTCAAATTGACAGTGCATTGGCTGGCATGTTGAATTCTCTAACTCCAATATTCACATTAGCCATAGGAATACTGCTGCATAAAACGAAATTCAAATGGCTGCAGGTTACAGGTCTGGTGATCGGACTAATTGGTGCTTTGGGTTTAATTACTTCAGGCAAGGAGTTGGCTTTGGGAAATGTGAACAGCTATGCCTTGCTAATTGTTCTCGCAACCGTATTTTACGGAATAAACATCAACGAAATTAAATCGAAATTATCTCATTTAACGGGTATTCAGATTACCTCTTTGGCTTTCTTTTTTACCGGTCCTGCAGCACTAATCTATCTGGCAACAACAAATTTCGAACCTGTGCTTCAGTCACCAAACTGGCCAATTCATTTTCTTGCATTGGCGGCTTTAGGAATAATTGGAACCGCTCTCGCCATGCTGTTAATGAATAGCTTAATCAGATACAGCTCTGCAATTTACGCCTCATCAGTAACCTACATCATTCCTGTTTTTGCTATTTTCTGGGGTGTTATTGATGGCGAAACCATTACTATTCTGCATCTGACATGTATGGCATGTATTCTTTTAGGTGTTTATCTTACCAACAAAAGGAAAAAAGTACAAACCTCTACTCAAAATGCAATTTAAGTACCATTCTCACTTTTGAAGAAACAGGAATTCCTCTCGATTTGGCAGGCTCCCAGTTTTCTCCGCTACGGAGTAAGTTTTCAATTTCAGAAACCAATACAGAATCCGGTTTGTCTTTAAAAACAATTTCATCAACAGTACCCGAAGCGGTAACAATGAATGACAATTTCAGCTTATAAGCTCCATGCAAATGTTCAAATTTGGAGTAATCCAACTTTTCAATCAGTACCTTTTTAAAATTCGATATTGATGCTGAATTCGCCGGCCTTGCCTTCTCCCATGAATTGTTTGAATCTTCCAATTGATCTCCATCCGAACCATATGCAACCACAACAACCTCATCCATTGAAACTTCATCTGATTCCAATATCACCAGTAATGTTGAATCAGCCTGAGCATTTATTTCTTTCTGCTCGTAACCAATAAATGAAGCAGTCAGTTTGTAAGTTTTATTTGTATCATTGGCATTAATCTGAAATTGACCGTCCATATTTGTAACAACACCTTCTCCTGTCTCTTTACTAAAAATCTGCACTCCTGGAATTGGCACTTCATCCTCATCTAAAACCACTCCGTTTATCATCCTATTGATATCTTTCTTTGAACTATCTGCGTGAAACGCAAGCGGTTCTTCCTGTTTTTTTTGTTTAGAGACTTCAAGTCCAGCCACTTTCCCTGACAAGGCTTTTTCTATTTCAAGTGTGTTTTCTAAATCAGCATCAGCACTTTTGGTGATTCTATTTACCGACATTTTTTTATTCGTAACAGGTGCTTCAGAAAGAATCTCCGATTTAGAGAAAGTTTCAATCTCCTCATCAACTTCCTCATCCTCAACTACAGCAAATTCTTGTACTTCAGAATCCCCGCTGTCCGAAAACTCAAGTTCTGAATCTTCCTTAAGTGTATCAATAATATCCAGCAATTCAGATTTCTTTGCAGGGAGTTCAGGCTGAACAACAGTAACTTCTGCTTTTTTTACTTCACTTTCCATCTGACTACCAATCATCTCATTCTGAACTGAATATTGATTTAAATACATCAGAACAGAACCTAAACCGATCAAAATTACAATGCTGGCCGCATAAGGAAACCAAATCGGAATTCTTCTTTTTCTTTCCTGTGTTCTTGCGTGTATTTTATTTTTTAATTCTGCAAAATCCTGCTCAAGCTCCTGACTGCTTATTTTCGACAAGCCATCAAAAGCCTCACTATCAAAAGCATCCTGCATCATCTTTTTCTCGAACGCATGTTTCTCCTTCTTCTCCAGTTTATTACTGAAGTAGTCTATAAAGTTTCGATATGTCAATCTACTTTTAAACCTCATGCTTCGATTCTATCTGTTCCAAACAAATTTTCAGGTTTCGCTTTCCGTTCTGAATATAGCTTTTTACCTTTTTCTCAGGAAACTCCAGTTCTTCCGAAATCTCTTTGTATCCCTTTTCCTGATAATAAAACAACACCACACATTGCCTTTGTTCCAATTTTAAGCGTTCAATGCAATGTTTCAGATTATCTTCCAAAGAACTATTTGTCACTTCATCTATAGGATGCAAAAATTCGGCAGATTCCATATTTTGATCGGCAGAAAATTTCTCGAATCTGTTTCGATGTGATTTTTCCTTTCGAATTTCCATTAAACAGAAATTCTTTGTCACAACAAACAACCAGCTCTTAAAATTCTGTATCTCAAATTTAGGGATTTCAACAATTAGACGTTCAAAAATTTGATTTACTGCATCTTTCGCCAATTCCCGATCGCTAAAATGTTTTAATGCTACACCATATACCAAGTGCATGTACCGCTCAAAAAGTTGTCCAAGCACATCCAGATCGCCTTGCTTCCTATACTCTTGAAGCAACTGCAGATCTTCTTTACTTTCCGGATTTTTTTTGAGTCGAAACATTAAAAATATTCACTTAATAAACAATTCATTCACTACCGCGAGTTAACAAAAAAGAAAAAAAGATGAAAACTTTTTATGGAATTTGTTTTCCGATTGCATCCTACAGGTAAATAAGCAAAAAATAAGTATTCATTAAAAAAAGATAGCCATGAGAACAAAAGCAATTCTAATAACACTTATCAGCCTGTTTCTGATAGGAAATTTATCTGCGAAAAGTATAAGCGGAGCTGTAAGCGATGAATCGAATGTCCCAATGCCAGGTGTTAGTATAATAATTAAAGGAACAGGTATTGGTTCTGTTACTAATATTGAAGGAAAGTACACAATAGAAGCCAATGAAAATGACATATTAATTTTTGGATTTATTGGGATGATTGCACAGGAAATTAAGGTGAAGCAACAAAGTATCATTAATGTAATCCTAAAGGCAGAAGACATTAGCCTGAATGAAGTGGTTGTGTGCGCTTATGGAATAAGTAAACAACAAGCAATTACGGGAAGTGCTGCCGGAGCGCGTGTAAAAGGCAGGAAATTCAAAAAGCGCAATCCTGTACTATTAGAAATGATGGATTGCGAAATGGAAGAAGACTTTAATACAGAAGGCTACTCTGCCATTCATGAAAATGGATACAAACAAGCAGTTAAAAATCTACTTTCTCGATTGATGTTGATGCTGCTTCGTACAGTAATGTTCGTCGATTTTTAACAGAAGGAACCAAACCGCCAATTGATGCCGTTCGAATTGAAGAAATGGTGAATTATTTTAATTACGACTATGCGCAACCCAATGACGAGCATCCTTTTTCTATCACAAACGAAGTGGCTGAATGTCCGTGGAACTCAGAAAATTTATTGCTGCACATTGGTTTACAAGGCAAAAAAATTGAAACCAAAAATCTACCGGCATCCAATCTGGTATTTCTTCTTGACGTTTCAGGTTCGATGGATTCTCCAAACAAATTACCATTGCTAAAAAAAGCATTTAAGCTTTTGGTTGGTCAGCTTAGGGAAGATGACAGAGTTGCAATAGTTGTTTATGCCGGAAATTCAGGATTGGTTCTTCCCTCTACTTCAGGAGCAAGAAAAGAAGATATCTTAAATGCACTTAACCGCTTAAATGCAGGTGGTTCTACTGCCGGAGCATCGGGACTAAAACAAGCATACAAAGCAGCAAGTGAAAATTTTATTGAAGGAGGAAACAATCGTATTATTTTAGCTACCGATGGTGATTTTAATATTGGTCAATCGAGTAATGCTGAAATGGAGCGATTGATTGAAAAAGAACGTGAAAAAGGAATTTTCATTTCTGTTTTAGGCTTTGGCATGGGAAATTACAAAGATGATAAAATGGAAATTATTGCCGATAAAGGAAATGGCAACTATGCCTACATTGACAATCTTTTGGAAGCAAAAAAAGTATTGGTAAATGAATTTGGCGGTACTTTATTCACCATTGCCAAGGATGTGAAAATCCAGATTGAATTCAATCCTGCTGTTGTGGCAGAATACAGATTGGTAGGATACGAAAACAGAATGTTGGCTAGTGAGGATTTTGAAGATGATACAAAAGATGCCGGAGAATTGGGATCTGGTCACAGCGTAACGGCTCTTTACGAGATCAAGTTAATGAAGAACAAGAAAAAACAAGATCAGGAATTAAAATATCAGAACACAAGTTTAAACGCCAATGCATATACGGGAAACGAACTGGCCACAGTAAAATTCCGCTACAAAAAACCAGATGGTAAAAAGAGTCTGTTATTGGAAAAAATAATTTCCAATACACGAATTGACAGGCGGGAACTATCCAATAACTTCAAATTCTCAGCTTCTGTTGCCGGTTTCGGACTTCTGTTAAGAGATTCAAAATTTAAGGGAAACTGTTCTTACGGTATGCTGATTGATCTGGCTCAACAATCAAAAGGCGAAGACAAAGAAGGCTACCGAAGTGAATTTATCCAATTAATGAAACTTGCCAAGCAATTATAGAACCGAAAAGAGGCATCCCGCGTGCCTCTTTCTTTCAAATATCACTATAAAGTTTCTAATGATGGGATATTTAGTAATTTTGCATTGAATACAAAAAATACAATCACCCAATGTTTTTAAAAAAATTAGATCCAAAGCTTTTAGAAGCTATTGAAGAATATGGTTTTGAAACTCCAACAGAAGTTCAAAAGAGTTGCATCTCAAAAATAAAAAGCGGTGTTGATTTATTTGTTAAAGCTCCTGATGAATCCGGGAAAACCCATACCATAATTATTGGTATTATTCAGCAACTTAAAGCTGAATTTGAGGATGTACCCAGAGCCATTGTTGTTGTTTCGGATAGAGAGAAAGCAATTCAACTGAAAGAACAGTTTCTGGCACTAAGTCACAATACCAGCCTGAGGATATTTAGTGAAGGTGATGCGGGGAATTTACACAACCTGCGTGATAAAATTTATGCCGGTTCGGATATTGTTATTGCAACAGCAAGAAAATTCAACGAATTGTACTCGTTTAGCGGAATCAATCTTAGCAATTTAAAGATAGTTGCCATTGATGATGCTGAGATGATTATTAAAGAACAAATTGTTTCGGATATTAATCGACTATCTGATAATCTTCCCAAATCACAACGAATTGTATTTACCAATAAAATCACCAATAAAATGGAAGATTACATGGAAAACTACATGTATTCTCCTATTGTTATGGATTTTGAATAAAATATAAAAAGTGCCTCCAATAATAATTGGAGGCATTTTATTTTAGCGCAAATATGCTTTAAACATCCAGTTTAGCTTCTCAAAATAAGAAACGTAGGCTGGCAGAATATCTAAAGTTCCTTCATCCTCATTTTCATTTGCCTGAATTAATACTTCTTTTACTTTCCCGATTAAAATATTGTGCGACTGAATAATTTGTTTCACCATATCGGTACCTGAACAATTTGAGTTGGCTTCCTGAATGGTTGAAATGGCAACGTAATCGGAAAAATTTCCCAAAGGATGACCTTCCAATGTTAATACCCGCTCTGCAATTTCATCCACTTTATCGCTGGCGTCAACATACAACTCCTCAAATTTGGCGTGCAACTCAAAAAAATCGTTTCCCCCTACATTCCAATGAAAATTGCGTAAATTCTGATAATACAATTGATAATTGGCCAACAATATTTGCAATTGCTCTACTTCTCTTTCTTTTGCATTTAATTCTGCTACTTCCAGGTTACTTTTACTGTTTTTCATGTTTTCTTATTTTTAGTTTATTAATATTATTTCTAATTCTCTGATACAAATATCACATCATTCAGATTATTAAAAATCATATATCAATAAGAAAAACTTATTAATTAAATTACTGCTCCCAAATCAATATTCGGAGCCGGGTTTTCACCCTGAAAAAAATAAGGATAAAACAGAAGTAGGGTAAATTGGTATCAATTACGGTTATATAGTAATTAAACTAAATAACCAAAAAGATGATTCACAACAAACTCGATAAACTATTTGGGCAAGCGGGATCGATACTTGGTTGGATGATCATGCTTGTGGGAATTTATTCATCCATCCTCCCTCTCACGCTATTATTAGTTCTAATCGGATCGTTTATGGCATTTTCCTACTCTGGAATCTACCTGGACAAGGACGATGAAAAATACAAATTCTACTACGCCTACTTTGGGCTATTTAAATCGGGCTCGTGGAGAAGTTTAAAAAATATTGACCGTGTTGCCGGAATCTCATCTATTATTCTGCGAGATTCCTATATTCCCGAACAAAAAGAAACGAATTTGAAGACAGATGATTGCTTTGTAGTTTTATTTCTGAAAAACCGCAATCGAAGAATTCCTTTTAAAAGATGTAAAGATTTATTGGAAGCCAAACTGGAAGCTCAAAAAATAGGTCAGCTATTAAATCTAAATGTTATTCATTAGCCCAACATAACTCCTTGTCACTACAAACAAGTCACAAACCAAAAAAGAACCTCAAAACAGAGGTTCTCTTTCTATAGATCTATTTTTGATTGAGCCTAAAACATATAATCCCAAACCGGCAGTAATATCGGAGTTGTTTTAAGTGCTTCCTTCGCTTTCTCGTCCAAATAGTTTTTGTTGATTACCACACGAAACATATATTCCGAGAACCATTCATCTGTGAAAGTTAAATATCCATTATTTCCTGAGGTACTTCCCCACGAGTTTTCAAATTCCCATTTCACAGGCACTTCATTTTCATCCACATCAACGCCAATCAATGCCATTGCATGAGAAGAACCGGATTGACGAGTCAAAACTCTGGCTTTTTTATCCATATCGAATTCGACTCCCAGTAAAGAAGCATAATCGTAGGTATTCAAATCCATTACACCCGCTTTTCTGTTGTGTTGTTTTCCTACATCGCAGGATGCATACATTGCTTCATTGTTCTTGATAGAAGCCATTGCAAACTTTTTAATTTCATCATTCGGAAGATTTAAATACGTCCAATTGATTCCTTCCTCAACATTTCTGTAATTCTTAATTTCGTATACCTTATAATAATCACGAGTCGGATCATTCATGATCATCACCAATTCAGTATTCGCAAAATCAGGATTAATTTCAGCCAAAAATTCTTTAGGAGTATACATTTTGCTTTCGCTGATTTTTCCATCAGCATCCTTAAATCTCCATGAAAAATTTACCGGAGGTTCGCCCAAACTTAAAGCCAACATGCGGTAAATTGATTTTAAAGCGGTCATTTTTGCCAATGCAATATCTTTCACCGATGCTTTTTCAGCAATCATATTACGAAGCTTGTATCCCTCTCCTCTTAATTTTTCATTGATCAAGCTTGTAATTTCGCGGGTTTTATTGCTCACCTTTGTTTCCGGCATTACTTCCGCCGGAACAACACCATATTTTTTAGCTACATTAAAAAAAGAATTCCAAACGCCGCCGTCATCAACAGGACCTTTAAAATAAAGAACAACTTCCCGATCATCCATCTTACGATCAGCAGTTGCAATTATATTCTCAAGAAACAAATTTGATTTCTCGAACAAATCCCAGAAATAGTTGTAGTTGTGAGAAAAATCGAATGAATTCAAATTAAATTTTTTCATTACTTCCGGACGAATTGTATTCATAGAAGTAAACATCCAACATCTGCCTGAACTTTCCTGATTCGTAATTCCCTTTACATCAACTCTGTATTTGAAAAAATGGTCTGTTTTTCCAATCTTTTCATGATTGAGAGACAGCTCTCGAATACTTTCCGAATTGGTAATTGCATTTTGAATTGCTCTGCTCGAAGCATCCAATTTGAAACTTGAACGAATCTCGTTCAACATTTTAGCATCTACAGTTCCCTTATTTTGTCCAATTGACATGGTACTGAATGTCAATGCAAGAATAGGTACCAATAAAAATTTCTTCATTTTTTTGTAGTTAGTCGGTTGAAGTTTTAAATTAATTCTCACAAACTTAAAAAAACGAAACTAAAAAAACGCTGGATTTTAATAGAAAAGCCACCCTATAAACTAAAGGATGGCTTTTTATCCAGCATTATTTTCGTATCTCTTAAATGTGAATTACCTCATCGTAAGCAGCCGCCGCTGCTTCCATAATAGCTTCGGACATGGTTGGATGCGGGTGAATTGCCTTAATCAATTCATGACCAGTCGTTTCCAATTTACGGGCAGTAACCAATTCTGCAATCATTTCGGTTACGTTAGCACCCACCATGTGAGCACCAAGTAATTCTCCATACTTAGCATCAAATACAAGTTTAACAAATCCTTCGTTGGCTCCGGCAGCACTTGCTTTTCCCGATGCTGAGAATGGGAATTTACCAATCTTCAACTCGTATCCAGCTTCTTTCGCAGCTTTTTCGGTCAATCCCATCGATGCAACTTCAGGAACTGTATATGTACATCCGGGAATGGTTGTATAATCAATTGGTTCAACATTCATTCCGGCGATTTTCTCAACACAGCAAATTCCTTCGGCCGACGCAACGTGAGCCAAAGCAGGTCCTTTTATAATATCGCCAATTGCATAAACACCTTCCACATTGGTTCTGAAATAATCGTCGACAAGAACTCTGCCATTTTCAGTAGCCACTCCTACCTCTTCCAAACCAATATTTTCGGTATTAGGCGCAATTCCCACTGCTGAAAGCACAATTTCGCACTCATGAACTTCGATTTCGCCTTTCTTATTTTTAATATTCACTTTTAAATTGCCATCCGATCCTTCAACAGATTCAACTGTAGAATTGGTCATGACTTTAATTTTATTCTTCTTGAAACTACGTCCCATTTGCTTCGAAACCTCTTCATCTTCAACAGGAAGAATTTCCGGCAAAAATTCTACTAAAGTAACCTGAGTTCCCATAGTAGAATAGAAGTATGCAAACTCCGATCCAATTGCTCCGGAACCAACTACAATCATTGATTTAGGCAATTTCTCCAAAGTCAATGCTTTGCGGTATCCGATAATGTTTTTTCCATCCTGTGGAAGATTTGGCAATTCGCGGGAACGCGCTCCAGTTGCCAAAATAATATGCTTTGCTTCATGATTGGATTTAGTTCCATCTTCAGCCGTAACTTCAACCGTTTTGTTACCTACTAATTTTCCAAAACCATTGATTACCTCAATTTTGTTCTTTTTAAGCAGGTACTGAATTCCGCCGCTCATTTTTTCAGCTACACCACGACTACGGGCAACCACCTTTTCAAAATCAGGTTTAACCTCGCCTTCTACAGTCAATCCATAATCTCCGGCGTGTTTCATATATTCAAATACTTGTGCTGATTTCAGCAAAGATTTGGTTGGAATACAACCCCAGTTCAAACAAATCCCACCCAATTCGGCGCGTTCAACAACTGCAACATTCAAACCCAATTGTGAAGCGCGAATGGCGGCTACGTAACCACCTGGACCACTTCCTACTACTATTAAATCGTAACTCATTTTATTTTGTTGTTTATATTAGTATAAATTTTGTTTTACTTTATATATTCTTTTTTAATTCAGATCTTTTTCCTCTTCAATTGATTTAGTCCACACTTTTACGCCTAGCCGAAATCATAACTAACTGAACAAGTTTTGCTATCACAAACAGGATTACGAACGAAAAGATAATCGTTGCTCCGGATGGTGCATTAATTCGATAAGAAACCAGTAAGCCAATAAACGATCCCAAAATTCCAAATACTATCGATCCGAAGATCATTCTCTTAAAATCATTCGTAAACATATTGGCTATGGTTTGCGGAATTGTTAAAAACGAAATCACCAGAATAATTCCAACCACTCTAATATTTAAAACAATGGCCAAAGCCACCAATGATATCAGTAAATAATTTAAAAACTGAACCGGAGCTTTCTGCGTTCGTGCAAATTCTTCATCGAAGGCAACAAATAAAATCGGCCGTAACAAGAAGAAAAATACAGCAATTGTGAATACACATAAACCTAAAAGCAGATATAAATCCAAGGCTCCGACAGTTAAAATATTCCCAAATAAAAAACTCATTAAATTGGGTGCATAACCAGGTGTCATGTAAATAAACAGGATACCCAAAGCCATTCCAAAAGCCCATAAAATTCCAATAACAGAATCTTGTCTCACGTCAGTTTTTTTCGAGATCCATTCAATTCCCAAAGCTGATAACACACCAAAAACCGCGGCTCCAAATACCGGATTCAATCCTAAATACCAGGCAAGGCCAATTCCTCCGAAAGAGGCATGTGTAATTCCGCCACTGATAAAAACAATTCTTCGTGCGACAATATAAGAACCGATAATTCCACAGGAAATACTCGCCAGAATTGCTGCTCCAACAGCGTTTAGAAAGAAATTATATTGAAATAACTCTATTAGTTCGTTCATATCTTACTTGTGATGCTTTAGTACTCGGTGAGGAACTTCGCCATGTGTTATTAAATCAATCGGGCAATTATAGGCCATCAACTGCTCTTGCGATATCACATTCGAATCATGGTAACATAGTGTTTCATTCACACAGGCAATTGACTTTACATGAGAACATATTGTTCCAACATCATGAGAGACAACAATAATGGCCATATGAGAATTTAAATGATGAAGAATTTCATACAACTCTCCTTCAAAATTGCTATCCACATAAGTATCCGGCTCATCCAAAATCAACAACTGCGGATCTGCAATAATTGCCCGGCACAAAAATACACGCTGCAATTGTCCGCCAGACAACTCTCCAATATTTTTATTCTTCAAATGAATAATACCCATTTGCGTCATTAATTCATCTGCACGCCTCTTATTCTCACTATTATATCTTCCAAATATCTTTTTATGAGACATTAATCCTGAAAGAACAACCTCTTTAACAGGAATTGGAAACTTATTATCAATTTGATTGATTTGAGGCAAATAACCAATAATACATCTGTCATTACCATCCGGCAGTATTTCTCCCTCAACAGGCTTTATAGTACCCAAAATTACCTTTAACAGCGTTGTTTTACCTCCACCGTTAGGACCGATAATTCCCAAAAAATCATTTTCTTTCACCACCAAATTCACCCCTTTCAATACAATCTTTTCATCGTATCCTGCAGTCAGTGATTTTAATTCCAGAATTTTTTTCATTTCCGACAATTTCAGTCTTTAAGTATAGTAATGATTCTTTTCATTTCAGTCAGCCAATCTTCCGCCAAAGGATCAATAACAACAACATCACCATCAATCTCGGCAACAATTGATTTGGCATTCTCAACATTAAATTGTTTCTGAACAAAAACATGTTTTATACTTAATCGCTGAGCTTCCTCTACCAAATGTTTCATATGAGTTGGAGATGGCTCTTTACCATCCATCTCTACAGATATTTGATGTAAGTGATAATCTCTTGCCAAATAGGTCAAAGCAGGATGAAAAATCATAAACGACATTCCTTTTTTATTCCTAAATGAATCTTCAGCTACCTGATCTAATTCTTCTATTTCAGAAAGAAACTGCTGATAATTTTTCTCATAAATATCCGTCTTTTCAGGAGCCATTTTAATTAGTTCCTGATACAAATTCTTGCTAAGTATTTTTACTGATTTTAGTGATGACCAAATATGAGGATCGATTCCACCTTCATGAAAATGATCTCCATGCTTCTCCTGACCTTTAATCAATTCAATGCCTTTCGAAAGGTCTATAAGCTTAATATCATCAGTTCCTTCCAATAAATTATTCAGCCAAACAGTTTCGAAGGGAATATAACCAATTTTAAAATAAGCGATCGACTTGGCAACATCTTTCATTTGCATTGGGGTTGGCTCATAAGTTGCCGGACTGGCTCCCGGAGGAATCAGAACATTTACTTTAAAATCATTACCTGCAATCCGCTCAATAAAATATTTTTGAGGCAATATACTTACAGAAATCAAATTGGACTCCTTCTCTACTTTACCTGATTGACAAGACATTATAATACCTGCCAGCAAGACTAGAATAAATTTATTTACTAAATACATTTCTATGTTTTGGGATGTTGTTTTATTTAGATCTACTTTAAATAACAAAAGTAGATGTTTTTTTGTTTCCACAAAGATTTTCCTCTTAAATTTTCATTGTATATCACACAGGCAACCGAACAAATTCAGAACTTGAATTTAATGAAAATCAACTCATTTAACAAAAAATGACCCGAAAGATAAGTTTAATTATCTCTCGGGTCAAAAGGTTTTTATTTGCAAAAAAACTACTGAATCAGCTTATCGATTGTAGCTTTCAATTCTTCACCAAATACTTTTGTAGCGGCAATGTTTCCATCTTGGTCAATTACAACTGTTGCTGGAATCCCATTAATGCCATATAATTTTGCGGCTGCAGAGTCCCAAAATTTTAAATCAGATACATGATTCCAAATCAATCCATCATCTTCGATTGCTTTCAACCATTTATCCTTTTCTTTATCTAAAGAGACTCCTAAAAATTCGACACCACTAGCGTGAACTTCATTATACATTTCAACCATATGAGGGTTTTCTCTTCTACAAGGACCACACCATGATGCCCAAAAATCAATAACCACAACTTTCCCTTTAAAAGAAGACAAGCTAAGTGGTGTTCCATCTGCGGTATTCAAAGTAAAATCAGGAGCCGGTTGTCCGATTGCTACTTTTTTCAACACCTCAATCTTATCCTTAAGTAAACCTGCATAAGATGAAGCAAGAGCATTTTCACCTAACAAAGCGTAAACTTCTTCCATTTCGGCTGCATTAAGTGGAGAGGCAATTCGATATGCAACAAATGCTGCCGCAGCAGTGTTACCATTCAACTTTAAAAATTCCTTACTTGCAGTGAATTTATCAGCTTCTGATTTATTAAATTCTGCTTCTATAGAATCCATCGCAACTTGATTCTTTGCTTCCGCTGCTTTTTGATATTCAGGATACAAAGCTTGTTGTTTTTCCTGAAATCCTTTCTGCAGCTCACCAAAATTTGTTAAAACATCTTGATTTAATGAACCGACAACCTTAGCTTCCCTTAAGTTTTCAACATTGGCATCAACAGTAATTGCTGTATTTTCAAGAAACACTTGAATTGCACCTCGCTGACCGTCCAACTCAATATAGTACAGATCCGGAGAGGCAACAGTTCCCTCAAAAGAAAAACCCGTGATGGTCATTTCAGTTGAATCAGTTTTCACCAATTTATTATCCTGAAGTTTAGAAAGATAAACTTTCCCTTCAGTCATACCTTCAACTTTTCCGGTTAATTTGTACTGATCTTTAGATGTACAAGAGCCTAAAAAAAGGCCAATCGCTGCAATTGCGATAAAAATTTTCTTCATGTGATTAAGTATTTTGATCTGTTTTTTTACTAGACATTAAAACTACCAAATAAAACAATAAAAAGAAAAGTTTTTAGGTGAACATAGCACTTTACCCTTTATTTTTTACATCACTAAAATAAGCATCCAATAGTTTGTGTGCAGCAACAAAAGAGCTCATCTCATCATTCAAAACCTTCTGTTCAAAATCAGGAATTTGCCCTTTTATTAATTCCAGATGATAAAATCTATCCCGTAATTGCTCATTAATTGTTTCATACATCCAATATTTGGCCTGTTCACTTCTTCGCTGATCAAAGTATCCATTTTGCTGTGTATGATGGCAATACTCCATAATATTATCCCAAATCGTATCAATACCTGTTTTCTCGATAGACGAACAGGTAAGAACTTTGGGAATCCACCCAGATGGTGATTGAGGAAACAAATGCAAAGCATTTTCAAATTGAACCCTTGCCAATTGAGCTTTGTGAATATTATTCCCATCAGCCTTATTAATACTGATTGCATCGGCCATTTCCATAATTCCTCGTTTAATTCCCTGTAATTCATCACCGGCACCGGCAATTTTAATTAGTAAAAAGAAATCTACCATGGAATGTACAGCTGTTTCCGACTGTCCTACACCAACTGTTTCGATCAAAATAGTATCGAAACCAGCGGCTTCGCAAAGAATTAAACTTTCGCGGGTTTTACGTGCCACTCCACCCAAAGATCCGGCCGAAGGTGAAGGCCGGATATAAGCTTTGGGATCAACCGCCAATTCTTCCATTCGTGTTTTATCTCCCAAAATACTGCCCTTACTTCTCTCACTACTGGGATCAATTGCCAATACCGCCAATTTATGACCCTGTTGGGTTACATGCTTTCCAAATGCTTCAATAAAGGTACTTTTTCCCGCTCCAGGAACTCCTGTTACTCCAATCCTGACAGACTTTCCGGAATAAGGCAAACATCTTTCTATTATCTCCTGAGCTACCGACTGATGTTCATGTTTTGAGCTTTCGGTAAGAGTTATTGCCTGACTTAGCATCCCAATATTCCCTTCTAAAATTCCCTTCACATAATCCTCAACAGAATATTTTTTCCGCTTATTCATTTTAAGCCTATCTGCAATCCTTGGATTAATCGATGGTGGCTTACTTATACCCTTATTCACCTTAAGCGCTTTGTAATCAGGCGCATTTTCAATATGATCTCTTTTGTTTTTATCTGACATGACAAGAAATTTCCTTTCGTTTCTGTTTGCGAAGTTATAAATTTACAAGGTAATGACTTAGCAAACATCATGAAAAGTGTATATGTTTGTTAGCAACATAAAAGGCTTTCCCTGATGGAAAAGCCTTTTATATCTTATTTTTGAAATCACGTTTAATTCGTTTTAGGCATCACAACATTTCCCGAAACACGAAGTTTTACTTCCGAATCAACAGGATCATTAGTAATCACAGTGATCATTTTATTTTGACGTCCTCTTTTTCCTCTGGAATTAAATACCACTTTAATTTCCGATGCTTCACCTGCTTTAATAATCTTAGTGCTTGGAGCAATAGCGGTACAGCCACATGAAGCTTTGGTTTTTCGGATAATCAAATCAGATTTTCCCAGGTTCTTCATCGTAAAAGTGTATTCTGCATTTTCCCCCTGAATTAATTCACCAAAATCAAATACATCATTAACAAATTCAACTTTTGGAGAATTCGCTAATTCAGCTTTCGATAAACTTGAGAAATCCTCTACCAAATTAGCACTAACAGTTAATCGGTTACCCGATTTATATTCTTGATTGATTAAGACATCTAAATAATCGATCACAAATCCCCAGTCGTTTTTCTTGCTGGCATCATAAGTTGCAATAATTTGCCCCTTTTGTTTGGGTTGCAAATTTTCAGGAATCATCTTTAAAGTTAAATGAGCTGGTACTCTTTTAAATCCAATGCTTATTGGCTTGTCGCTATCATTATAAACTTCCATTGAAGCATCTTTTACTTCTGTATTTTTCACTTTGGTAAAAGAAAGATGATTGTTTTGCAATCGCAGGCCATTCATTTCTCTTGGATACAAATCAGCCACAGTTTTCTCTCGGGCAATCACATTGCCGCTAATTCTTAAAATAGTAATTGCAGGATTGGTATTTGCAGTTATTGTTATCGATTTACTGAATGGACCCGGACGATTCTTAGGATCAAAAGTTGCTTTCACAAAACCTTTCTGCCCTGGTGCAACTGGTTGCTTACTCCACTCCGGAGATGTACATCCGCACGAGGATCGCACCTGATTAATAATAACCGGCTGATTTCCAGTGTTAATAAATTCGAACGAGTATGATGTTAATCCATCTTCTTCCTTAAAAGTCTTGAAATCGTACTCCTTTGTATCAAATTTCATTACTGGTGCAGCATCCTGAGCAGACACAGACAATGTGCTTCCTAAAATAGCAACAACCAACAAATAAAATACTTTTCTACTCATAACAATTAATTATTTTAATTACAGTGATCTTGTTTACTACGGCAAACAAGTTTAAAGGGTTTAGAAAAACCTTAAAAGTTTAGCCAAACAAACAAAAATAAGTATTTTTCACTAAAAGAAAACCTAAATATCGTTAAATAGTTGTTAAGCCTAAATCAAAAGGCAATCATAACATTTTTTCTATTTGTTCTTCAATATTATGACCACTGAAATATCAATAAGACTCTTCTGTATTGGAAACAAAAATCGAACCATGTTTATCCGTTCAAAATTATTTTCTTTCAAAATTGCTTACCTTTCTATCTGTTGTAACTATTTAGTAGATTTGTAATTGATTGAAGTAAATTCTTCAAACGCCTAAACGATTAGGTCCCGATCAAATTTAACTACGCAAAAAATTGATTTGCAATAAATAAACCAATAACCACAAATGACAAATCTAAAAAACAAAATATTAGCATTTTCAGAACAGATTAATGCTGAAATAAAAGAAATCAGAGCTCATTTACACGCTAATCCTGAACTTTCTTTCGAAGAATTTGAAACATCTAAGTTTATTCAAAATTATTTAAGCAAACTGGAAATTTCTTACAAATCGGGCTTTGCCAAAACCGGTGTCGTTGGAAAAATTGAAGGGAAAAATCCGGCCAAGAAAATCATTGCACTTCGTTCTGATATGGACGCCTTACCCATTAACGAAAATCCGGATAATAAATACTGCTCTCTTAACAAAGGTGTTATGCATGCCTGCGGACATGACATGCACATGGCGAGTCTGCTTGGAACAGCCAAAATCCTATCGGAATTCAAAAGTGAATGGGAAGGTACTATTTTACTGATTTTTCAGCCTGGAGAAGAATTATTACCTGGTGGCGCCAAATTAATGATGGAGGAAGGTGCTTTGCAGCCTGAACCTGAATGGATACTTGGCCAGCACGTTTTGCCGGATATGCCTGAAGGAACAGTAGGATTTAGATCTGGTATGTACATGGCATCCGGAGATGAGATATATCTTACCATTAAAGGCAAGGGCGGACATGCAGCTATGCCACACAAATGCACGGATACAATTCTTATAGCCTCACATATAATTGTGGCACTGCAGCAAATTGTTAGCCGCCATTGCGATGCAAGAATCCCAACGGTGCTTTCTTTTGGAAAAATGATTGCTGACGGAGCGACCAACATCATTCCGGATGAAGTGAAAATAGAAGGAACTTTTCGTACCATGAATGAAGAATGGAGAGCTAAGGCCAAACAATTAATTGCAGACATAGCTCAATCAACAGCCAAAGGAATGGGTGCGGTATGCGAAGTAGACATTCGTCATGGTTATCCATTTTTAGTCAACCACGAAGACATTACTCAGGAGGCTAAAACAAATGCGATTAATTTATTGGGAGCCGATAAAGTTGTAAATATGGATATTAGAATGACCACAGAAGACTTTGGCTTCTATTCACAAAAATATCCTGTTACTTTTTATCGCTTTGGAGTACAATCTGAAAAAAACGGCTCTTTGCACACCTCAACTTTCGAAGCAAATGATGATTCATTAAGAACATCAATGAGTACAATGACGTGGTTAGCAATTTCATATTTAAACAAATAGTTCTCGTAATAAGCTAAAACCAACCAATTAAAAAAACAAACATCTTTAATTCTGCACAATAGAGAGTGCAAATTATTTACCTAAGCTTATTCTTCATTATTTAATCTGTTTCAAAATAATATAATTCTCGGCGAAATTGTTTCTCCATTAAAAATATGATATTACATTTGTGATAGTATTAACACTAAAAATTTAAAGAAAATGGCTTACGTAATTAACGACGACTGTATTTCTTGCGGTTCTTGCGAAGGAGAATGTCCTGTTGAAGCAATTTCTATGGGTGATGAGCATTATGTAATCGACGCTGATCTTTGTACTGATTGTGGTACTTGCGTTGACGCTTGTCCTGTGGAAGCTATTCACGCAGAATAATCGTAATTTAGCGATATTAAAAAGCCAGTGAGATAATCACTGGCTTTTTTATTGAAATACAATTTCATCCATTTTAATATCATGCTCATCAATTGGTACATGATCCAAAATCTGGAAATCGAAACAAATACCAACCTTAAAAGAACTTAACGACTGTAACAACCTGTCGTAATAGGCTTTTCCTCTACCCATCCTATTCTTTTCCCGATCAAAAGCAATTCCAGGAATCAAAATCAGATCAATTTCGTCCTCATTCATAAATACAGCCCCCTCAGGTTCAGGAATCCCATAATGTTCACCTTCTATCAGCTGATCCGCTCCTTCAAAAAGTTTCAAATCCAATGTTTCCCCTTTAACACTAGGCAAAATCACTTTTTTCTCGTTGGCCCATTTGCAAACAAAATCATGAGTATAAACCTCATCCTTCATGGACCAGTAAAGCATTACTGTTTTGGCTTGGATAAATTCCGGAAGTTGCTCCAAACGTTTCAAAATAGGTAAGCTCAACTCTTTTTTCTGCTCAAAAGAATAATTTTGCTTTACAGCTCTTATCTCCTTTCGGATTCTTGCTTTTTCCTCTTCAATATTTCGTTTTAACACACTCATTTCTGGCTCTTATTCATAAATATCAGTTCTTCTATCCTTAAAAACATCATTGTTCTTCGTAATCATTTTATCTCTGGCCAATTCAGGATCAATATCTACAAACAAAATCTGCTCCAGCATATCAGCTTTAGCAAGAACTTCTCCTCTTGGATTCACAATAATAGACTGACCTGTGAAAGAAAGTTCTTTTTCCGTTCCAATTCGATTTGCTGTGGCAATAAAAATTCTGTTCACCAATGCATAGGAAGGAATTACCGATTGTGCATATGGCAATACCAAATTTGAAGGATGAAGAATTAAATCGACTCCCTGCAAAGCTAATTTACGCCAAACTTCAGGAAACATCCAATCGAAACAAACCAGGATTCCAATTTTAACATCATCAACAATAAAAACAGGAAGACCTAAATTTCCTTTCTCGAAAATATTTTTTTCATTCATGAACAAATGAAGTTTCCGATAGGTTCCAACAAGCCCTGTTGCATTCATCAAAACAGCTGAATTATACAATTGATCACCATCCTTCTCTGAAAATCCAGTAGCAACGGTAAAATTGTACTGCATGCACGATTCCTGAATAAAATCAAGAAAAACACTGTCCTTTACTGTTGCCGACAGCTCAAAAGCTTCTTCTTTCGAATCGAAATTATAGCCGGTATTGGCCAGTTCCGGAAGAACGACTAAATCGGCTTCTTTTGCTCTAAATAACAATACCTTTAAAGACTCTATCGTTGATTTCAGATCACCAAAGACAGGTGCAAATTGAATCAAAGCTATTTTCATTTTTGATTATTTTAAGGCTGATAAGCAGATTCCCGCAAGATTGCAGCATAATCATTTTCAGTCATTAACTGATTTATAGTTACCTCAGGATGTTTTGCCATGTATTCTTTTACAATTTGCCATCCAATCCAAATACCGGTTCTGGAAGGTGATTCCTGCGGCATTCCCGGAGTAAACGGCCCATCGTTTATATACTTAATAACCGTACGGTATTCGCTTGTAAACAAATGTTTTTGCTCAATAATATATCCCCACATCAACTCATCATTCTCCTCACACCACTCCAATTCATTTTGCGAATATTTCATCACATCGGCCTCACTCTTTTGGGGCATCATGGCTTGTAAAAAGTATCTTATTTTTCCCTGATAAATCATATTGCTGATTAAATCATCTTTTAGCGGAGTAAAAGGAAATTCAGTTAAAGCATAAGCAAGCACAACATCCTGAACAATTCTTTCAGGAATCATGTTTTCTCTTGCATACATTGGCGTTCCCAAATAGGAATAAAATGCACAATCTTTTCCCAAATACTTATCCAAACTTATTCCAATCAAATTTTGAGCAACAACAATCGACTGATTAAATCCTGAAATTTGGGAATAACAATTTGGGACCGGCTTTTCCGGAAAATAGTACTTTAAATATTTAAAAGCATTTGTCAACTCCTTTTCTTCTTTATCCAGAGTCGGAAACTTTTTTGCAACGCTATCAGCAACCTGGTTCATTGTTGAATCAGTTAAAAACTTATTCAAATAAACCATATAATCAGAATCATCTGAATCTCCCAGACCAATCACTTTATTACTATACAATTGCAATACATCAGGATATTGCTGTCTTAACTTATTTAAATCTGATTTTTGTTTTACCGCGAAAAGCTCTTGCTCAAATCTTTGAATTTTCACTTCCAAATCAATATTTGAAACATCAGGACTTTTAGTGTCCGAATTACATGAAAAAAGAAAACCCAGCAACAAGATTAAAATACTCGCACTTGTATTTTTGTAGTGATTTAACTGCATTCTTATGATTTAATTGTAGGTATTTGTTTTTGTGTTTCTCAAAAATATTAAAAATAAGTTAAGCCCGGTTCAAAAATTGGTTTTTCCTTACAATGCCTTAATAAATACAAGGATTAATTAATTTTGCCACGGTTTTGTTTTTGCTGACAGAAGGAATACCTATTCCATATTTTTATCACTAAATTTGCTAAGCTGAAAACAAATACAGCTTTAAAGTATTCAATTATTAAATGAGACAGCAGATTAAATGATCTTTCTTCTCATCCTGAAATATTTCGGGACTCATATCTTTTAAGTATGAAAATAGCATTAGCCCAATTAAACTATCATATTGGTAATTTCGAGAGCAACACTGAAAAAATTATTTCAGCAATCAATAAGTCGCGCAAAAGCGGCGTAGATTTGGTTCTGTTTTCAGAGTTAGCCATTTGTGGATATCCGCCAAAAGATTTACTGGAACGTAAAGAATTTGTTGAGAAATCTAAATCGGCACTTCAAAAAGTAGCGGAGCATTGCATTGATATTGCCGCCGTAATTGGAGGACCATCAGTAAATCCTCATCCGAAAGGGAAAAATTTATACAATTCTGCTTATTTCATTTCCAACGGGAAAATTGAGAGTATTCACAATAAAACTCTGTTGCCTAATTACGATATTTTCGACGAATACAGGTACTTTGAACCCAATACAGAATTCTCTTTGGTTGAATTGAAAGGGAAAAAAATTGCACTCACTATTTGTGAAGATTTATGGGAAACCCAACCTGTAGACAACAACTTTGCAAAATCAGCATTGTACACAATTTCACCAATGGAAGAGCTAAGCAAACTCAATCCTGATTTTGTGGTAAACATTGCAGCATCGCCATTTTCCTATAATCAGCAGGATTTGCGAACCAATATTTTGAAGGCAACTTCGGAAAGATATCAACTTCCAATATTCTACGTCAATCAAATTGGTGCACACACCGAATTAATTTTTGACGGTGACTCTTTGGTTATGAATTCGAAGGGAGAAGTAGCCAAACGATTAAATTATTTCGAGGAAGACTATCAGATAGTTGATCTTGAAGCGATTGAAAATCAAAAAGCAGAAGCCAGAAATGTAAATTACATAGAAAAAATTCATGATGCCTTGGTTTTAGGTCTAAAAGATTATTTCGGAAAAATGGGATTCACCAAAACAACACTGGGGCTTTCAGGCGGAATTGATTCGGCAGTAACAGTGGTTTTGGCAGAACGAGCTCTTGGTAAAGAAAATGTGCGGGTTCTGCTGATGCCTTCCGAATTCTCTTCGGATCACTCCATAAAAGACGCGGTAGATTTAGCAGAGAACTTAGGCATTCAATACGATATTGTCCCAATTCAGAATATTTTTCAGGAATTTCAAAAATCCTTAGGTCCAATATTCGGCGATCTCCCTTTTAATGTTGCTGAAGAAAATATACAGGCTCGCATAAGAGGAACATTAGTTATGGGCTTATCGAATAAATTTGGACACATCCTTCTAAACACATCAAATAAGAGTGAATCGGCAGTTGGATACGGCACATTGTATGGAGACATGAATGGTGGCTTATCGGTACTTGGAGATGTTTACAAAACCGATGTTTTCAAATTGGCTTGGTTCATCAATAAAGATCAGGAAGTAATTCCTAAGAACTCAATTGTAAAACCGCCATCAGCCGAATTACGCCCCGATCAAAAAGATTCGGATTCTTTGCCAGATTACGATGTGTTAGACGGCATTTTATTCCGATATATAGAAAAAAATATGTCTTCGGAAGAAATTATTCAAGATGGTTTCGAAAGAGCAACGGTGCAAAAAACCATCCGCTTAGTGAACATGAATGAGTACAAAAGATTCCAGACTCCGCCTATTTTACGCGTTTCATCGAAGGCTTTTGGTTTCGGACGAAAAATTCCCTTAGTAGCAATGCACTAACAAATGGGTATAAACACCTACATAATAGCATGTTGTCGAACATCACCTAAATAATGAATTATTTCTGCATTCATTTTTTCATTTCATTTCATTTGTATACTTTTGAAGTGTTTTAAAACATACAACGTATTTTAAATCCATATTCCACTTTGTATATGATTGAGAATGATAGAAAATCCAGAGAGATTATTTGTGGGGAAGTAATTAACAATTCAAGTTCAGTATTTAATGTTCTTACTCCTTCTGAAAAAGAAGAATTAATGGCGAACATGACCTGTTCTTTTTTTAAGAAAGGGGAATACATTTACAAAGAAGGTGAAAGACCAATTGGACTGATTTGTTTGTCTGAAGGAAAGGTGAAGATTTTTAAGGAAGGCGTAGGCGGTCGCGAGCAAATTGTTCGAATGGCAAAACCCATTGGCTTTATTGGATACCGTGCACTTTTTGCAGAAGAAAACAACATTGCTTCGGCTGTTGCAATTGAAGATTCTATAACCTGTACAGTTAGCTACGAATTGATGCTGAAATTCATTAAAACCAATTCTGACCTTTCTTTGTGCATTATCCGTTCGCTTTCTACCGAATTAGGATTCTCAAACAACAGAACCATCACCCTTACTCAGAAACACATTCGGGGAAGATTAGCTGAATCTTTGCTGTTTCTTCGTGACACATATGGTTTTGAAGATGATGAATCAACCATTAAGGTTTATCTTTCGAGAGAAGATATCGCTAACCTGTCGAACATGACCACATCGAATGCAATTCGTACTCTTTCTACTTTTGCCAGCGAAGGTGTAATTTCAATTGATGGCCGGAAAATTAAGATTTTAGATAAGGTAAGATTAGACCGGGTTAGTAAACTCGGATAAAATCTACTTCTTAAAATATAGTGGAGGCTGTCTCAAATGAGATAGTCTCTTTTTCGTTTTATAGTTTTTTATATTTATCACTGATTTCTTATTTTAGAGATATGAAATT
>JAFGYE010000009.1 GCA_016936255.1 Marinifilaceae bacterium | reverse complement strand
TTGAAATGTTTTTATTTCAGTTTCCGTTTTTATCCAAATTAGTTGAGCTGTTGTTGAAAACAAATTTGCAGCATGAGCAGAGCCTGTATCTTTCCTGCAATACCTGCAATGACATAAATAGAAGCTTTCAAAATCGCCTGTCACCTTAAATTTGATTCCCTTGCACAAGCAAGAACCCTTGTATTCCATATGATCAGTTATTTTTTTATTGATGAATTGAACAGCATCCATTTCCCGGTGTCAAACGGCCTTCCTCCTCGTTTCGCTTTAGCCTAACCATGGATTGGCGAAAGTCGTGTGCGACTGCCCTAACCGCAAGGCGGGAACACCTTATCACGCGAGGCAGGCTTGCCATCCGTACTTTCCGGCCAGGTGTTGATCATCCTGTTCTTTAACACAGCCTGAAAATAAGGATTTTTTCTTATTCAGCAGATTTACTGCCATTGTTGTGTTTGTTAGTGGCATTTGGGAATACATCAATTAAAATCCTTGTTTCGGGCGTGTGTCAACGTCCTCCTTCTCTCTTTTTATATTAGCTCTGTTCAGCCCTGTACCAAACTGATAGCTAAAACGAAACATCAAAGGAATTGTGGGCAACTTCAAAGTTCCGTTATAAGTGCTTGAAAAATAAGGAGAATAAATCTCCGATCCTTGATAAATGAAGTTTTCAGCAAAGGGTAGGGCACTTACTATACCTGCTTTAAGATTTTTCTTAAATGTTTTGTCAAGTGAAATAAAGTATAATGCTTCAGAATAGGTATTGTCCTGAATGTTTTCCCTGGCTGTTGCGAACTGAAAAATGACAGATAAAGCAAAATCGTTTTTAAAGGATAAAATTGTGGAAATGCCGGATTCCATAACCAGATTGTTTTTATTTTCTATTCCATATTGTTTTGCCAGACTGTTTCCAAAGGTCGTTTGATTATACATTCGGAATGAAGAATTAATCGTAAGCATACCCATTTTGAGTGCTCCGCTTAATTGCAAACCGTATTGGTGTATCGATCCGAGATTTTGAATCTGTGTTACAAACAGATTGCGGTCGTTTATATAGCTCAGCTTATTGATGGCATCACTTACTGTTTCGTAAAATAGTCGTGAAGAAATATAGTTGCTCTTAAAGCGGATGCTGTGTTCGCACTGCAAACGATTTTTCCTTTCGGGTATTAACAGAGGATTGCCCTGGCGTATTGTGTAGGGGTTGTCGGTATAGGTATATCGATTTAGTAAATAAACCGAAGGGCGCCTGACTGAACTACGAAAAGATACATATAGGTCGTTATGCTCATTCACTTTGTAATGAAATGCTGCATAAGGTAGTAGTAAATTTGATGAATTATTTTGGCTGTTGTTTAATTCGGTTTTTGCGTTTTCAACTCTAACACCAATATTCAAATCAAATTTTGTCCTCTTATAATTTAAAGCTCCATACAAGGCATTCGTCTGTTCGGTGTATGAAAATGCGTCTGTTGTGTTATCCTTCATCTCATTAATTTTCATCTTTGCCCCTGTACTCCATTTTATTTTCTTAGCAGAGGGTGTAGAAAAATCAATTTTCACACTGCTTGTTCTTTGTTTTGGATTTTCAGTATTGGTGTAGATAAGTGCCCCATCCCTCAAATGGTTGTTGTAAGTAACTTCGTTTTCAGAGCGATTAGATGCATAGCTGATGTCAATAGCTATTTCGGAGCCATTATCATCAAACAGGTGTTTGTAATAAAGCGAGTTAAAGTTGTTACGATTTAAATCAGTTTCCTCTTTTTGAGCTTCCCAGTCGTTCGCGGTATTTTCTGAAGACTTAACAACTACATTTCCATCTTGCTCGTACGAATAGTGCCTGTAAAAACCGTAGAAATTTAAAATATCTCTATTGGTAAGATGATAGTCAATTCCATAATGGAATTTGTGGGATAGGTTTTTCTGCCTCACCTGCTGAATGGAAGATAGGTCAGTAACAGATGAATTTTCAAGAATCTGACGATTGGTGATTTCGTTAATATCCTCGTAGTTCACCTCCCCGTTGTATGAAGTATAGAGGTTTATTTTGTTGTAGCTGTAATTTAAGCTGTAAGTTGGAAATATATAAACGACAGCTTTAGAAGTTGGTAGCTCAGAAAAGATATGCCCGTTTACACCAGCTTTTTTTTCTTTTTTTAAGACGATGTTTATAACACCCGATGCATCCCCGTCGTAATTTGAGGGAGGGGTATTTACTACTTCAATTCGGTCGATTTGAGACGGATTAAGTTGACTGACATAACTTCTGTCACGTTCTTTCCCATCGACAAAAAGCAGAATGTTGGGGCTTCCATCCATTGAAATATTGTGCTTCAGATCAACCTGCACCCCGGGAATATGTCTCAACAGATCAGGGGAACTACCGCTTGCTGAAAGTAGTTTACTATTTACATAGTAAATGGTTTTATCGCTTTCTGATTTACCTTTTATCCGGTCGGCGGTAATAACTGTTTCAGTAATTAGCAGCGACGAATCCTGAAGGATGAAAGTTCCGGCATCAATTATTTTTGAACCAACTATTTCAACTGTTTTAATGGCTTTTTTAAAACCAACAGAAGAAATCTGAAGCTTGTATTTTCCATTTTGAATTTGGTCAATTGTAAAACTTCCATTCTCATCGCTAATGATTCCTCTTAATTGATGCGATGCCGTATCGGATAGCTCGATTAAACGAATTGTTGCAAATGGTACAGGCTCATTGTTTTTGGCTCCATATATTTTTCCGGAAATTGTTGATGTACCTTGAGCAGGCAGGTTGATTGAGAATAATTGTAATACAAGTAACAGGCCTAAAGAACAGCGATTAAAATAGATTTTGAAATTTTTCATTGCAGCAGATTTAAATATTTCTGATGCAAATAAAGCTTGGAATCCAGGGAGTTGAAAATTACAGGGACATACAACACTTTTTTATTACAGAAGGCAAGATTCAATAAAAAAGTGGGATGAAAAGCAATCTTTTGTGATCAATGGAAAGGTCATTTTCGGCTCATCACCTGTTCAAATTCACGTGCCTTTTGCCGCGATACCGAAATTTGATCGTCACAGTCTTTTAGGGTTAAACGATATCCTAGTGCGTTGCCATCTCTTGATGTGATTTTTTTCAGGTTGACAATAAAGGCACGGTGTATGCGCATAAAATCGGTATTTGAAACAAGTTGATTTTCAATTTCAGTAATTGAATTTCTAATACTTACCTCAACAGCTTGATCTTGTTTAATTAAGTGAAATAGCACATAATTTCCTCTCGATTCAGCATAAATAAATTCGCTGGGATAAAAGCTTAAATGCTCTTTTTTCGCCTTGGAGCTGATAGGTATTAATGTCTCCGGGACTTCTTTTGATTGGTCTTGCCATTTGTTCTCATAGCTCTGAAAGTTTTGAGGGGCAAATGCATAGCGAATGTTCAATAATGACGGAAAAATAATCGGAATTATACCTATTAAAACGGAACGGGAAAATGAATCGAAAAATGTGGAAAAATTCCATCGATTACTGTGTGCTTCCAGCATAAAACCAGCAAAGTAAACTGAAATCCCAATGGTGAACAGTATCATTACAAGTGAAAGCAATTCGTTGAAAATATTCCAGTTACCTTTCTTTGAGAAGCAATTTGTTCGCGAGATGATGAATGCTACAGCGAATTCTGACAGCGTGATTATGGCGCAATAAATCAGCATTGTGAAGTAAAAATTCAGAGAAGCGGTCTGGTGTACCTCCAGTGGACGGTAAATAATTGTAAATGCAGAGAGAATGAAAAAGAAGGTAAACGCTCCTCCAAAGGGGCTTTGTATCAAAAAGGTTTGAGGGAATGGCTTTAACAATAAATGTTTAATTGGTTTTTTTACTGCTTCCATCTAAGGTTCATTTTATTTTGTAAGCGGATGCTTTTCTGAACAACTTTTATTTACAAAAAAAAGCTGATTCTTATTGTCAACAAGTATAACGAATATCATTCAAATTTGTCTTCCCGCTCTTTAAGATTTGCACCAGCTCAAATCAAATTGCCATCAGTAGCAGTAGCTATTCCGACCAGCAGGTGAAAACCATTGCGAAAACTTAAGCACCTGTATATTCACGGTGTCGCTCCTGGCGACGCCGTGAATCTCAGTACTCCAAATGGAAATCCTCCATCAGGTTTTCCTCTAATGTGTTCTATTGTTTCTATTGTGGTTTTTTGTTTCTCCTTCCCTCGGTTTTATCGCTTAGCGGCGTAAAGAAGTTTCCCGACAACTATCGCGGATCAGTCAATTGCTTTTAAGGTAGGGGAATGTGCCACGTGCTGCTTGTGAATGATGTAATTTTCTGAGGACATGGCATTTTTAATTTTAAAGATAAGAACTTTT